>JAYKIG010000016.1:0-9069 GCA_035286045.1 Cyanobacteriota bacterium | reverse complement strand
AGGCGCACGCGCCGGTGCTCCAGGATCGCCGTCTCGATCTGTTCGGCCTGGCCCGCTTCCGCCAGCGTGCCCCGATTCAGGCTCTCCGCACCGGGATGGGCGCCATCGAGAACGGTGCGCAGCGGCGCCGCGGCCGTCACCGCGATGCCGCCCCAGGCCAGGCGTTCCTCCAGCTCACGCAGCAGATCCAGCGCTGTCGGATCTCCCAGTCGCTGGGCCACGTGCTGGACCACCCCGTGGATCTCCACCAGCCGCGGCGCAGACAGCAGGGCGGTGCCGAGGCAGTAGCCATGGCGCGGGTTGTCGTGGTGCGGCCGAAAGCCATAGGGGGTCAGCGTCTTCTCGATGTCCTTGCGCAGCGTCGCCAGCTCACCGGGGCCATGGCCGCCGGGGATCTCAGCCAGGCGCTCCAGCAGGTGGCGTTGCATGGCCATCGCCCCCGGCCCGTCTGCCGGCCGGTCGAAGGGCGTCTGCAGCAGATGGCGCAGCAACGTCATCACCCGCACGAACACCGCCGCATCAGCCATCGGCGGATGGCCGCCATGGACGCCGCCGCTGCGGGGAGCCTGATCGCCACCAAAGGCCTCCAGCAGTGGCAGGGGCTGAATGGCCGTGGTCACGGCGGTGGCGGAGAAGAACCCCTGGCCCTCCAGCCAGGCCAGATCGCGGCGCACGGCATCGGCATCGCCGTAGCAGACCCCATGGAGCGTGCGCAGCAGCGCTGCCGCCCGCTCGGCCAAATCACCCCCGGGCAGGGGTGAGACGAGGGTTTCCAGGGCCTCGCGGCTGCCCTGGTCGGTCGTTGCCAGATCGGGATGATCAGCCAGCAGCTTGAGCAGGTAGAGCAGCCGCTCGAGATCCAGCAGGCGGGAATGGCCGTGCTGCTGCAGCTGCTGCTGCCGGTTGCAGGCGGCGCTGATGCGCCTGGTGAGGCGGGAGAGCTCACTGCGCAGGAAGCCGGTGAGATCGCCCTGATGGGTGGGCTGCACGGCCACCACCGAGGCAAAGCCCTCCGCCCTGCCCGGCCCGAAGGCCTCATCAGCCAGGCTGGCGGCCATGCGCCGAATCACCGGTGTGGGCACGGGCCGCTCCCGCTTGGCGTTCCAGCGCAGGCACGTGCTCAGCGGTGTGAACAGCCACCAGCCGATCCACTCCACCGGCCGCGGCAAGGCCAGGTGCTGGGTGATCGCCAGCCGCCAGGGCCGCTCGGCATGGGTGGCATCCACGATCACGGGCATGCCGGCCGCCACCGCACCGATCAACCGTTCATGCAGCCGCTGTTGGATCGACGGCCAGGGCCCGTGCACCGCCGGATCACCGAACACTTCGGCGCGGATCGCATCGGTCGAGAGCACCACCGCCGGCTGCCCCTCAGGCCCTGCAAGCAAAGGGGCGAGGGCCGCGGCAGTAGTGCTCTTGCCACTGGCGGGCGGGCCGATCAGCAGGTGACAGCGCAGGGGCTCCATTCCTGCAGGTTGCTGGCCCTGGCGGCCGGCGGCAACAGCCCCCAACCAACCGGAGCAGCGAGCTCAGTGCTGGCAGGGGGTTTCAGCGGGCTGGGTTCTTCGCGGGGGGAAGGGTGGACGGGACGGGGAAAGGAGCAAGGCTGATTGCCCCGTCCTGCTGCCACACTGCCGTGTCCTTCCAGCGATCTGCTGCCGTTGTGCCACCCGCGCGGCGGCGGCGCAAGGCCTACAGGCCGCCCGAGATGCTGCTGAACCTGCACGTGCTCGATCTGATGGAAGTCAGCGGCAGCCAGATGCGTGCTGCCCGCTCCCTGTCGATGCACCAGACCACGGTGAGCCGCAGCTACTGGGAGCTGGCCGAGCAGTTCCGCCTCCAACCCGAACGTGGCCCCCGCAAGGTGTGCCGCTGGGGGTTGAGCAGCAGCCTGCGCTTCCTGCGTCTGGCCAGCCGGGCCCATCGCCTAGAAGACGGCCGGCTGCGGCTGGCCAGCGATGCTTTGCACCAGTCGCTGCTTGCTGGGCTCCCCGGGGTGTTGCAGGTGCCGCCCTGCTTCCACCCCGCCGGCGACTTGGCAACGCTTGTGGCCCAGGGGGTGCTCGACGGGGCGATCGTTTCCTCCCTCTGCCACAACCGATGGTTGGGAGCCGGTGAGCTGCCGCACTGGACGGGGGTGAAGGTGCTGCCGCTGGGGACCTTACCGCTGCAGCTGGTGGCCCATCAACGTTGGGCTGAGGTTTGGGAGGAGCAGGTGTTGCTCCCCGCTGCCCAGGCCATGCCGCTGCTGCATGGGCTGCTCGAACCCTGCTTTGACGACCTGGAGCGCGCCTCGCGGGTCTGGCAGGACCCCCAGGCCTGGCTGGAGCAGCTGCACCTGCGGCCTGTGGCGGTGCCGATCTGCCCGGCCCTGGCCCCCAGGAGCTGGTGGCAGGAGCAGGGCCTGGTTCCGGTGGCCGATGGGCTGTTCATGCAAGAGCAGTTGTGGCTGCTGCTGCCGGAGGATCTGCAGGCCCCCACAGCAGCCAAGGCAACACTGCGGGTGATCCAGCGCCGCGCCTTCCGGGCCGTGGCCCGGGGGGATGGGGCTCTGCTGGATGAGCCGTGTTCGCTCAGAGTCGGCGTCGATGCCGATGAGGGGACAGCAGCGTGAGATGACCTCAACCCACTCAACACCGGTTGAAGAACAATCAGCTGAGCCCCACGTACACCGGCTGGAAGCACTGCATCCGCGGGCTCTGTCGCTTCTCGCCATGCAGCACGGTGGGTCAGTGGCCCCGTCGCCAGTGGGGCCGACGGGAGTGCGGTCCAGCCGGAAATCTTTGCCGATTCACACCGGTCCCTGCCCCATCCTTAAGCAGGTAGCTCCGGTTATCAACACGTGTCGGCTATTCCCATGAATTCCACTAAGCAATGGACCACTTGTCCTACCCAGTCACAGATGCAGGTCACTGTGAGAGCCATGGACGTGCCAGGCGTTTATGCAGGAATCGCATACTTGTTGCGTAGCATGTTGCGGTTCACGTACCTGCGGCGCAGGGGGGTGACCAAGGCCTGCTGAAAGGTCAGGATGGAGCTCGACACCCTCGAGCACCCTGGCTCGCCAGGGCCGTTCCGCCGTCTCCATGAGCCCTCCCACCATCTACGAGCTCTGCCGGCCTCGGGCCGACGTGCTGGAGGGACGCATCCGGGTCACCACTCGTTGGTGACACCTATTGATTGGAAACTGCTGCCGAGTCCCACCGTGCCTCCCTGCCCTTCCCATCGGGTCACCACTCGTTGGTGACACCTATTGATTGGAAACCACTCCAATCGCTTCTCGCGTTACTCTAAGGGGCACTGTCACCACTCGTTGGTGACACCTATTGATTGGAAACTCGTATCGAGGGAGTTCACCCAAATTGCAAACTCAATCGGCGTCACCACTCGTTGGTGACACCTATTGATTGGAAACAACTGTAGAGCCTTCTTTTTTTAAAAGGGCACTACAACAGTCACCACTCGTTGGTGACACCTATTGATTGGAAACTAAGACACCATTTGATCAGCACGGCGGCGCGTGATTTTGGTCACCACTCGTTGGTGACACCTATTGATTGGAAACTTTGAGAGAGCTGTTTAGGCCCACAAAAAAACAACCCGTTGTCACCACTCGTTGGTGACACCTATTGATTGGAAACTTTAAGGAGCTGATCGATACAAACGGCAAAATTGATGACACCACTCCTTAGTGACACCGATTGATTCGAAACAGGCCAGAACTCCCATCACCCCGACGCCGTATTGCCGCCGCGTTTGCGTGATGGGCTTTCTACAGAGGTGGAGGTTGTCAGAGTGAATCTGGATCCGGCCTGCACCCCAGGCCCCATCTCAATAGTGATAGCGCCCCTGCAGAAACTCCACTCGGTCTGCCCTCACGAGATACACACAGCGGTGCTCCTGGGTGATGCGGCGCGACCACACGCCAGCGCCCAGGTATTTCAGAGGCTCGGGTTTGCCGATGCCGGTGAAGGGATCGCGCAACACGGCACGCATCAACTCCAACAGGCGCCGGGCGGTGCGTTGGTCGGTTGCGATCCAGTGCTGCAGGTCATCCAGAAACTCTGGATGGCAGACCGCTTCCCGCCGCGTGCTCATGGTTCAAGCCAGGCTTCCAGCTCCTCAAGGGGGTGTGCAGGCAGGGTTTCGGCCTTGGCGCGTTCGAGGGCGGCGAGAAGGCGTGCCGCATTGCGCGGTGAGCGCAGGAGGTGCGCCGTCTCCAGCAGCCCCTCCAGCTCATCGGCCGCTACCAGGGCCACATCACCACCCTGACGGCGCCGCACCATCACAACCTCCCGATCCTCCACCACCCGGTCCATCAGGGCCTTGAGCTGGTCTCGGGCCGCGGTGTAGGTCGTCTCGATGGTCATGGTCGCTGTACAGGACTACTGTCCAGGTTAGCGCCAACGGCCAAGCCCGCCGCGCCAAAACACGGCTCCACAAGCTCGTAGCAGACTGCTACAGTCTGGGTCTTGACGCATCAGCGTTGTCCATGCCCAAATCCCCTTCCCCGGTGCGGCTTCAGGATGAGCTGATGCGCAGCGCGGCCCTTGTCGGTGCGCTGCATCAGCGCAGTGCAGCCCAACAGGTGGAGTACTGGGCTTCCCTCGGTCGCAACGTGGCCGGGCTGCTCGACCCTGAGCAGCTTCTGGCGGTGAAATCAGGCCTGGCACGCCTCCATGTCGAACCCATACGGGCGGCCGCCGTCGATCCCGAGTCTGTCTTTGCCTCTCTGGAGAAAGCCCGCGACAACGGAACCCTCGCCGCTTCCGTCACCACAGCCCAGGTTCGCTACCAGGCGTCCGTCTCCCATCCCGGCTTGCTGGAGCGGATCAGCAGTGATGGCCGCCAAACCATCGGCATGTTTGAGGATGGAGTGTTCCGCCCCTGCGATCCCCTTGCCCCTTGAGCGAGCGACCCCAGTTGTGGATACTCGTGGGCGGCAATGGCTCTGGCAAGAGCACCTTCTACCGGCTGGCCCTCGAGCCCCTGGGTTTGCCCTTTGTGAATGCCGATCTGTTGGCCCGGATCGTGTTTCCAGAGGATCCCGAAGCCCACAGCTATGAAGCCGCCCAACTGGCGGAACGTCAACGGTTCGAGCTCCTGCAGGAAGGAGTGAGCTTCTGCTTTGAAACGGTCTATTCGCACCCTTCCAAGATCGACTTCATCGCTCAGGCAAAGGCTCTCGGCTATCAGATCATCATGGTGTGGATTCATCTGGAGTCCCCGGCGCTCAATCTGGCGCGCATCGCATGCCGTGTCCGCGAGGGTGGTCACGACGTTCCTGCCGAGAAGGTGAGATCCCGCATTCCCCGTCTGCTCCATCAGGTGCGGACTTCCCTGCCGCTTGTCGATGTCCTGCGGATCTATGACAACTCCTCCGCCCAGGATCCTTTCCGGCCAGTCGTCACCCTCAGTCAAGGAACCCTGCGCCTGCATCAGGAGCCACTTCCCCACTGGGCAGCGGCATGCCTCGCCGACACCCCCACCCCATGATCGCCGCCCACCCCCTTGCCGATTACCCAGAACCCCAGTGTTTGCGTTGATCGGCGCGCAAGCCTGCAGCGCAATGGATCTCAGCGTTTTCCACAGGCTTGACGCCGCGCTCAGCCCTGGCCAGGGTAGGGGGGTGCGCAAACGGTCTTCGGATCGCCTGCCGCGCAGGCCCTCTCGGGGGCCGCCGTCACCACTCGTTGGTGACACCTATTGATTGGAAACTATGCTTCCACCGATCTTAACTACACCATTATTGACGTGAGACCACATGTCAGTTCCATCTATTGATCAGAAACTGCTCCCTTGAGAAACCACGATTCGCTCTTAAACGTCACCACTCGTTAGTACCATCTTTTGGAGTCCTTGATGGAGTCAAAAATCACCAGATATTGGTGAATTCCCTATTCAAGACTTTATTCAAGACTGCCGGAACGGATTTCATTCCCTTTCGGCTTTTACTTTCTCCATCAGCTGCCTCGCGAAGCGCGGCCCCTGAAGCCTTCAGCAGTCTGAATAGCTGGCACCAGCACGGAACCAGGGATCAGGATGGCCAGAGCCAGCGGCACTCGTTCAACAAGGCGCCGGCCATGGCCGAACCACCGGCCATCAGGTCCTCGTGCTCCTGGGGTGTGAGCACCAGCGCATCGCAGCTCAGGGGCAGGTCCGCCAGGGGCCAGGCCAGAAGCCGCTGGTGCTGAGGGCCTGCGGTCTGGCGGTCGATCAGCAGCAGATCGAGATCGCTGCCCACGCCTGCATCCCCGCGGCCGTAGCTGCCGAACACACCCACTCGCTCAAGTCCGGGGTGATCCGCTGCCACAGCCGCCGCCCAAGCCGCCACCTGGGCCAGGATCAGCTCCGGCTCAGGCCAGCGCAGCAGCGATTGCGTCAACGATCGAACGGGCATGGATCAGGGCGTCGTCGCTCTGGAGCCGGCCGAAATGATCGCTCGGCGCTCCATCGGGAAGACTATCCGGATATAGGGTGGGTATGTAGAGGGCATCCAGGATCCGCAGTCGATCCTCCAGATCCCTCACCGTCTCCGCCAGGGCCGCGCCGATGGGCGGTGGCAGATCCCGGAAGGAACGCCCCAGTCCATGGCCCCAGACCTGTTGGCCATGCCGCAGATGCAGCGCCTTGAGGGCCTTCTCCACACCCTGATGAAGCCAGTCGGCGGAGCGGTTCATGGTGGCATGTTCGCACCCGGGAGATGCAGATCACCTCCACCGCCAAGGGCGCAACGGCCAGCTGCTTGATGGATCGCGCCCTAGCGTTTTCCACTGGCTTGACAAGGCCACCCAGCCCTCGCCAAGGTAGGGGGGTGCGCAAACGGTCTTGGGATCGCTTGCTGCGCAGGCCCTCTCGGGGGCCGCGTCACCACTCGTTTGTGACATCAAAAAAATTTCTAATCGTCCTCAACCTCTTCGCGGTCTTCATAGGCGATGACGCCTAACTCGTGGAATCTGACGAGCAGCACGTTCCTCGGCCCGCCGCCGAAGCCCTCGATCACCAGGAGACCGCCCGGCTTTGAGCGAGACCAGTAGGGGGGCCTTGCCTGTATTACGAGGGTCATACTGAGTGCTGACGGAGCCGGGAACGCCTAGGCCCCGCCTGGCGCTCTGGCTGGAGGTGGGTCATTCATTGTCAATGCGCATTGCAGTGGCTGTGTTTCACTTCTGCTTTCCATCGCGTTCAAGGCAGGGCCTCTGCCCAGCGGGTGATGCGTCTCAGGCCGGCCACCTGATCGAAGTGGGCATCCAAGCTGAACAGCACGGCTCCATGCTCCACGCAGCTGGCCGCAATCCACAGATCGTTGGTGGGGATCGGCCGACCTTGTCGCCGCAGGGCGGCGTAGATCAGGGCGTAGGCATCGGCTGTCGCCATGCCTACCTCCTTGATGGCCACGCGTCTGCAATTCAGGAACAGGTGCAACTCCTCACGGTTCTGCGCCTCCCGGCCCCCGAAGGCAAAGCCACTCAGCAGCTCCGCCAACACCACGGTGCTCACCAGCAGCTGCTCCGCACGAAGAACAACCTCAATGCAATCCGGATCGCCGCGCTTGAAGCCGGCATAGGTGTTGGTGTCGAGCGCGATCGGGCGCAACGATCAGCTCCAGAGGTCAGCGTCCACCTGCTCCAACGGAGCGATGGCCGCCGCAAAGGCGTCCGCTTCCTCCAGACTCCAGGTGCCGGCCAGACGCAGCAGGGGATCCTCACCCGCCTCCGAGGAAACAGCCTCTGCGGCACCCAGGCGCTGTAACACCAGGCGATTCACGCTGATGCCCTGCCGGCGGGCTTCCCGCTTGAGGCTCGCCAACTGCGCCTCGCTCAGGCCACGCACGCTGAGGGCCGCCATGGTTGCCTGCACTTTATGCCATCATGCTAGCTGATGGTGCCAGCTTTGGGCGAGGGGAAGATCACGGCCACAGGAGCCCACCATGCTCAATCGAGCTAATGTGAAAACTCAGATGAGCGGTTCCCATGGCCGTTGCCCTTGCCACGCCCGCAGCCAATGCAGCAGCTGGGCCAGCGCAGGCACCCCTCCCCGCACCACTTACCTGGTACGAGGCCCCTCTGGAGGAGCGCATGGCGCTGGTGCGCCGTGGGGTGCCGGCCCACTGGCTGCGCACGCTGGCCGCCGCCATGGACCTGAGCCGAAGCACCCTCTGCGAGCTGCTCGGCCTGAAGCTCTCCACAATCAACCGCAAGCTCCAGCAGAACCTGCTGCTCAGCCCCGATGACTCGGAGCGGCTGATGGGTCTGCAGCGCCTGATCGGCCAGGCGGAGGCTGTGGTGCGTGACTGCGGCAACTCTGAGGGCTTTGAGGCCAGCCCCTGGCTGGCCGGCTGGTTGCAGCAGCCCCAGGCAGCCCTCGGCGGTGCACGAGCCGCCAACTATCTCGACACGGCCGATGGTCGCGAGCAGCTCAGCCGCCTGATCGGTGCCCAGGCCTCCGGCTCCTATCAGTGAGCAATCTCCGCCGGATCTGGCGGATTGCCACCAGGTGCCCCAGCTGGGCGGCTGATGATCTCAGCGGCAGCGGTTCCGCCCGATCCGCCGGGCGCTGGAATTCGCCCGGGGTGCCGGTGGTGTACGCCTCCACCACCATCGCCCTTGCCTGCCTGGAAACGGTGGTGCACGTAGCCGGTCTGCCCGTGCGCCGCTGGCTGGTGGCCATCGACGTTCCCGAGGTGCATTGGCAAGAGCGCGCGGACCTGGCCCCTGAGGATTTGCCCGGCTGGGACGCCAGACCGGCTGGTGCGGCATCCAGCGGTTGGGGAGATCGCTGGATGGCCTCCCACTCCACGCTGCTCGCGACCGTGCCTTCAGTGATCGTGCCTGAAGAGCGCAATGTGCTGATCCACCCCGGCCACCCCGCCCGCTCCAGCCTGGTGGCGCACGTGGTCCGCCCCTGGAGCTACGACAACCGGCTTCTGGGGCCCTTCGGGCTGCATCCCGGCGTGGAGATCCATGGCGATGTGTTGGCCCCGATCGACACCCCTTGGTCGGCGCTGGAGTGATCCTTCTCGACACCCACGTGCTGCTGTGGCTGGATCGCCACCCGAGAGCTGATCCA
>JAYKIG010000015.1:0-35195 GCA_035286045.1 Cyanobacteriota bacterium | reverse complement strand
CACCCTCGATCAGGTGCGCCGCGATGTGGTGCAGCGCTACGACCTCAAGGACTCCGGTACCGAGATCGAGCTGGAGGAGACCAGCCTGACGATCACCACCGCCAGCGACATGACCCTGCAGGCGGTGGCCGATGTGCTGCTGCAGAAGGCCACCAAGCGCAACCTCTCCCTGAAGATCTTTGATTTCCAGGACCCCGAAGCCGTCGGCGGTAACCGCGTCAAGCAGGTGGTGAAGCTGCGCAAGGGCCTCAGCCAGGAGCTGGCCAAGAAGCTGAGCAAGCAGGTGCGCGACAGCATCAAGAAGGTGACGGTGTCGATCCAGGGCGAGAGCCTGCGGATCACCAGCAAGAGCAAGGACGATCTGCAGCAGGTGATCCAGCTGCTGCGCGCCCAGGAAGCGGATCTCGACGTGCCGCTGCAGTTCGAGAACTACCGCTGAACGGTGGTTGCGCCCCGGCGCCGGTGCCGCCAGGCTGCGGCCATGGCCCGCCGTCGCCATGGCGAACCACAGCCCCGCCCTGTTTGCCAAGACGCGCCTGCTGGAGGCGCGGCTGGAGGAGTTCCTCGACAAGGTGTCCGAGGGCGGTATCTACTTCCAGCGCGGCATGGCGCTGCTGCTGGAGCGCGGCGTCGGCCCGGAGGCGGAAGCCAAGCTGCAGCAGCTGATCGCCCTCAAGGAGCGCTGCAACGAGCTGCGCCGCGCCGTGGTCAGCACCCTCTACACCGAGATGCTGATCCCCGACTTCCGCGGTGATGTGCTGCGTCTGCTCAGCCATCTCTACGGCCTGCTCGATTCGATCAAGAACGCCGTCCAGGAGTTTCTGATCGAGTACGCCAATGCCGTGATCATCACCGGCCCCCCCGGCGAGGTGGGGGAGCTGGTGGCGGTGGTGACCCAGAGCGTGGAGGCGGCGGTGCAGGGCTCCCGTGCCCTGTTCCGCAATCCCGATGCGGTGCGCGACCACATCAATCACATCCGCGTCTACGAATCCGAGGCGGATGGCATCACTCTGCGGCTCAAGAGCGCCCTGTTCGCCTCCGATCGGCCGCTGGAGCAGAAGCTGCTCGGCCGCGATGCCCTGGCGGCGATTGATGGCCTGGCCGATCTGGCCGAGGAGATCAGCGATGAGCTCTCGATCCTGGCGATCAAGCGGGTGCTCTGATCCCGGCCCGTGGCTGAACTCGACGCCTTCAACCTGATCACCAGCCTGCTGTTTCTCTCCAGCGGTCTGTTTCTCGGTTGGTCGCTCGGCGCCAACGACGCTTCCAATGTCTTCGGTTCGGCGGTGGGCAGCCGCATGCTGCGCTTCTCCACCGCGGCCCTGCTCTGCAGCCTGTTCGTGATCCTCGGCGCCGTCACCGCCGGCGCCGGCGCCAGTGCCGGCCTCGGCGCCCTCGGGGCCGTCAACGCCCTGGCCGGCTCCTTCACCACCGCCCTGGCGGCGGCCCTGACGGTGGCCTTCATGACCCGCGCCGGTCTGCCGGTGTCCTCCACCCAGGCGGTGGTGGGCGCGATCGTGGGCTGGAACTGGTTCAGCGGTTCGCGCACCGACACCACCCAGCTGTGGCGGATCGTGGCCACCTGGGTGATCTGCCCGCTGCTGGCGGCCGCCTTTGCGGCGCTGCTCTACCGGCTCGGTGTGCTCTGGATTCGCTGGCGCCGGCCCCATCTGCTGCGGCTCGATGCCGGTCTGCGGCTGGGGCTGATCTTGGCGGGCATCTTCGGCTCTTACAGCCTCGGCGCCAACAACATCGGCAATGTGATGGGGGTGTTCGTGCACGCC
Organism: Cyanobacteriota bacterium; assembly: GCA_035286045.1. Classification (GTDB taxonomy): domain Bacteria; phylum Cyanobacteriota; class Cyanobacteriia; order PCC-6307; family Cyanobiaceae; genus Cyanobium. The sequence continues at coordinate 33,411 of JAYKIG010000015.1, read as the reverse complement.
TCGCCCTTCAGCCGCGTCAGCCTGGGCGCCGGCCTGAGCATCAGCAGCACCCAGCAGTTGTTTCTGCTCGGCGGCCTGGCGATCGCCGTCGGCGTGTTCACCTATTCGCGCCCGGTGATGACCACCGTCGGCGCCAGCCTGATGACCCTCTCGCCCCTGGGGGCGCTGGTGGTGGTGCTGGCCAACGCCCTGGTGCTGTTTCTGTTCTCCTCCGAGCCGCTGGCGGTGGCGCTCTCCAGCCTCGGCCTGCCGCCGCTGCCGCTGGTGCCGGTCTCCAGCTCCCAGGCGGTGATCGGTGCGGTGCTGGGGCTGGGGTTGCTGCAGGGCGGCCGCGGCGTTCGCCAGATCCGCTGGGGGGTGCTGGCGCGCATCGCCTCCGGCTGGGTCACCACCCCCGTGCTGGCGGCGGTGCTCGGCTTTGTGCTGCTGTTCGTGGTGCAGAACGTCTTCGGGCAGCAGGTGGTGCAGCCGGTGGACCATCCGCTTCCCATGCCGCTGCGGTAGCGCCGGGCCCCGCGATCCTGAGGCCCGGCCCCCCTACGCTGCCGGCGGCGGTGGCGTGGCGGGCGGTGCAGGGGTTGCAGGCGGTGCAGCACGGTGCACAGCAGGGGCCGTCGGGCCGCGGCTGGCGGTTCTGGATCGACCGCGGCGGCACCTTCACCGACGTGGTGGCCGCCGATCCCCGGGGGCGGCTGCAGGTGCGCAAGGTGCTTTCGCAGCAGCCGGAGCGGCCGGGGGATCCGGCAGTGGCGGCGATTGCCGAGCTGCTCGGTTGCCCCACGGGTTCGCCGATCCCCGCCGGCCTGGTGCAGGAGGTGCGGCTGGGCACCACCGTGGCCACCAATGCCCTGCTGGAGCACCACGGCGAACCGGTGCTGCTGCTGATCAACCGCGGCTTCGCCGATCTGTTGCAGATCGGTGATCAGCACCGCCCCGACATCTTCGCCCTGGCGATTGAGCGGCCCCAGCCCCTGGCGATGCGGGTGATCGAGTTGGAGGGGCGCCTCGCCGCCGATGGCCGGGAGCTGGAGCCGCTGCAGCTGGATCAGGCCCTGGCGGCCCAGCTGCACCAGGCCCGCGCCGAGGGCTACAGCAGCTGCGCCGTGGCGCTGCTGCACAGCGCCGTGCAGCCCAGCCACGAGCAGAAGCTCGGCGCCTGGCTGGAGCGCTTCGGGTTCCGTACCGTCGCCCTCTCCCATCGCCTCAGCCGCCAGCCGCGGCTGGTGCCCCGCGGCCACACCGCCCTGGTGGAGGCGGCGGTGGCGCCGGTGCTGGCGGCCTACCTCGATCAGGTGCGCGCCGATCTGGGGCCGGAGCCGCGGCTGCGGGTGATGCGCTCCAGCGGTTCGCTGGCGGCGCCGGCCCTGCTGCAGGCCAAGGACACGATCCTCTCCGGCCCCGCCGGCGGCATGGTGGGGGCGGTGGCGGCCGCCCGGGCGGCGGGATGGGCTTCGGTGCCCCTGCTGGGCTTCGACATGGGCGGCACCTCGACGGATGTGTTCCACTTCGATCCCACCCGCGGTGAGCTGGCCTGGGAGCGCAGCAGCGGCACGGAGGTGGCGGGCCTCCCCCTGCTGGCGGACATGCTGCCCATCCATACGGTGGCGGCCGGTGGGGGCTCCGTGCTCCAGGCGGTGGAGGGGCGGCTGGTGGTGGGGCCCCGCTCGGCGGGGGCCGATCCCGGCCCGGCCTGCTATCGGCGCGGCGGGCCGGCGACGGTCACCGATGCCAACCTGCTGCTGGGCCGCCTTCCGGTGGAGGCCCTGCCAGCCGTGTTCGGCGCCGGTGGCGATCAGCCGGCCGATCCACAGGCGGTGGAGCGCTCCTTTGCCGCGCTGGCCCAGGAGCTCGGCCTGGCGCCTGAGCAGGTGGCCCTGGGGGCCTTGCAGGTGGCGGTGGAGCGCATGGCTGAGGCCATCCGCCGCATCTCGATCCAGCGGGGCCATGACATCCGCCAGGCCCTGCTGGTGTGCTTCGGCGGGGCTGGAGGCCAGCATGCCTGCGCCCTGGCCCGTCGCCTGGGGGTGGGCCGGGTGTTGCTCCATCCCCTGGCAGGGGTGCTCTCCGCCTATGGCATCGGCCTGACGCCCCAGCAGCTCCTCCGGGAGCGGAGCCTGCGGGTGGCCCTCGAGCCCGGGCTGGGGGCGGCTCTGGGACCCTGCCTGCAGGAGCTGGTGACTGAGGGCACCAAGGCCCTGGAGGCCTCCGGCGATCTGACCCCGGGGATGCAGCCTGAGCTGGCTCTGCGGCTGGATCTGCGCACCGCCGCCAGCGAGCAGGTGCTCGAGGTGGAGGGATCGGCCCTGCTGGGGCTGGATCTGGAGGGCGATGAGGCGAGCTGGATCGGCTCCCTGAAGCAGAGCTTCCTGGAGAGCCATGAACGCCGCTTCGGCCATCGCCCCCCCGATGGGGCCCTCGTGCTGGAGCGGGTGGTGCTCACTCTGCAGACCCAGCAGGCCCCCCTGCCCGGAGAACCTCTGGTTGCCTCCTGGGGCGATGGCATCGCGGGAGACCGTGGGATGGCCAGCGCCCCCGAGAGGCAGGTGCCCCTGTGCCTCTCCGATCCCGCCACGCCCCCGGGCCAGACCGTCCAGCCCCTCTGGATCCCCGTGCCCCTCTGGCGGCGCGCCCGGCTGGCGCCGGGCCAGGGGCTGGAAGGGCCGGCCCTGGTGCTGGAGGACACGGGCACCCTGGTGCTGGAGCCGGGCTGGCAGGCCCGGGTGTTGCCGGGTGGGGAGCTGCTGCTGGAGACCCTCCAACCGGAAGCGGTCGGGGGTGGGGGCGAGAACGAGGCTTCCCCATCCTCCCCCGTCGAATCCGATCGCCCCGAGCCCGTGCGCCTGGAGCTCTACAACCATCGCTTCACAGCCATCGCCGAGCAGATGGGGGTGCGGTTGCAGCAGAGCAGTCGCTCGGTGAACATCCGGGAGCGGCTTGATTTCTCCTGCGCCCTCTTCGATCGGGCCGGACGCCTGGTGGCGAATGCACCCCACATCCCGGTGCATCTGGGGTCCATGGGCGAGAGCGTCAGCGCCCTGCTGGCGGCCATCGCCCGGGGCGAGCGGGCGCCCCTCGGGCCAGGGGATGTGGTGGCCGCCAACGACCCCTTCCATGGGGGCACCCACCTGCCGGATGTCACCGTGATCAGCCCGGTGTTCGACGACCGGGGCGGCGATGGTTCCGAACCGGTGGCCTTCGTCGCCAATCGCGGTCACCACGCCGATGTAGGAGGCCTCACCCCCGGCTCCATGCCGGCCTCCAGCCGGCGGATCGAGGAGGAGGGCCTCCTGCTCGACAACGTGCCCCTTCTGGTGGCTGGCGTCTGGGACGAGGAGGCCTGGTTGGCCCGCTGCGCGGCGGGGCCCTACCCCGTGCGCAATCCGCAACGATTTCTGGCGGATCTGCAGGCCCAGGTGGCCGCCAACCAGCTGGGGCAGCAGGAGCTGGGCCGGCTCATGAAGGAGGAGGGGCGCCGGGAGGTGCTGGCCTACATGGGCCACGGCCAGCGGCAGGCGGCCGAGGCCGTGCGGGGGGTGATCGGGCGCTTGCGCGATGGCCAGCACACGGTGGAGCTCGATGGCGGCGCCCGCATCTCGGTGGCGATCCACGTCGATCGGCAGGGCCGGCGGGTGCGGGTGGACTTCACGGGCACCTCCGCCCAGCAACCCACCAACCTCAATGCGCCGTTGGCGATCACCAAAGCGGCCGTGATGTATGTGTTCCGCACCCTGGTGGCCGAGCCGTTACCGCTCAACGCCGGCTGTTTTGATCCCATCGAGCTGGTGGTGCCCCGGGGCTCCCTGCTCTGGCCCGAATCGCCGGCGGCGGTGGTGGCGGGCAATGTGGAAACATCCCAGGCGGTGGCCAACGCCCTCTATGGCGCCCTGGGAGTGATGGCGGCCAGCCAGGGCACGATGAACAACCTGAGCTTCGGCGATGGAGAGCGGCAGTACTACGAAACCCTCTGCGGTGGTGCCGGCGCGGGCCTGGATCGGGATGGTATGGGCTTTGCCGGCGCCAGCGCCGTGCAGACCCACATGACCAACTCCCGTCTCACCGATGTGGAGATCCTGGAGGAGCGCTACCCGGTGAGGCTGGAGCGCTTCGCCCTTCGCCGCGGCAGCGGCGGCGCGGGCCGCTGGCGGGGGGGCGACGGGATGGAGCGCTGGCTGCGCTTTCTGGCACCGATGACCGTCTGTCTGCTCTCCGGCTCCCGTCGGGTGCCGCCCTTCGGCCTGGCGGGCGGAGAGCCCGGCCAGGTGGGGGAGAACGCCATCCAGCGAGCGAACGGCACCTGGGAACCCCTGCCCGGTTGCGCCCAGGTGGAGATGGCCCCTGGAGATCTGCTGCGGATCGCGACGCCGGGAGGTGGCGGGTTTGGGGTGGAGATCTGAACAGATGCCTGAGATGACGATGCGCCAGGCCCTTGCACTTCCGCTGGGGCTGTTGCTGGGATCGCTTCCGGCGTTCCTGCACACCCTGACCGCAGCCGGGGCCGACCGTTCGCCCCCTCCCCCCACCAACAACCTGCAGGAGACACAGGAGCGGTTTCATCCCGTTCCCTCCAGCGGCGGCATCGCGGTGGCCCAGGAGGGTTTCGCCGCGGAGGCGGGGGCACGCCAGCTTCGGGCTGGGGGCAACGCCGTGGATGGGGCCGTGGCCACCGCCTTTGCCCTGGCCGTGACCCATCCCCAGGCGGGCAACCTGGGGGGAGGCGGCTTCCTGGTGCTCTGGCTGCCGGGCCCCTCTCCGGCCCGAGCTCGGGGATGCGTGTCGGCCCTCCCCTCCTCCCCGGAGCGATCCCTCGGAAAGGGCACGGCAGTGGCGATCAACTTCCGCGAGCAGGCGCCCCGGGCGGCCACCCCTGGCCTCTTTCTCAACTCCGATGGCAACGTCGATCGGCAGCGGGCCACCCGCTCCCTGTTGAGCGTTGGCGTGCCCGGCACCGTGGCCGGGCTGATGCTGGCCCAACGTTGCTACGGCCGCCTGCCCCTGGCCCAGGTCATGGCGCCCGCCATCGCCCTGGCGGAGGGGGGCTTTCCTGTTCCTCCCGCCCTCAGCCAATCCCTGGCTGCGGCCGCACCCCAGCTCCAGGCCGATCCCACCGCCCGTGGCCTGTTCCTCCGCCCTGGCCTCGACGGCCGACCCAGGCCCCTGCGCCCCGGGGAGATCCTCCGCCAACCCGCCCTGGCCCGCACCCTGCGTGCCATCGCGGCCCAGGGGGGCCGAGGCTTTTATGAAGGCCCCGTGGCCCAGGCCATCACAGGCCTGATGGCCACCCGCGGTGGCCTGATCACCTCCGCAGACCTTCGCGCCTACCGGGCCCAGCTCGTAGCGCCCCTGCAGCGCCCCTTCCGCGGCTACACACTCCTCACCATGCCACCCCCGGGCGGTGGGCTCACCCTGCTGCAGCTCCTGGCCCTGCTCGAGCCCTTCCCCCTCGAGTCCTTCGGCCTCAACAGCGCCCGCTCCCTCCATCTCCTCACGGAGGCCAGCAACCTGGCTTACCGGGATCGCAACGATTGGCTCGGGGATCCCGACCAGATCGCCATCCCCACCCAGCAGCTCCTGGGCGAGTCCTACCTGGCGGCCCTGCGGCAGCAGATCTCATCCGATCGCCATCGCCCCCCCGCCTCCCTGCCTCTGCGGCCCCGGTGGGGGGAGGGCCCCAACACCACCCACCTGTCGGTGGCCGATCGGCAGGGGGGCCTGGTGGCCCTCACCACCACCCTCAACTTCCCCTTCGGCAACGGCATCGCCGTGCCGGGGGCCGGCTTCCTGCTCAACAACGAGATGGACGACTTCACCGCCAGCCCCGGTTCTCCCAACGCCTTCGGACTGGTGCAGGGCCGGGCCAATGCCATCGCCCCCGGCCGGCGACCCCTGAGCTCCATGGCTCCCACCCTGGTGTTCCGTGCCGATGGGCGGCCCTGGATCGCCACCGGCAGTCCGGGGGGCAGCCGCATCACCACCACCCTGGCCCAGGTGCTGCTCAACCGCCTGGTGCATGGCCGCAACCTCGCCACCGCCGTGGCGGCCCCCCGGGTGCACAGCCAGCTCTGGCCCGATGCCCTCAGCCATGAGGAGGGTCTCAGCCCCGACACCACCGTCCTGCTCCAGCAGATGGGCCATACCCTGCGGGCCGTGCCGGCCATGGGAGCCGCCCATTCAGTGGAGATTCGCGACCGGGGTGGCAGCGATGCCGCGGTGGATCCCCGGCGCCCCGGGGCTGCCGCCGTGGCGGAATGAGCGACCTCAGGCCGTTGTAGGGGGGGCGGTGAGCAGATTCACTGCAGAAAAGGCCAGGGAGATGCCGAACAGGGTGCCGATGGCCCAGAGGCTGTCGCTGGGCCACTGGGCAATCAGCATCCCGCCCAGCACAGCCGTGACGATGCCATCAAGCAACACCAGGCCCCGGGCCGGCAGCTGTTGGGTGGCCGCCGCCGCCAGCTCCATTACCCCCTCCGTGGCCAGCAGGGCCCCCACGAACAGAGTGAGACTGATGGTGCTCTGGATCGGAAACACCAGACAAGAGAGGCCCCCAACCAGATAGAGCACGCCGGAGAGGGCGCGAAACACCTTGCCCCGGGTGTCCGGCTCACCGCCCAGCCGCAGAAACTGCGACACGGCTGCCACCACCGCTGCGCTGCCGAGCAGCACCGTGAGGAACGTGGCAGATACAAAGGGCAGCACCAGGGAGAGCCCCGCTCCGGCGAACAACAGGGCGGCGGTGAGCCAGCGCAGACGGGGGGAAGCAGGAGCGGTCAAGAGAAAGGAAGGCGCCTGTCTGAAGCCTAGGGGCGCTTCCATGCGACACCACAGGTGTTCATGTTTGATCCGGTTCCCATGCCATGGGGCTCAGGCCGCGGCGTCAGCACCATCGAGGAGATCAACCCGTTCCCGCTCCTCCAGCTGCGCTCGGAACAGGCCCACATCCACGCCGATGTGCTGATCCGGCCGGCCCGTGATCAGCAGCGCTGTGCGCTGGCGGGTGGCGATCTGCCACATCCACTTGCTGAATAGGGCGATGCGGTTCTCGGTGTCGGGGATGAAGGCCAGGTGGGCGAGAGCCCAGATCACCCATCCCACCAGGCCGGTGACGTGCCAGCCCCGCAGGTCGGCCACCGCATACCAGGGCCCGATCACCGCCATGCTGCCCAGATCCACCCAGCGGAAGGGCGGCACCTCTTCCCCCTTCAGCCTGGCCAGGAGGTCCTTCGCCACCCAGCCCCCCATCTGCACTGCAGGTCCGGCCATGCCGGGCAGGGGCTTGCCTTCGGCCGTGTGGGAGTAGGCACAGAGATCGCCCACCGCCCGGATCTCGGGATGGCCCGGGAGGGAAAAATCAGGCTCCACGACCAGCCTGCCGCCCCGATCCACCGGGCAGCCCGTGCGGTCGGCCAGCAGCTTGCCCAGCCTGGAGGCCCGCACCCCGGCGGTCCAGCAGATCGTGGCCGCCTCCAGCACCTCCAGGCCCGTCAGGCTCCGCAGGCTCACCCGACCCGGGCTGATGTCCTCCACCTTGGCTCCCAGCCTCAGATTCACCCCCGCCCCCTCCAGGTAGCGGCCCGCAGCGGCGGAGAGCTCCGGAGCCATGGTGGGCAGCACCCGATCCACCACATCCACCAGGATCACCTTGCAGAGCTCCTGGCGGAGCTGTTTGAACTCCTGCTGGACGGCACGGTGCATGAGTTCGATCAACGAGCCTGCCAGCTCGCAGCCCGCCGGGCCCGCCCCCACCACCACCACCGTCTGCAGGAAGCGGCGGCGCACAGGATCGGGCGTCTGCTCCGCCTCCTCCAGGGCCATCAACAGCCGCCGGCGGATCTCATCGGCATGCTCGAGGATCTTCATCGGCGGGGCCATGGGCCTCCACTCCTCCCGGCCGAAGTAGGTGCTACCGGAGCCGGTGGCCAGCAGCAGATGGTCGTAGCCGTAGCGCTGATCGTTGAACACCACCTCCCGGGCCTCCGGATCGATGTCCACCACCTCCCCGAGCAGGATCTGAATGTTGGGGGCCCGGCCCACCATCTGACGCAGGGGGGAGGCCACATCCGCCTCGGACACGAGCCCCGAGGCCACCTGATAAAGCAGGGGCTGAAAGAGGTTGAAGTTGCGCTTGTCGATCAGGGTCACCCGCACCGGCTGGCCCGCCAGGGCATGGCAGGCCTTGAGCCCGGCAAATCCCCCGCCCACCACTACCACGTGGGGCCAGTCGCGCATGGCCTCGATCGGCGGGTCGAGCTCAAGAAAAAACCGTTCCATGGCCGCGACAGGCCGAGGGATGAGCTGAACTTATGCCGAGGGCCCGGTGCGCTCCGGTAGCCGTTGGGACCATCTGGACGGGTTCCTGGCCCGATTTCCCGCGCACGGACCCCCTTCAGGCCGTGCCCAGATAGGCCGCCCGCAGGGCCGGATTGCCCAGCAGGTCGTCTGCCCGACCCTCCAGGGTGCGCCGTCCGGCCTCGAGCACATAGCCCCGGTCTGCGATCTCGAGGGCCGCCTGGGCGTTCTGCTCCACCAGCAGGATGGTCTGCCCCTGCCGGTGCAGATCGGCCAGCACGGCCATCACCTCCGCCACCAGCCTGGGCGCCAGGCCCAGACTGGGCTCATCCAGCATCAGCAGGGTCGGGCGACCCATCAGGCTGCGGGCTATGGCGAGCATCTGCTGCTCCCCCCCTGAGAGGGCCCCGGCGAGCTGCTGGCGCCGTTCCGCCAGCCGAGGAAAAAGCTGGTAGCAACGCTCCAGATCCTGTCGCACCCCCTCCTGATCCCGCCGCAGGTAGGCCCCCAGCTCCAGATTGCGAGCCACGGTCTGGCGGCCCAGCAGGCGCCGCCCCTCCGGGCAATGCCCGATCCCCAGCCGCAGGGTGCGGTGAGCGGGGGTTCCCTCCAGAGGGGCTCCGCGCCAGAGGATGCGGCCGCTGGAGGCTCCCACCAGGCGGGAAATCGCCCGCAAGGTGGTGCTCTTGCCCGCCCCGTTGGAGCCCAGCAGGCAGACCAGCTCCCCGTTGTGCACCTCCAGATCCAGCCCCTCCAGGGCGCTCACGCTGCCGTAGCGCACTCCCAGCCCTTCCAGTTTCAGCAAGGAACCGTCCATCAGCCCTTCACCCCCAGGTAGGCCTCGATCACGAGGGGATCGGCCTGAATCTGCTCCGGGGTGCCCAGGGCGATGCGCCGGCCGAAATCCAGCACCGCCAGCCGATGGCAGAGCTGCATCAGCAGGGGCACATGGTGTTCGATCACCATCAGGGTGAGAGCGTGGCGCTCGCGCAACGCCCCCAGCAGCTCCGCCAGCTGCTCCTTCTCCCTGGGATTCATGCCGGCGGCCGGCTCATCGAGCAGCAGCAGGGAGGGGCGGGTGGCCAGGGCCCGGGCGATCTCCAACCGCCGCCGATCGCCATAGGCCAGGGTGCCGGCGGGCCGCTCCGCCTGGGGGGCGAGGGCGAGCTCGTCGAGCAGCTGGTGGGCTTCCTCCAGCAGGCGGCCCTGGGCCTGCCGGTAGGAGCGGCTGGCGAGCAGGGCACCGAGGGGACTTCCCTGGGGCTGGCGGTGCAGGGCCACCAGCACGGTTTCCAGCACGGACAGTTGATCGAACAATCGCAGGTTCTGGAAGGTGCGGGCGATGCCGATCCGGTTCAGCCGCTCGGATGGCAGGCCATCGATGGCCTCCCCCCGCCAGCGCACGCTGCCGCTGCTGGGCTGATCCACGCCCGAGAGGAGATTGAACAGGGTGGTCTTGCCCGCACCGTTGGGGCCGATCAGACCGAAGATCTCTCCCTGTTCCACGGCAAAGCTCACCTGATCGAGGGCCACCAACCCCCCGAACCGGCGGCCCAGCTCGGTCACCTCCAGCAAGGGGAGAACGGGGGGGGTCATGCCGGGCGCCTCATCCGGGCCAGGGGGGTGCCGAGACGCTCCAGCAGACCAGGGGTGATCAGCCCCTGGGGGAAGAGAACGGGGCCCAGCAGGATCACCAGGCCGAACACCACCAGCCTGAGATCCCCCACTGGCCGCAGAAGTTCGGGCAGGGCGGTGAGCACCAGGCCACCGATCACCGGGCCCAGCCAGCTGCGGGAGCCCCCCAGGATCACGAAGGCCAGAGTGGTGACGGCCCCATCGAACGTGCCCTGGCGCGCATTCCAGGTGTTCAGATAGTGGGCTGCAATCACCCCCGTGATTCCGGCCACCACGGCACTGGCCACAAAGGCGATCAACTTCACCCGCGTGGAGGCGATGCCCAGGCTGCGGGCGGCCAGCTCGTCATCCCGGATGGCGGCCATCTTCCGCCCCAGACTCGTGGCCTCCAGTCGGTTGACGCACCAGCTCACCAAGGCCAGCACGGTTGCCGTGAGCAACACGTAGCCCCAGGGATCCCGGAAGGGCTGGGGAATGCCGAAGATGCCCTGGGCTCCCCCGGTGAAGCGAAGATTGAGGATGGCCACCCGCACGATCTCCACCAGGGCGATCGTGGCGATCGCCAGATAGATGCCTCGGAGGCGCAACACGGCCTGGCCCAGGGCCAGCGCCAGCAGGCCCACCACCAGCGCCGCCAGCCCCATCTCCAGCACCAGGCTGCCCAGGGGGAAGAGGCCTGGGGCCTGCCCACCGGCGCCATCCGGGACCATCTCAGGCGCCAGGGGGCCCGTGGAGAGCAGGGCCGCCACCAGCCCGCCGATGGCATAGAAGGCGGGTGTGGCCAACGAGAGCTGGCCTGCGGCCAGGGGGAGATACACCGAGAGGCCCAGCAGGGCTCCCAGCAGCATCTGAACCAGAAGGCCGTTATCGATCATGGGCTACACCTTCTCCACCTCAGGCCGGCCGAGCAGCCCCCGGGGCCGCAGGAGCAGCACGGCAAAGAGGATCCCAAAGGCCAGGGCATCCCGGTAGCCGGACGCCTCCGCGGGCACCAGGGCCTCCACGATGCCCATGAGCAGACCGCCGACAATCGCCCCCGGCACACTGCCAAGCCCGCCGAGCACCAGCACCGCCAGGCCCTTGAGGCCGTAGCTGATGCCGAAATAGGGCCCGGAGATGCTCACGCTGAGGGCCACCAGGCCGCCGGCCACCCCAGCGAGGAATCCGCTGATGGCGAAGGCGAGGCGGATCATGGCGGCGCTGTTGATCCCCAGGAGCTGGGCGGTGGTGGCATCCTCCGCTACGGCGCGCAACGCCTGGCCGCTCCGGCTCCTTTCCAGCCATACCCCAAGAACCCCCACCAGCAGGGCGGAGATCACAAGGAGCAGCAGCTGCACGGTGCGCACCCGGGCGCTGCCGATGGCCAGGGAGGCTGGCCAGCCCCCCAGGGCGGAGGAAGGGAAGGCGTAGCTCTCCGATCCCATCAGGATCTGCAACAGGTTCACCAGCACCACCCCGGCCCCCAGGCTGGTGATCAGGTAGAGCAGGGGTTCGGCCCCCTGGCGCCGCAAGGGGGCGAACGCCACCCGCTCCACCCCCAGGGCGGCCAGGGCCGAGCCCCCACCGGCCAGGATCAGGGCCAGCCAGAACGGAAGGGCCACGGGCAGGCTCAGACCCGGCAGGGCCCCATTGATGCCGATGGCTCCGCCCATCAGCAGGAAGGTGAGGTAGCCCCCCAGGGTGAAGAGGGCGCCCTGGGCGAAGTTGATCACCCCCAGCACGGAAAACACGAGGGTGTAGCCCAGAGCGAAGAGGGCGTAGGCCCCACCGCTGGCCAGGCCGTTGAGGAGGGATTGCAGCAGGGTGGCGGTCATGGCTGCTCCTGATCCCGCACCAGGGCGAAACGCCCCTGCCGGCCGGTGGCGTCCATCTTCACCTCCGCCACATAGAAGCGCTGCTGGATCACCTCCCCGTCAGGCCGGAACCGGATCGGCCCCAGGGGGGTGTCGTAGCGGCCCGCCAGCAGCTCCTGCATCAGGGCCCGCCTGGCCTCCGCCAGGGTGAGGCCCTCCAGACCCCCCCGGGCCTGAAGACGTTGGCTGGCCTCAAACAGCACCTGGTAGGCCGTGAAGGCCTGGGCCGTGAGCTGGGGCGGCAGGGCGCTGCCCTGCTTCCGGGCAAAAAGCTGGCGAAACGCCCTGTTGGTGGGGGTGTCGAGTTCGGGGCTGTAGGCCTGGGCGATCAGCATGCCGTCGCACCACTGCTGGCAGATCGGATAGATGTTGGGGGTGTTCATGCCGTTGCCCACCACGATCTGCCCCCGGTAGCCCAGCTCCCGCAGCTGGCGCACCAGATTTCCCCCATCCACCGCCTGGGCCGAGATCACGATCAGCTCGGGCCCGTTTCGCAGGGCCGCCGAAATCGGGTTCTGGAAGTCGTTGTCGCCCAGCTGGGTGCGCTGCACGCTCACGGGGTGCAGACCCCTGGCAGCGAGGGCCCGCTGGAAGATGGCCGTTTCCGCGGTGCTGTAGGCGTCGTCCTGGGCGTAGAACACGGCCACCCGTTTCAGGCCCGGCTGGCGCCGCAGGGCCTCCTCCAGGGAGAGGGGGGCGATCACCGAGCTCTGGGCCGACACCCGGCTGATGAAGAAGCCGATCTGGGGAACACCGGTGGCCGTGTTGGAGGGGGCCACCACGGGAACCCCCCGCCGCTCAGCGATGGGATCGGCGGCAAAAGCCTGCTGCGACAGGGTGGGGCCCACCAGAGCCATCACCCCTCGACGGATCAGCAGGTTGAAGGCTGCGGTGGCCGAGGCTTCATCGCTGCCGCCATCCTCCAGCTCCACGGCCAGGGGCCGGCCGACGGAGCGGGATTGGGCCCAGCTTTCTCCCAGCTGGAGGCCCACCCGTTGATCCTGCCCATACACATTGGCATTGCCCGTGAGGGCCAGCACGGCCCCGATCGGCAGGGGGGAGTTAGTGCCGGCACCGGCGAGGGGCTGGTGGGCCAGATCGGCGGAGCGGCCTGCCCAGGCCAGAAGCCCAACAACCAGGGCCAGGCCAGTGGCGAGGCGTGCCGCGCCTGTGCTGCGGCGCTCCAGAAAGGAAGGGGGTGCTGGCATGAGCTGCTGGCCCGTCAGACGCCCTCAGGCGATGACGGCAAAGCTTTCCCGGAAGGCCGTCAACGTGGCCTCGATGTCCGCATCGGAGTGGGCCAGGGAGGTGAAGCCCGCCTCGAAGGAACTGGGAGCCAGGTAGACCCCCCGCTCCAGCATGGCCCGATGCAGCCGGGCGAAGCGGGCGGAATCCGTGCTTTTGGCCTCCTCGAAGTTGCGCACCGGGCCCGGGCAGAGGAAGAAGCCGAACATGGCACTGATGGAGCCCCCGCAGAAGGGGATGCCGGCCTGGCGTGCCGCCTCCTGCAGCCCACGGCTGAGCCGCTGGGTGATGGTCTCCAGCCGCTCGTAGGTGCCGGGTTGCCCAAGCAGCTCGAGGGTTTTGATGCCTGCCGTCATGGCCAGAGGATTTCCGCTCAGGGTGCCGGCCTGATACATGGGGCCCGCCGGGGCCACCATCCCCATGATGTCGGCCCGGCCGCCGTAGGCCCCCACCGGGAGGCCACCGCCGATCACCTTGCCGAGGGTGGTGAGGTCTGGAGTGATGCCGAACTTGGCCTGGGCTCCGCCGTAGCTGATTCGGAAGCCGGTCATCACCTCATCGAAAACCAGCAGGGCGCCGTGCTCCTTGGTGAGTTCCCGCAGGCCCTCCAGGAAGCCGGGCTCAGGCGTGATGAAGCCCGCATTGCCCACCACCGGCTCCAGGATCACCCCGGCGATCTCGCCCGGATGCTCGGCAAAAAGCTTCTTCACCGACTCCAGACAGTTGTAGGGGGCGGTGAGGGTGTTGGCAGTCACGCTGCGGGGCACCCCGGGGGAATCGGGCAGGCCGAGGGTGGCCACACCGGAGCCGGCCTTCACCAGGAACATGTCCGCGTGGCCGTGATAGCAGCCCTCGAACTTGATCACCTTTTCCCGGCCCGTGAAAGCCCGCATCAGACGAAGCACCGCCATGCAGGCCTCGGTTCCGCTGTTCACGAAGCGCACCATCTCCACCGAGGGAACGGCGGCGATCACCATCTGGGCCAGCTGGTTCTCCAGTTCGCAAGGCGCCCCGAAGCTCGTTCCCTTCTCGAGGGCCTCATGGAGGGCGGCAATCACCTCCGGATGGGCGTGGCCGCAGATGGCCGGACCCCAGCTACCCACGAAATCAATGTAGCGGTTGCCATCCACGTCCCAGGCATAGGCGCCCTTCACACGGTCGAACACGATCGGTTGGCCGCCCACCGATTTGAAAGCCCGGACCGGGGAGCTCACCCCGCCGGGCATGAGCTGCTGGGCGGCGGCGAAGATCTCCTGGGAACGGGTGGTGTGATGCAGCGCGGGGGCGGCGCTGCCCGAAACGGGAGCCGTAGTCAAGGCTGGATCCGCAGAGGGAGTGGGTTCAGACCCTGTCAGGGCCTTTGGCGTGACCCATCCTTACGCACCTCAGGCGCGTTCGGTTCATGGGGACGTCCAGGTTAAGGAGTCGGCATGGTCCGGAAGCGGAGTGGCTGGCGGATCTCGCCCCGGCGCAGCGGCTGGAAGTCAGTCGCTGCGGAAGGTATCGTCAGGGTCCGCCAGCCCCTGGGCCGCCGCGTCCGGCAGTTCTTCTCCCCCATGACGACAGGTGCACCCATCGACTGGCAGCGGCTGGCCGCCGCTTGCCGAGGGATCCTGCCCGAACGGGCCGTGGTGGCCGCCCGGCAGGAGCTTCTGGCCTACGACAGCGATGGACTCACCCTCCATCGCTGGCAACCGCCCCTGGTGGTGCTCCCCGAAACCACTGCCGAGGTGGTGGACCTGGTGACGCTCTGCCATACGGAGGGAGTGCCCTTCGTGGCCCGGGGGAGTGGCACGGGCCTCTCCGGGGGGGCAGTGAGCGAGCAACCGGCCCTGGTGATCGCCACGAGCCGCATGCGCTCCATCCTCCATCTCGATCTCAGCAACCGCCGCATCACCGTTCAACCCGGGGTGATCAACAGCTGGGTGACCCGGGCCGTGACCGGAGCAGGCTTCTACTACGCCCCCGATCCCTCAAGCCAGGTGGTGTGCAGCATCGGTGGCAACGTGGCGGAGAACTCCGGTGGGGTGCACTGCCTGAAATACGGCGTCACCAGCAACCACGTGCTGGAGCTGGAGGTGGTGCTTCCCGACGGCACCCTCACCCATCTCGGCAGCGGGTTGGCCGAAACCCCGGAGCTGGATCTACGGGGGGTGTTCATCGGCAGCGAGGGCACCCTGGGCATCGCCACGGCCATCACCCTGCGCCTGCTGCGCACCCCCCAGAGCGTGGCCGTGCTGCTGGCGGATTTCACCAGCATGGAGCGGGCGGGCGAAGCGGTGCGACTGGTGACCGCCGCGGGCGTTCAACCGGCCGGGATGGAGATCATGGATAACTTCACCCTCAATGCCGTGAATGATCTCTTCGGCCGCGAGGAATATCCCAAGGACGCCCAGGCGGTGCTGCTCATCGAGCTGGACGGACAGGATCAGGAGGTGGCCGCGGCGATCGAGATCGCCGATGCCCTCTGCCGTCAGGCCGGAGCCCGCACGATTCGCCGAGCCACCGATCCAGCCGATCGCACCCTGCTCTGGAAGGGCCGCAAATCGGCCTTTGCCGCCGTAGGGCGCATCACCCCAACGTATTACGTTCAGGACGGGGTGGTGCCCCGCAGTGCCCTCCCCCGGGTGCTCGGGGCCATTGAGGAGCTCAGCCGGCGCTACAACCTGCCGGTAGCCAACGTGTTCCATGCCGGTGATGGCAATCTCCACCCCCTGATCCTCTATCGCGCCCAGGAGGAGGGAGCCACCGACCGGGTGCAAGCCCTGGGGGCGGACATCCTTCGCCTGTGTCTGGAGGCGGGCGGCAGCATCACCGGGGAACACGGGGTGGGCAACGACAAGCGCTGCTATCTCGACTGGATGTTTGCCCCGGACGACCTGGACACCATGCAACTGGTTCGTCAGGCCTTTGATCCGAAGGGTCTGGCCAATCCAGGCAAGATCTTCCCCACCCCCGCCCGCTGTGGCGAATCCCAGCGCCGGCTGGAGGCCTCCCCCGCCTCAGAACGGGTGTTGCAAGAGGCGGATGTCTTCTGACCAATGGCCCGATGGGTGGGCAAGGGGCCGAGCCCTGGCTATGCCTGGCAAGGCCTGATCCACCTCCATGCATTCCTCCCCCGAACCCAGTCGTCTCCATGGCCAGCGGCCGAGGCATCACGGTGTGCTCGCCCTTGCCCTTCTCTTGAGTGGGGGCACCACCCTGGCCGTATGGCCGGCGTGGGCGAATCCCGCCGATCCCGCCTGTGCAGCACCCCAGCCTGGTCGCTATGCGGTGATGGGCGAAGGTGAGTTGGGAGGCGAACCCATTGCCATCCTGCTCCAGGAAACCTGGAATGGGGATGGCACATTGCAGGGGGTGCGGCTGGAACGTCGGGGCCGGATCAACCGTGAATCCACTTACACAGGACGCTTCCGTCCCATCTCCAACTGCCGGGTTGCGATTGAGCGCAGTTATTTCACCACGGTGAGCACCAGCCAGGCCGTTCTGGATCTGCAGGGACGTCCCCGCTTTTCCCTTGGCAACCTACCGGATGTGCTGATGGTGACGCGTTGGTTTGCCCAACCCGCCAAGGCCTGCACCGCCTCCATGCTGGATGGGATGGTGGTGAGCCAACAGCAAGGGAGAGATTGGCGTGGCGGGAAGTGGCAACCCAATGCAGTGGTGCAACGGGAGCACTGGCGGGGCGGCCAGGTGAAGGGGGTGGCGATCTCCAGTTACGGCCCCACGGTGGAGGAAGCCACCTACACCGGTACCATCGTCGTCCAGCCCGACTGTCAGGCCACCATCCAGCAGAGCGATTCCCTGGGCAAGGCCTATAACTACCGCGCCATCGTTCTGGCGGATGGATCAGGCTATCTCTACCTCCAGACGGATCCGGACGATGTGACCGTGGCCTTTCTTCAGCAGCTTTCCCCTCCCTCCCCAGGCCAATCCCAGCGGTGATGGCAGACCCCCCCGCCACCCTGGAGCTGCGCCGTCCGGACGACTGGCACGTGCATCTGCGGGATGGGCCCATGCTTCAGGCTGTGGTGGGGGCCACTGCCCGGGTGTTTGCCCGCGCCATCGTGATGCCCAACCTCACCCCACCGATCACCACGGTGGCGGCAGGCAGGGCCTACCGCCACCGCATCCTGGAGGCCCTGCCGGACACCAGCGGATTCACCCCCCTGTTGACGCTCTATCTGCAGGATGACAGTGATCCCCAGGAGATTGCCCGAGGGTTTCAGGAAGGGGTGTTCGCCGCCTGCAAGCTCTATCCCGCCCACGCCACCACCAATGCGGCCGCCGGGGTGAGGGATCTGGCTTCGCTCAACCCGGTGCTGGAAACCATGGAGCGTCTGGGCATGCCCCTCCTCCTGCACGGGGAGGTGACTGACCATGGCGTGGATGTGTTTGATCGGGAGGCCGTGTTCATCCACCGCCATCTCCAGCCCCTGCTCCGGCGGTTCCCAGGCCTGAAGGTGGTGTTCGAGCACATCACCACGGCTGAGGCCGTGGCCTTCGTGCGGGCGTCCGCCCCCCAGCTCGCCGCCACCATCACTCCCCACCACCTTCACATCAACCGCAACGCGATGTTTGACGGCGGGCTCCGGCCCGATTTCTTCTGCCTGCCCGTGGCCAAGCGCGAAACGCACCGACTAGCCCTGCGGCAGGCGGCCACCTCAGGGGAGCCCTGCTTTTTCCTTGGCACCGATTCCGCCCCCCACTCCCGGGCATCCAAGGAGGCGTCCTGTGGATGCGCAGGCATCTTCAATGCCCCCACGGCCCTCGAGAGCTATGCCCAGGCTTTTGAGCAGGAGGGTGCCCTGGATCGGCTGGAGGCTTTCGCCTCCCTCCATGGGCCCCGCTTTTACGGCCTGCCCCCCAACGAAGACCGCATCACCCTGACGCGCGACGGTCTCACCGTGCCCCCAAGGCTCCATCTCAACGATGCGGCTGGTCGGGCGATCGAGCTGGTGCCCTTCCACGCTGGCCAGGTTTTGCCCTGGCGTCTGCAACCGGCCACCCCCCCTGCGACCTGAGGGTCCGGCGGGTTGGGAGACTGGGGATTGCGCTCCCTGCACCCCTTGGCTGCACCCACCCTGGTCACCTCCCTGCGGGGGGAAGAGCTGCTCAATGATCCCCTGCTCAACAAGGGCACGGCCTTCAGCCGCGAGGAGCGTCGGGCGCTGGGATTGGAGGCCCTCCTTCCCTGGCAGGAGGAAACCCTTGAGCTGCAGGTGGAGCGCTGTTGGCTGGCGTTCGAGGCCATGGGCAGTGATTTGGAACGCTTCGCCTATCTGCAATTCCTCCGCGAGCGCAACCTCACCCTGTTTCACCGTTTTCTAGCGGAACACATCGAGAGGGCCCTGCCGATTGTGTACACCCCCACGGTGGGACAGGCGATCCAGCAGTTCAGCCAGTCGTACCGCAGCCCCTCCAAGGGGGTGTATCTGGCGGCGCCCGATCAGGAGCGGATGGTGGATCTTCTGCGTCAGGCCTGTGACAGCTTTGGTCAGCCCGAACTGCTGCTGATCACCGATGCCCAGGGAATTCTGGGCATCGGTGATCAGGGGGTGGGGGGAATCCAGATCTGTCAGGGGAAGATTGCCGTTTACACCCTTTGTGCCGGACTCCATCCTGCCCATGCCCTGCCGGTGATGCTGGACGTGGGAACGGATCGCCCCGATCTGCGCACCAACCTCCTCTACCCCGGATGGAAGCACCCTCGCCTCAACGGTGACGCTTACGACGCCTTTCTGGATGCCTTCATCGGCGCGGTGCATCAGGTGTGCCCCCAGGCGCTAGTGCACTGGGAAGACTTCGGGGCGGGCAACGCGAGGCGGGTGTTGGATCGCTACCGCCAGGTGGTACCCAGCTTCAACGACGACATCCAGGGCACCAGTGGAGTGGCCGCGGCGGCGGTGCTGGCGGGGTTGAAGGGGTTGGGCCAGAACTTCCGCGACCAGCGGATCGTGATCTTTGGCGCAGGCAGCGCGGGATGCGGCATCGCCGAGCGGCTCTGGCGGCTCCTGCAGCGCCAGGGCCTCACCCCCGCCGAGGCGGCCGATCGGCTCTGGCTGCTGGATCGGGAGGGGCTCGTTCACGACGGTCTGGCCCAGTGGAGTGAGGCGGTCAGTCCCTACGTGAAACGGGCGGAGCTGGTGCGGGATCTTCCCTCCGACAGCAAGGGACGGATCGGTCTGCTGGCAGTGATTGAGGCCGTGAAGCCAGGCGTGCTGATCGGCACCTCCACCTGTGCCGGAGCCTTCGATCAGCCGGAGGTGGAGGCCCTTTGCCGAGGCACGGCGCGTCCCATCGTGCTGCCGCTCTCCAATCCCACCCCTCTGGCGGAAATCACACCGGAGAACCTTCTGCGCTGGAGCGAGGGCCGGGCCCTGGTGGCCACGGGAAGTCCCTTCCCGCCGGTGCAGATCCAGGGCCTGGAGCGGGTGATCGGGCAGTGCAACAACTGTTTTGTTTTCCCAGGGCTCGGGTTTGCGGCGATGGCTGTGGGGGCCCGCGAGGTGAGTGAGGGGATGATCGATGCCTGCGTGGAAGCTCTGGCCGACCAGATCCCCGCCTCCCTCAACCCCGATGCACCCCTGATGCCCGCGCTTCACCAGGTGCGTCAGGTCTCCACCCGTGTGGCGGAAGCCGTGGCCCTGGCGGCCTTGAAGGAGGGGCTGGCCAGAAGGGCCACCACGGCGGAACAGGCGCTGCAGTGCCTGCAGAGCCATCGCTGGGAGCCCATTTATCCCACCATCCTTCCCTGAAGCGGAGAATGGCTGTACCAACCCGTGCGCTCCCCAGCTCGATGGGCTTCTTTCTCCAGCTCACCGATGCCATCGCCGACCGGCAGTCGCTCCTGGTGACCGGGTTGGATCCGAATCCGGAAATGCTCCAGAACTGGTCGTTGCGCAGGGGCATGGCGGGCTGCTCGTTCCTCTCCCAGGCCCGCCATTGGATCAAGACTGTGATCGAGGCCACGGATTCCCATGTGTGCGCCTACAAACCCAGCCTGGGCTTCTACCAATCCCTGGGGCCGATCGGACTGGAGCTGCTGCGGGAGGTGCGGGAGTTGGTCCCCCTCCACACCCCCCTGATCGTGGATGCCAAACATGGGGATCTGAACAGTTCCTCCGCCCTGGCCCACTATCTGTTCCGGGATCTGGGGGCGGATGCGGTGACCCTCTCGCCCCTGCCCGGGCAGGACATTGCCGCACCGTTCCTGCTCTACCCGGACAAAGCTGTGGTGGTGACCTGCCACAGCTCCAATCCAGCAGCGCGGGAATTGCAACATCACCCCAATGAGGAGGATCCGCTCTATCTGCGGATTGTGCGGGAGGCCCAGCGATGGGCCACCCCCGATCAACTGCTGCTGGAGGTGGGCACCAGTGATCCGGCCATCCTGGCCCGGGTGCGGGCGGAGGCACCGGAGCGATTCCTGATTCTGCGCAGCCTCTGGGCGGAGGAGGATCGGCTCGATGCCCTTCTGGAGGCGGGCCTCAGCGATTCCGCCGATGGGCTCCTGCTCCCCCTGCCCCAGAACCTCCTGGTGGAGGACGACATGGCGGAAAGGGCGAGCCAGCTCAAGGAACGGATCCAGGCCCATCGGCGAGCCCGGTTGGAGCAACAGGCTGAGGACCGCTGCACCCTCTGGCTACCGGCCGCGAAGGCTAGCCAGCCGATGGACCAGCTGATCGTGGATCTCTTTGATCTGGGCTGTCTGTTGTTTGGTGACTACAAACAGGCCTCTGGAGCCCACTTCAATTACTACATCGATCTGCGCCAGATCATCTCCGATCCCAATCTCTTCCATCGCGTGCTGCACGCCTATGCCGGCTGCCTTGAGGCCCTCTCCTTTGATCGCATTGCGGGAATTCCCTATGGCTCGCTGCCCACGGCCACGGGCCTCTCGCTCCAGCTCCACAAGCCCCTGATCTATCCCCGAAAGGAAGTGAAGGCCCATGGGGCCAGGCGGCTTATCGAAGGCGACTTCCAGGAGGGGGAACAGGTGGTGGTGGTGGACGACATCCTGATCAGTGGTGGCAGCGTGCTGGAGGGCATCGGCAAGCTGGAGAGTTCGGGGCTGCGGGTGTCCGATGTGGTGGTGTTCATCGACCACGGGCCCAGTCCTGGAGGAGCCGGAGAGATGCTGCATGGGCGCCAGCGCCTGGAGGACTCGGGCTACAGGCTCCATGCCGTTCTCGATATCCCCCGCATCACCGCTGTGCTGCTTGAGGCGGGGCGGCTGAGCCAGGAGCAGGCGGCTTCCCTCGGCCAGGGGGAACCCTCCTGAGCCTTCGTCATCCCACAAAGCTGGCTCTGAGACTGCCAGGATCTTCATGGCCTGTGCGCAGGGATGCCGAAAGGGGATGGCTGTGAGGTCGATTGCAGATCCCTTCCTTCGACGCCCGGTGCTCACCATGGTGTTGAGCCTGCTGATCCTGCTGGCTGGGCTGGTGAGCCTGCCGGCGTTGCAGGTGGAAAACCTGCCGCCGATCGCCAACAGCCGGGTCAGTGTGCGAGCCAGCTATCCAGGAGCGGGGCCCGAAGCGGTGGAGCAGGGGGTCACCAACCTGCTGGAAAAACAATTCAATGGCCTGGAGCGGCTGGATTCCATCCGCTCCACGAGCTCCGCCAATGGAAGCTCCATCTCCCTGGTGTTCACCGGCGGCAATCCGGAGCTCAACCAGATCAACACCCAGAACCAGGCCACCGTGGTGGCGCGCCAACTGCCCTCCCAGGTGGCCCGATTCGGGGTGCAGGTGCAACGCAGCTCGGACGACCTGCTGCTGGTGTTGAGCTTCAGCGCCGATACCGCTACCTACAGCGAAACCTTCCTCAACGGCTGGGTGGATCAGGTGGTGCGGGATCGGCTGCGACGGGTTCCGGGCGTGGGGGATGTGGGCTTCTTCGGGGGGAGTCCCATAGCCTTTCGCCTCTGGCTGGATCCGGTGCGGCTGGAGCAGCGCAACCTCACCATCGCCCAGATCCGCCAGGCCCTTGAAGAGCAGAATGTGCTCGCCGCCCTGGGGCAGGTCGGTGATGCCCCCTCCCCACCGGACCAGGTGATGACACTCCCCATGCGCATGGAGGGCCGCCTGCGCTCGGTGGCGGAGTTTGAGCAGCTGGTGGTGGGACGCAGCGGGGAGGGGGGGGTGACCCTCCTGAAGGATGTGGGGCGGGTGACCCTGGGAACGGAAAGCTATGAATCCCTGGCCTTCAACTTGCGGGGGCAGCGCACCGCTTCCATGGCGGTGTATCAGCGGGATGGGAGCAATGCCCTCCAGGTGCGGCAGGAGGTGCAGGCCGCCCTGGAGGAGATCACCCCCCGGTTTCCCCCGGGTGTGGAGATGCAGGTGATCGTGGATGAGGCCGAAACCGTGCGCACCAGCATCGATGGGGCCATCGAGGCCCTCCGGGACTCGGTGCTGCTGGTGTTTGTGGTGTTGCTCCTGGGCATGGGCAACAGCCGACTGGCCCTGATCACCGCTGTTGCCGTGCCGGTAGCCCTGATCGGCTCGCTGACGGTACTCCGTCTCACCGGGATGTCGATCAACACCCTCTCCCTTTTTGGCATGGTGCTGGCTTCCGGCCTGGTGGTGGACGACGCCATCGTGGTGAGTGAAGACATCGGCCGCCGGCTGGAGGGGGGCACGCCGGCCCTCCAGGCCGCACTGGACGCCATGGCGGAGCTGGGGAATGCGGTGGTGGCCACCTCCCTGGTGCTGGTGGTGGTGTTTCTGCCGGTGCTGGGATTGGAGGGGAGCCTGGGACGGCTTTACGCCCCCATTGCATTGGCCATCAGCGCGGCCATCGCCTTTTCCACCATCAATGCCCTCACCTTCACTCCCGTGGCCGCCAGCCGCCTGCTGCATGCCGACCAGCGGGAACCCGCGTGGTTGAAACACTGGATTGACCCACCACGCCTCTGGCTGGAAGCTCTGGAGCGCCCGTACGGCAGGCTGCTGGAGGTGGCCTTGGCCCGTCGGCGGGCCATACTCGCCCTTCTCATGGCAGGCCTGCTGCTGACGGCCCTGGCGCTGCGGATCCGGCCCATGGCCTTCATCCCCCAGGAGGACACAGGCCAGCTCAGGGGTGTGGTGGTGTTGCCGGAGGGGTCAGCCCTGGTGCGCACCAAGACCGTGCTGGAGCAGGTGCGCCAGATCGTCCGCAAGGAACCCCTGCTGGCCAGTGGCAACTTCTTCGCCGGGCGCTCCTTCGATGACAGCAGCCCTAACAAGGGGCAACTGTTTCTGCGGCTGATTCCCATCCGGGATCGTCCCCGCCCAGACCAGAGCACGGCCGCTGTTGCGGAGCGGATCAAGGCCACCCTTCAGCGGGAGATCCGAGGGGCGGTGGTGCAGATCAGCGAGGCCCCCACCGTGCGGGGCTTCGGAGGGGAGGGGGGCCTGCAGCTCGACCTGCTGGATACCAGCAACGGCCAGCTGGCCCTCGATCAGTTCGAGCAGGAGGCTCGGGCTTTCCTTGCTGAAGCTCAGGGCCTCACCATCGGGGGCAAGCCTGCCTTTGAGCGGGTGTCCACCCGCTTCTCTGCGGCCTCGCCCCTGCTGCGGCTCACCCCCGACCGGATGCAGATGGCTTCCCTTAGGGTGGATCTGGCCGATGTGGTGGATCTCCTGAGCGCCAGCTTCGGCAGCGACTACGTCAATGACAGCTTTGAGGATGGGCAGGTGCGGCGTGTGATCCTGCAGCTGGATGGCACGGCCCGCAGGCAAGTGGAGGATGTGCTGACCCTGCGCGTTCCCACCAGGGAAGGGCGCCTGATCCCCCTCGCCCAGGTGGTGCGGATCGAGAGCGGTGGGGGCCCCACGACGATCCAGCATTCCCGCCTGCTTCGGTCCATTCCGGTGCAGGCCATTCCCCGGGCCGGCGTGAGCACGGGCCAGGCCATGGCCTTGCTGCAGAACCTTCAGACCCGCAGGCAGAACGATGCCCTCTCCCTGGAATGGGTGGGCCTGGCTCGGGAGGAGGCCCGCTCCACCGGCGGCAATGCCCGGGCCTTTGTGCTCGGCACCCTGGTGATGGGGTTGGTGCTGGCTGCCCTGTATGAAAACGTGGTCGACCCCGTGATCATCCTCGTCACCGTTCCCCTGGCCCTGTTGGGGGCTGTGCTGGGGTTGGCCATACGTGGTCTTCCCCTGGATATCTATGGCCAGATGGGGCTGTTGGTGCTGGTGAGCCTGGCTGCAAAGAACGGCATCCTGATCGTGGAATTTGCGAACCAGCGCCTCCGGCAGGGGCTCCCCCTCGGCGAGGCGATCCATGGGGCGGCAGTGGCCCGCCTGCGGCCCATCCTGCTCACCGCGATCTCTTCCCTGGTGGGGGTTCTCCCCCTCCTGCTGGCCAGGGGGGCTGGGGCTGCCAGCCGCATCAGCATTGGCACCGTGGTGTTCAGTGGGCTGTTTGTGGCTACCCTCCTGAGCCTGTTCGTGGTGCCTGTGGTGTACCGGCTGGTGAAGGGTTGGGAGATGGGCCGGATGGCCCCCTGAGGGTTCAATCCAGGGCCGGCGGACGCTGGATGGGAAAGGGCAGTGGCGGTGGCGCAAGGGGGGGTGGCACCAGAGGGGGGCGCGGCTGACGGATCGGGCGTGCGGTCGGCGCCGCTGTGGGCACCATGGCGGCGGGGGTGCGCAGTCCGAAATTCGGCCTCACCCCCTCCCTGCCCAGAGCCTCCTGGTGCAACTGGCGGAACAGGGCCTGTCGGGTAGCAGCCCCCTCGGCTCCGGAAAACTGGCCCCAAAGACCCTCCCAGTAGAAATAAATCACGCCATGGCCGCGCCGCATGGAGAGGTCCACCTTTCTCGCCAGTGTTGCCATGTCGGTGGTGCGTCCGCCGAATCCCGCCAGAATCCCGATTTCCACCGGGATGCCCCAGCCACGTGCCTTGATCAGGGCGGGCTGATCGAGATCCTTGGCAAAGCCCTTCACGGAGTAGGCGTAGTTCTGCACCACCAGATCATCGATCAACCCTCCCAAGGCCCAGAGTTCCCAGTCCTGCAGCCATTGGTTGTAGGCGAAGCGGAAGGGCCCCGGAGAGAGGCTGATCACCAACCGCTTGGCACCGGACACCTGCTGGATGCGCGTCCGCAGATCGCGCAGCAGGCTGGTGAGCTGCTGGCGTCGCCAGCGCATCCAGTACCGGTCCGTGTGGTCGCTGGGGGGTTCTCGCCCCGTCTGGGCCCGGTAGAGCGCGCGGGTGGTGTCGTCATAGCCCAGCTCCACGGGCCAGGCGAAGTGATCATCCAGCTGAATGCCATCCACCCCACAACGCTGCACGATTTCGGCAATAAGCCCGATGAAGCGCTGACGCACCTGGGGATGGGCTGGGTTGAGCCATACCCGCAGATCCTTGAGGGGGGACGTGCGCAGATTCGCTCCATGCATGGCGTACAGGGCACTGCCATCGGCACGGCGCAGCAGCCAGTCCGGATTGGCCTTCACCACCGCGGCGTCCGCAGGCTCCATCAGGCCATATTCAAACCAGGGAACCACCTGCATGCGTTGGCTCTGGGCGGCCCGGGTGAGGCGGCATATGGGGTCCAGCCCCACATTCACCTGGGCCAGGGCTGGCTCGATGGGAGCGTAGCGGCTGTTGTGAAAGGTGGTGCCCCGACTCCAGACATTCGGATAGAGGGTGTTGAAACCGGCTGCGGCCAGTTCCTGCACGGCCCGTTCAATGCGATTGACGTCGTAATAGAGCGGACTGGGGCTGTTGGTCAGCCACACCCCAACCCGTCGCCCCATGGGCTGGGGCAAGCGTCCGGATTGGGCCCCAGAGGGAAGGCCGGCTGAGAGGAGCGATCCCCCAACCAGAAGCACGGCGAACAACCGGCCAGGGTTCATGACTGCCAATCAAACAAGAGGCTCAACGGAACATGGAGCTCACGGAGCTCTCCTCATGAATCCGCCAGATGGCTTCCCCAAGCATGTTGGCCACAGACAACACCCGGAGCTGATCAAACATGCGGTCCGGTGGAACGGGAATGCTGTTGGTCACCACCACCTCTTCAAAGAGGCCAGG
The DNA here is from genome assembly GCA_035286045.1 of Cyanobacteriota bacterium. GTDB lineage: Bacteria > Cyanobacteriota > Cyanobacteriia > PCC-6307 > Cyanobiaceae > Cyanobium. Next base: position 7,362 of record JAYKIG010000015.1, on the reverse strand, counting down.
CTCCGACAGGCGTTCAATTGATGGAGGGGAAAACACCGCATGGGTGGCGCAGCAGAGCACGCGGGAAGCGCCTCGGCGACGCAATAACTTGGCACCCTGGCTGATGGTACCGCCGGTGTCGATCATGTCGTCGATCAACACGGCTGTTTTTCCAGCCACATCGCCGATCACGGTGAGACTTTCCGCCACATTATGTTCCGATCGTCGCTTGTCGATGATCGCCAGTGGAGCATCCTGCATCTGTTTGGCAAAGGCCCTTGCCCGGGCCACACCGCCCACGTCCGGGGACACCACCACCAGGTCTTCCAGCGGGCGCGTGCTCAGGTAATCCACCAGAACGGGGGAACCATAAATATGGTCGCAAGGAATATCAAAATATCCCTGAATCTGTGACGAGTGCAGATCCATCGCCAACACTCGATCCACGCCTGATTTCACCAGTAGATTAGCAATCAACTTTGCGGTGATAGATTCCCGGCCAGCCGTTTTTCGATCGGCTCTTGCATAGCCATAGTAAGGAATCACAGCCGTGATTTGCCTTGCCGAGGCCCGCCGACAGGCATCCACCATGATCAACAGCTCCATCAGGTGATCGTTCACTGGAGCGCAGGTGGGTTGGATCAGAAAGACATCACAACCTCGGATCGATTCCTGAATCTGAATATAGAATTCTCCATCAGCAAATCGCTTGATCACCCTGGGCCCGTCTGGGATGCCGAGGTAGGCCCCGATTTCCCTGGCCAGCTCAGGATTGGAGTTGCCACTGAACAACCTCAGGCGCCTGCTGTCGTTCGTGGCATGGAATTGGGTGCCACTGGGCTCCAGCCGTTCGGTGGGAGAGAAGGTGGTCACGGCGGGCACGGGCTGCACGCGGCAGAGTAGATCGTAGAAGCGTGCCCTGACGACGCTCCATGGACGAGGCCCGATTTCCATGATCCACCCCAAGCTCATGGCCTTGATGGTGGTGGGATCGGGCCAGGAATCCCTTCTACGGGCACCTGACAGCCCGACCGATCAGGCCGCCCGACGACTGGCCCGGGCCCTCGCCCTTCCCCATCGCCCGATCTCCGATCCCCACTCCCCCGATCGGCAGCTCCAGCTCCTGCAGGCCTCAGGGGAGGGCTGGCTGGCCAGCCTTCCCCTGGACCCGGGCCAGGCCCTGCCGGATGGCAGCACCTGGGCTGAGGCCCTCGGTGCCTGGTGCCAACCCACCCTGGTGATCCTTGGTGCCCAGCAGCTCTCCAGTGGGGCGGCCGCCTCCAGCACGGCCCTGCTGCGCCAGTGGCGGGTTCCCCTGCTGGGCCTGGTGCAATGGGGGGGAACCTGGAAAGGCGACCTGCGTTGGCGGGATGGCCTCCCTTGGCTGGGTCGCCTGGAGGAGGGAGCCGCCTGGGAGGGAAGCGATGCAACCAGCGATCTGGTGGGGCTTCTGCGGCAGCGCTGGACCCTCCTCGATCTCCCCGTGCCCTCCTAGGGCGCGTCCGCTGAGGGGGATTCGGAGGAGGACGAGGATTCGGAAGGACTGGGTTCGGGCCAGAGGGGCCGGGGTGCCTGCGGATCCAGCTGCCGCAGATCGCCGAACTCCTTGTTCGGGGGCTTCAGGGGCAGGCTGCGGAACTGAAGAGTGGTGCCCTTGTCCAGTCCGATGGCCAGGAGGCTGAGCATCTCGTTGGGGTTCAGGTTGGTTTCCACCTGCCCTCTCCAGCTCGTCACCAGGTTCGGGAGCAGGGCAAGTTGTTCCGATCGACCCAGCTGTTCCTTGATGCCGTCCAGGACGAGCCGCTGGTTGCTCCTGCGGCCCGCCTCTCCCAGCCATTTGTCGCGATAGCGCACCATCTGCTCCACCTTTGCCCCCGAGAGGCGCTGGAGGCCGCTGGGGAGATCGATGCTGTATTTCAGGGTTTTGTCGGTGTATTTCAGCCGCTGTGGCGGACTCACCTCCACTCCGCCCACCCCATCCACCAGCTCACGGAGGGCTTTCCGGGAGACCACCATGTAGCGCTGGGGAGCCGTGCGGTCGAGGTTGAGCAGCTCCCGCACCGTCTCGGCGGTGAGCGCCACGCCTCCCAGGCGATAGACGTCCCCAAGGGCCACAGGGCTCGGACGCCCCGGAAGGGAGAGGGCCAGTTCCGACGGAAGCTGGAGCACCTGCACAGGCCCCTGGGGATTCACCCGCACCAGCAGCACCGTGTCGCCATTGGGCGGGCCTGGGGGGGCGGCGCCGTTGCTGCTGCCGCCGAGTTGGTCCGCATCGCTGCCAATCACCAGCACCGTGACGGGCTGGCTGGGCTTCGGGGCCAAGGTCTCAGCGGTGATCTCCTCCCGGAGATGGGCAGAGCGATCGGGTTTGGGCCAGATCACCCCCAACAGGCCTGCGCCGGTGAGGGCGCCCACCAGAGCCAAGGTGGCCAGCCCTGGCCCAGGCCAGGAGGGCCGGGGGCCGGGCAGCTTCCGGAGCACCTCAGAGGTATTCGGGTTGGGGATGGGAGAGCGACGTTTCCGGCGTTCGGCCATGGGTGCCCGATCTGGCATGTCTGGGGCCACTCTGGCTGAGCGACTCCACACCTGCTTCCCCCAGGGGAGGCCCCAGCCGATAAGTTGAGAGCGGCCCGCCTCCGCCGCGCCTTTGACTGCTGTTGAGCCGCCCCCCCAGCCCCTGATCCCCCCCTCAGCTCGAGGGCACCTGCGGGCCCGCCCCATGCCCCTGGGTAGCCCCAGGCCCGCCCGCGATCTCTGCAGTGAGTGCGGCCTCTGCGATACCCGCTGGGTGGCCTATGTGGGCCAGGCCTGTGCCTTCCTGGATCAGCACTTCGATGCCCTGGAGCAGCAGAGCCATGGGCGCTGCAGGAATCTGGAGGATGAGAACGAGCTCTACTTCGGGGTGCATGAGCACATGCTCACGGCCCGCCTCACCCCGCCGATCGATGGGGCCCAGTGGACGGGCATCGTCAGTCGGATTGCCGTTCGTGCCCTTGAAACCCAGCTGGTGGATGCGGTGTTGTGCGTTCAGCAGAGTGCGGACGACCGGTTCACACCCGTGCCGATCCTGGCCCGAAGCCCTGCGGAGGTGTTGGCCGCCCGGGTGAACAAGCCGACCCTCTCCCCCAACCTCAAGGTGCTGGAGGAGCTGCCTGGGAGTGGAATCCAGCGGCTGCTGGCGATCGGAGTGGGGTGTCAGGTGCAGGCCCTTCGCACCGTGCAGGCCACCCTTCCCCTGGAGGAGCTCTACGTGCTGGGTCTTCCCTGCGTGGATAACGTCAGCCGGGAGGGCCTCCAGACCTTTCTCCACAGTGCCAGCCGTTCCCCCGAGACGGTGGTGCACTATGAATTCATGCAGGATTTCCGCATTCACTTCCGCCATGCGGATGGGTCGCTCGAAACCGTGCCCTTCTTCGGTCTGGACACCCCTGCTCTTAAGGATGTCTTCGCTCCCAGCTGTCTGAGTTGTTTCGATTACACCAATGCCGGCGCGGATCTGGTGGTGGGATACATGGGAGCCACCTTTGGTCGGCAGTGGATCACCGTGCGCAATCCCAGGGGAGCGCGCCTGTTGGCTTTGGTGGAAAACGAGCTGGATGGGGCCCCGGTCACGAGCCGTGGCGACCGCCGGCAGGCGGTGCAGCAGGGGATCGGGGCCTACGACAGGGCCGTGAAGCTGCCCCTCTGGCTGGCGGAGGTGCTGGGCTGGTTCGTGCAGCGCTTTGGCCCCCAGGGGCTTGAATACGGAAGGTTTTCGATCGACTCCCATTTCACCCGCAATGCCCTCTGGCTTCGGCGTCAGCATGGCGACAAGGTCGAGCGCCATATTCCTGCGTTTGCCAAGCGCATCATCGGGCGCTATCGCCTCCCCGCCGCGTGAGTGATCCCCCCGAGGTATCCGGCCAGCCCATGGCCTCCACGGCCCGGGCGGCGGGTGTGCTGTTCCATCCCACCTCCCTGCCAGGAACCCCTGCCTGCGGAACCTTGGGGGGCCAGGCTCGGGCCTGGGTCGATCTCCTCTCCCAGTCAGGAGTGGGGGTTTGGCAGGTTCTTCCCCTGGCTCCTCCCGATGGGCTGGGATCGCCCTACAGCTCTCCCAGCGGCTCAGCCCTCAACCCCTGGTTGCTGGACGCAGAGGATCTGGTGGCGGAGGGCGCCTTGCAGCCTTCCGATCTGCTGGCCCTGCCGGGGGGAAGCACGGAGCGGATGGTGCCGGAGGCGGCCGCTGAGCGCGCCCTGGCGCTGGGGCAAGCCCTGGCCCTGCGCTGGCCGGAACAGACGCCGGAGGAGCACAGGGCATTCCGCCTCTGGTCCCAGCGCCAGCGGTTCTGGCTCCAGGATCATGGCCTGTTCATGGCCCTGCGCAGACGCTATGGCCTACGGCCCTGGTGGGAGTGGTCTCCCGAGCTGGTGCGGCGCTCTCGCCGCGCCCTGGCCGCGGCAGCAACCCAGGAGCGCCAGGCCCTTCTGGAGGAGGCCCTGCTGCAATGGCATCTGCAACGGCAGTGGCAGCGCCTGCAGGAGCAGGCTCGCCGGGTGGGGGTCACCCTGTTCGGCGATCTGCCGTTCTATGTGGCCCACGACAGCGCCGATGTCTGGAGCCGCCAAGGTTTGTTCTCCCTGGATCGGCAGGGCAGGTTGCTCGAGCAGAGCGGGGTTCCCCCCGACTACTTTGCCGCCACAGGCCAGCTGTGGGGAACACCCGTGTATCGCTGGTGGCTCCACCGCCTCACGGGCTTCCGCTGGTGGATGCATCGCCTGGAGCGGCAGCTGGAGCTGTTTGATCTGCTGCGGCTCGATCACTTCCGGGCTCTGGAGGCCTACTGGAGCGTGCCGGGCCAGGCCACGACCGCCGTCGATGGCACCTGGTGTCCCTCGCCAGGGGGCGCCCTGCTGGGGCTCCTCCAGCGGCGCTGCCGGCGCCAGGGCCGCCTCTCCGCTGAGGGCAGGCTTCCGATCATTGCGGAAGATCTGGGGGTGATCACCCCGGAGGTGGAGCAGCTGCGGGATGCCTTCCAGCTGTCCGGTATGAAAATCCTCCAGTTCGCCTTTGATGGGCAGGACGCCAATCCCTACCTTCCAGCCAACTACCGGGGCCACCGCTGGGTGGTGTACACCGGCACCCACGACAACGCCACCACCTTGGGCTGGTGGCGTGGATTGGATGATGGGATGCGGGCTCAGGTGGCAGCCCTGGTGGGCGCCCAGGTAAACGCCCCAGGATGGCAACTGCTGGAGGTGGCCCTGAACTCCTCCGCGGAACTTGTGGTGGTGCCCCTACAGGATCTCCTGGAGTTGGGGGATGAGGCCCGCCTCAACACTCCAGGCACCACCGAGGGTAACTGGAGCTGGCGTCTTGACCGGACCGTGGCGGACCTGCGGGGGCCCTTGAAGGGGTTGGGGGAGATGGCCATGCGCAACCAACGGGGTTAGGGCGTCTTGGCGGGGGCGGGTGGAACCGGCTTCGGGGGAGGAGCCAGGGGCACCCGATAGACGGCCGTGGGTTTGACGCCACTGTCGGGAGGCTCCGAAGCATCTGGCCCCTTCTCCTGGAGGGTTTTCCCCCTCCAGCGGACCGCCGCTGCGGGAGGGGGGGGGCTGAGGCGCAATTCAAACGGCGGCAACACGGGCAGGGAGAGGTCTCCAGAGAGCCCCTCCAGCTGGGTCTGTCCGCTGCGCAGGGAATCCAGAGCCAGCCGGGTCGGCTGGTTGAGCGACAAGGTGAGGAGGCCCAGAGTGCGATCCGGGCCGCTGGGCTTGCTCTCCCTGCGGAGCAGGCCCATGGCCTGCCCGGCTGCCGCCCGCTGGAGGGGGCGAAGGTCGGGGAAGGGCTCCTCAGGGTTGCTCGGAGCCTGGGCCTGGTTGGGGGTCAGGGGAATCGGGCGGGCCACCAGCCGTCCCATGGCCGCCAGCCGTTGCTGTTGCAGATTCACCCCATAAAGCAGACCCAGCAGCAGCAGCCCATAGAGAAGGCCGCTCTGCCAGGTTGTCAGCAGAAGGAGGGTGGAAGGGGCCAGCCCTTTCCCCTGGGCCGCTCCCTTCCCGGTGCCTCCATGGGCCCGATGGCCCTGATGGGGGAGGAGGGGTTCCAGGCTCCCGGTGGGCAGATCCAGTTGGTGCTCCAGCAGGGGAAGCATGGCCCGCAGGTAGGTGGCCTCTGGCAGACGATCCTTCCAGCCCCCTTCGAGGGCTTCCAACACGGCGATGCTGATGCGCGTGCGCTGGGCAAGATCCCGTAGACCCAGCCCCTTGGCTTCCCGGGCATCCCGCACGAGCCGGCCAGCGGTTCGCAGGGGATCCGGGGGTGGGTTGGGGGTGGGTCGGCTGAGGAATCCAGGTGTCAGTTGACGCAGCCAGCGGGAGGCCCTGGCACGGGGAGAAGGATGGCTCACGGGAGGGTGCTGGGGTCAAGACGGCGCCAATGGCCTTCGGGCAGCTGGCCCAGGGCCACGGAACCGATCGCCACCCGCAGCAGGTCGCGGACGGGATGGCCGAGAAGAGCGGCGGTGCGGCGAATCTGGCGATTCCGTCCCTCGAACATGGTCACTTCGAGCAAGGTGGCGTGACGGGAGTGTTCGAGCGTTCGCAGGTCCACCGGCGTGCTGGCGACCCCATCCAGGGGCACCCCCCGCCGCCAGGTGTGCAAGGTTTCTTCGGTCGGGTGGCCCCCGACCCACACCCGATAGGTCTTGCGGTGGCCGTAGCGGGGGTGGGTGAGGCGGAGGGTGAGATCGCCGTCGTTGCTGAGCAGAAGAGCCCCCCGACTCTCGGCATCCAGCCGCCCCACCGGATGGAGCCCGGCCTGGTGGCGCCACTGGTCAGGGAGCAGGTCGAGCACGGTGGGACGCCCCCGGGGGTCGTGGCAGGTGCTGAGCACCCCGGGTGGTTTGTGGAGGAGCAGGGTCAGGGGAGCAGGTGCAGGGGCCAGGGGCTGGCCGGCGATGGAAATCGTGTCGTGCTCCGGGTCTGCCTGTTCGCCCAGTTGGGCCACGCAGCCGTTCACCCACACCTGGCCTTCCCGGAGGAGGGTTTCGGCCTGGCGGCGGGAACAGAGGCCTGAGCCCGCGATCAGTTTCTGGAGCCGTTCCTGAGCCATCTCCCCATTCTGGATGCCCTGGCCAGGGGGGACCCGCCGGGGAGGAGGGGACGAAAAACAATGGTATGGTTACGAAACAACAAGGTTTCGCAACCTCGCCGAGATGCCCTCGATCTTTCTGGACACCTCCACAGCTCAGGCTCAAACCAGCGATCTTCTTCGCTCCTACCTGCGCGACATCGGCCGGGTGCCCCTGCTGACCCATGAGCAGGAGATCACGCTGGGACGGCAGGTGCAGGAGCTGGTGGCGTTGGAGGAGCTGGAGGCGGAGCTGAAGCTGCGTGCGG
>JAYKIG010000014.1:0-27431 GCA_035286045.1 Cyanobacteriota bacterium | reverse complement strand
GCAGATCCAGGGGCGCATGCCGAGGCGGTAGGAGAGTTCCCACTCGCGGCCCATGTAGCAGAAGACGCCGATCAGGAAGTGGAACACCACCAGCTGGTAAGGGCCACCGTTGTAGAGCCACTCGTCGAGGCTGGCGGCTTCCCAGATGGGGTAGAAGTGAAGACCGATGGCGTTGCTGGAAGGAACCACAGCGCCGGAGATGATGTTGTTGCCATACATCAGGGAGCCGGCAACGGGCTCGCGGATGCCATCGATGTCCACAGGGGGAGCAGCGATGAAGGCGACGATGAAGCAGATGGTCGCGGCCAGCAGGGTGGGGATCATCAGCACGCCGAACCAGCCCACATAGAGGCGGTTGTTGGTGGAGGTGATCCACTCACAGAACTGATTCCACGCCGAAGCGCCGGAGCGCTGTTGGAGAGTGGCTGTCATGAGAACGTTTGATATGCCCGAAGGGCGGAATTAGGGCACGGCTGATGCCGGCCCCCGCAATGTAACGGATTTTTGCGAGGGGGTGAGGGCGGAAGGGGCTCCCCAGCCATCAGGGCTCCCGATACAGCCAATCAGCCGGGCTTATGAATACTCAGGGGCCCCAGCGCTGGGCACCCAGAAAGGTGAGGTCGACGAAGTCGCTGGCCTGGTGATCCTTGGGGCCCAACTTGAGCCGGAATCCCCCCAGATCCAGTTCGGGCAGGCCCTCAAAGGCGGCCACCACCCCCTGACGGGTGGGGTTGGGCCCCGCCTTGTCCAGGGCGGCGGTGAGCCAGCGGGCAGCCAGAAACCCTTCCAGGCTGGAAAAGCCGAAGTGGGCCCGCCGCTGCTGGCGTTGCATCAGCTGCTGATACTGAGCCACCACCGGCACCTGACGATTCCAGGGGAAGGGCACCACCTGGCTCACACCGATGCCACTGGCCTGGCCACCAGGCAGGGCATCCTGCAGGGCTCCGGTGCCCACAAAGGACACATTCATGAGCTGGGCCGTGCTGCCGAGGTTGTGGAGATGGCGGCTGAAGGCTGCGGAGCTGGGATAGGCACTGATGATCACCACCGCACTGGGATCGGCCCGCTTCACCTGCCTCGCCGCAGCCTCGGTGGCCGTGGAATTGCGTTGCACACCGGCGATCGCCACCGGCTTGAGGCCATGGCGCGCCAAGGCGTTTCGGGTGGCCTGCAGACCATCCTCCCCAAAGGCATCCTCCTGGTGGAGCACCGCAATCCGGTGCCGACCATCGCGCACGAGGGCGTTCACCATCTGATCCACTTCCGCCTGGTAGCTGGCCCGCAGGTTGAACACCATCGGGCGAAACGGTTGGCGCAGCAGCCGCGCCCCGGTGAGGGGTGCCACCAGGGGGATCTGGGCCTGATGCACCATCGGCAGGATGGCCTTGACCGTCGGGGTGCCCACGTAGCCAAAGAGCACAAGGGCCCGATCCTTCTCCATCAACTGGCGGGTGTTCCTCTCCGTGAGGGCGGGTTCGTACCGATCGTCCAGGCTCACGAGCCGCAGCCGACGGCCATGGATGCCACCACGGCGGTTCACCTCGTTGAACCAGGCCATGGCCCCTTCGCGATAATCCTGCCCCAGCTGGGCAGAGGGGCCGCTGAACGGGGCCGATTGGCCGAGCACGATCTCGGCTTGCACTGGCGCGGTGGTGGGGGCGGGTGGGGATGGCGGCTCCACGGGAGTGGATGCCCCCATTGCCGGCACCAGCACCAGGGGAAGCAGAACCCCTCCACCGCGCCCCCCTAATCTCCGACCAACCTGAGGCAACCAGCTGGTGCGGAAGCAGAAGCGCTGGAACATCCTGGCCATCATGGCAGTGGTGCTGGCCATGATTCTGGCCTTGCTCGCCATCAGCCGGATTGATGTCGTCCAGGTGCGCAGCCGCGACAACCTGCGTCTGGCCACGTCCGCCCGGGCCCTGAACACCGATCCGGCCCAGCTCCCCCCCAGTGGCTGGAGCACCCTTCGCGGCTCCCTGCTCAGCGATGACGAGGCCCGCACCGACCAGGAGGAGCTGGTCTCAGCCACCCACCACGTGAAGGTGGGGATCTACGTCAACACCACCTCCGAGCTGGAGCTGGGTATCCCCAGCTATGCCGCCAGCGGCTTCATCTGGATGATCTGGGAGGAGCCACTGCAGCGCTACCTGGAGGCCAAGGGCACCACCATTGAGAAGCGCTTCCGCTTGATCAACACCTTGATCACAGATGCCCCTCCCCAGATGGAACCTGTGGGGGAGGTGCCGGAGCGCCTCGCCAACGGCAGCTACTACCAGCTGTTCTCCTTCCGGGGGCGGTATTACGTCGACAAGGCCAGCTTCCGTCACTACCCGTTCATGAGTGCGAGCCTCCCCCTGGCGTTTGAGGTGGACGACGTCGATGGCGGGCTCACCTACAAGGAGCTCCGGCTGGAGCCGGACAGTCGCAACAGCGGGATGGGTCTGTTTGCCCACATCATCGGTTGGCTCAACCAGGGTTGGTCGATCGCCGAATATCGCCACCACTACGCGAGCACCCTTGGCCGGGGCGGCACGGAGCTGGATTACAGCCTTGTGCTCTTTGAGACGTCCTTCGGCACGTCCTCCTGGGCCTCCTTCTGGCGCTTGCTTCTCCCCCTGGCGGTGCTGATGGCCATGGTGCTGCTCGTGTTCAAGGTGCGCCCCGATGAACAGGATGCCAGGGCCAGCATTCCCGTGACGGTGCTGCTGACCCTGGTGTTCCTCCAGCAGGCCTACCGGGATGAACTCCCGGCCCTGCCCTTTCTCACCTTTCTGGATCAGGTGTACGTGGTGGCCTACGTGGTGACCCTTGTGGCCTTCGTGCTGGTGATCTGGATCGGGCGCCGCTACGCCTCCATGGAATCGCTGGAGGAGGGCCCGGCCCGGGACAACCTGCAGCGGCGCCTCGATGATCTCGATAGCAGCTGGCCCCTGGTGGTGGTGGCCTTCAGTGGTGTGGCCATCTCCATCTGCTGGATGCTGATTCCCGCCGGCACCTGAGCGACCCTGCGCGCTCCCTGCTGCTGTAAGGTGAAAAGGATTCAACGAATACTCTTCAGCGGGTTTTGACCCCAGCGCGGCGATCTCCATAAGACTTCTCCACCAAGGCCAGCTTTCTCCAGGGATTTCGACGAATCGGTCCATACTTTTTCGATCACATGACAATTTACGTAGGTAATCTTTCCTTCGATGCCGAAGTGGAAGATCTCAAGAGCCTCTTTGCTGAATATGGCTCTGTCAGCAAGTGCACCCTTCCCCTCGATCGCGACACAGGCCGTAAGCGTGGTTTTGCGTTCGTCGACATGGCGTCAGCCGTCGAGGAAACCAAGGCCATCGACGACCTGCAGGACGTGGAGTGGATGGGGCGCAACATCCGGGTGAACAAGGCCGAGCCCCGCGGTTCCAGCGGCGGCGGTGCCGGTGGCGGCGGCCAGCGCTGGTGAACTCCTAGCCCCATGGCCCTTGCAGCCGCCCCTCAGGGGCGGCTTTTTTGTTGCCCCCTACACCGCGGGGCCAGGGGCCAGCCGCAATCCCACCAGCAGAAGATGGGAGGCAGCCCGGACGACCGACAACAGGGCCAGACCGATACAGAGGGGGCAGTGCATGAGGCTCATGGCTCCAGCCTGGCGAGCCACCAGCAACCGATGGTCCATCTGCGGCTTTTCTTCATGCAGCAAGCTGGCAAGCTCTGCAGTCGTTCCCCTCCATGACCGCCCTTTTCTCCCCAGGCCGGTGGTTCGCCCCCCTGATCGCCCTTCTCCTCCTGCTGGGTGCAGCGCTCCCGGCCTGGGCCAGCTTCAGCCTGCCGCCCCTTCCCTACGCCGCCGATGCCCTGGAGCCGGCCATCGATGCCACCACGATGACCCTCCACCACGACCGGCACCACGGGGCCTATGTGGCGAACCTCAACGGCCAGATCAAGGCCAACCCAGCCCTGCGTGAGCTGGACCTGGAGGAGCTGCAGGGCCAGATCTCCCGGTTTCCGGAGGCGGTACGCAACAACGGCGGTGGCCATTGGAACCACAGCCAGTTCTGGACGGCCATGGCCCCTGTGGGGCAGGGGGGGGATCCCTCCCCGGAGCTGCTGGCCGCCATCGAAGGCAGCTTCGGCTCGCTGAACGCCATGCAGAGCCAGTTCACCCAGGCGGCGGCGGGCCGGTTCGGTTCGGGGTGGGCCTGGTTGATCCGCAAACCCGATGGCACGCTGGCGATCACCAGCACCGCAAACCAGGACAATCCCCTGATGGACCTGCCGGGAATCGAGCGGGGCACCCCCCTGATCGGCCTCGATGTGTGGGAGCACGCCTACTACCTGAGGTATCAGAATCGGCGGCCCGCCTACATCGAGGCCTGGTGGTCGCTGGTGAACTGGACGGAGGTGAACCGTCGTTTCGCCGGCTGAAGGGCACCTCCGTCTGGGGGGTGGGGCTCAGCGGAAGAAGAGCAGCTCCCCATAGGTGGGCAGGGGCCAGAGATCGTCCGCCACGATCACCTCCAGCCCATCGGCGGCCTCCCGGAGCTCCCCGAGCAGGGGCATGAGGGTATCGGCGCAGTGGCGCAGATGGCCGTGCACCTCGTGGGGGGGGTGATGGAGGGCCTCCTCCAGGGCAGTGCACTTCTGCAGCAGCTGGTGGCTGAGGTCGGCGGCCTTGCTCACCAGACTGCGGTCCACGGGGAGCCCGATGGCCTCCTGGTCGCGCAGCGAGCTGGCCTGCCTGGCCAGAAACTCCGACACCGCTGGATAGATCTGGGTGCGGGCGATGCGCAGGGCCAGCTTGGCTTCCACCTCAATGGCAAGGATGTATTGCTCGGCATACACCTCGAAGCGGCTTTCCAGCTCCGTGGGCGTGAGCACCCCCTGCCGCTGGAACAGATCGCGGATCTCGGGCCGCTCCAGAACGGGTAGGGCATCGGCGCTCGTGCGCAGATTCTCCAGACCCCGCTCCTCCACCGCCATGCGGTGCCACTCAGAGGAGTAGCCGTCTCCGCCGAACACCACGGCGCCGTGCAGGTCCATGGTGAGCTTGAGCACGGCAAAGGCCGCCTCCTCCAGGGGCATGCCGGAGTTGAGCCGGCCCTCCAACTCCCCGCAGAGCCACTGCAGAGAATCAGCCAGGATGGTGTTGAGCACCACCAAGGGCCCCGCCACCGACTGGCCGGAGCCCACAGCCCGGAACTCAAAGCGGTTGCCGGTGAAGGCGAAGGGGGAGGTGCGGTTGCGATCGCCCGGATCCTTGTTGAGCTCCGGCAGGGTGTCGACGCCCAGCGACATCAGGGCCGCCTGGGCCGATCCCTCCAGCCGCCCGCTCTTGATCTGGTTATAGACATCCTCCAGTTGGCTACCGAGATACACCGAGATGATCGCTGGCGGCGCCTCGTTGGCCCCGAGGCGATGGTCGTTGCTGGCGGTGGCGATGGCGGCCCGCATCAAAGGTCCATAGCTGTGCACGCCGCGGATCACGGCCGCACAGAAAAGCAGGAACTGCAGATTCTCGTGGGGGGTCTTGCCCGGATCCAGCAGGTTGCCCTGGGTGGCATTGCCGATCGACCAGTTCACGTGCTTGCCGCTGCCATTGACGCCGGCAAAGGGCTTCTCATGAAGCAGACAGGTGAGGCCGTGCTTCTTGGCCGTACTCTTGAGCACGGTCATCAGCAGTTGCTGGTGATCGGTGGCCACATTGGCCGACTCAAAGAAAGGCGCAATCTCGAACTGGCCGGGCGCCACCTCGTTGTGGCGGGTCTTGGCGGGGATGCCGAGGCGGTAGAGCTGCAGCTCCACATCCTGCATGAACACCTGGATGCGTTCAGGGATGGCGCCGAAGTAGTGATCATCAAATTGCTGGCCCTTGGCCGGCGGAGCGCCGAAGAGGGTGCGGCCGGCCAGTTGCAGATCGGGGCGGAGGGCCGTGAAGCCCGCATCCACAAGGAAGTATTCCTGCTCAGCCCCGCAGCTGGAGTTCACCGGCGCGATCTCGGTGGCGCCGAGCAGGCGCAGCAGGCGCTGGGCCTGGGCATTCATGGCCGCGTTGGAGCGCAGCAGGGGGGTTTTCTTGTCGAGGGCCTCGCCGGTCCAGCTCACAAACACCGTGGGGATGCAGAGCGTCACCCCGTTGGGTGTGCGCATCAACCAGGCCGGACTGGTCACGTCCCAGGCGGTGTAGCCCCTCGCTTCAAAGGTGGTGCGCAGTCCGCCATTGGGGAAAGACGAGCCGTCCGGTTCACCCTGCACCAGCAGCTTGCCTGAGAATTCGGCGATCGCCTTGCCATCGGACTGGGGGGCGATGAAGCCATCGTGCTTCTCCGCCGTGAGGTTGGTGAGGGGATAGAACACGTGGGCGTAATAGAGCGCCCCCCGGGCGGTGGCCCACTCCTTCATGGCCTGAGCCACCGTGTCGGCCACGCTCAGGTCGAGCTTGCTGCCCTGGCGCATCGAGCGCTGGATGGATTTGAACACATCCTTGGGCAGGGCCGACTTCATGGTTTCGAGCCCGAACACATCGCTGGCCCAGATCTGTTCCAGGGGTTCGGCTGGCTCCACAGCCACTGGAGGCCTCTGCACAATGGTGTGCATGGCCTGGAGACGCGCGGAGGTTGGCATGGGCACGGGACGAATGTTCTGTTTCTAGAGAAGGGAGCCGATGGTGGTTCCCGTTGCCGCTGTTGCTACAAAACACCTGGTTGGCCGGGTCGATCTCCTTAAAAAAAAGATGGGGGTGGGTGCGCTAGGCGTTCGGCGTGCGTCTGGCGATCACCGTCCTGTCAATCTGGCGCCCGTTCTTATCCCAGGCCCAGAGCTTCAGCTCCCGGGGGCTCACCTCGATCTCGGCAAAACTGAAAACACTGGCCGCCCTGGCCGTCTGGGCGGTGCTGATCACGGGGCGCAAGGTGGCGCCGCCTCCACCCACCACCAGATAGGTGATGCCATCGATGGGTTTGCTGCGCTCATAGTTGTGGTCGTGGCCATTGATGTACAGCTGCACCCCATGGCGCCGCATCAGGGAGCCGAGCTTGGCCGCCAGATGGGGATCATTGCCGTAGAAGCCGGAGGAATAGATCGGGTGGTGACCCACCACCACCTTCCAAGGCGCCTTGCTCTGGGCCAACACCGTGCGCAGCCAGCTGATCTGCCGTTGCCAATCAGCGTTGCCGTTGGTGTCGAGCAGGAAAAAGTCGACGGGACCCCGCTGCAGCGTGTAGAACCGCCCCTTCATGCCAAAGGGCTTGTAGGCCACCTGGGGTCTGCCGTTGTCGGTGCGGATGTCGTGGTTGCCCAACACGGCGTGGAAGGGCACCCCCGCCTGCAGCAACTCCCGATAGGGCCGCCGGAACGTGGTTTCCACGAGCGCCATCTCCCCCGAGGGATAGATGTTGTCGCCCCCCAGGATCACCAGATCCACGGGTTGGCGCCGATGCACCGCAGCCATCTGCTGCCCGAGCTCCCGCTGGTTGCGATCGGCACTTCCCGTGTCGGCCACGGCAAGGAAGCGCAGGGTGGAGTTGGCAGCGCCTGTGGGGGCAGGGGAGCTCGGCTGGGAGAAACCGGGCTTGCGTGTCAGCAGGAGCCCCCCAGCCGTGAGGGCAGCAGGGAGCAGGCGCAGGACATCCCGTCGTTGCACAGTGGGAGCAAAAAGAGTGGCACCAGCTTGGCGGATCGGGGCCAGCCCTGGCGGGCTGATGCCTCGCTGGGGGCTTGTTCAGCGCCGACCCAACAGTTCCTCCCAGGTGGGCTCCTGGTGGGTGCACTGCAGGCTGGTGGGGGGGTCACTGGGGCGGGCCTGGGGGGCCACCACACCAGAAGAATTGAGGCGGCTCAAAAGCCGCTGCTGGGAAGCACGTCGTGTCATGGATGGAGTGGACAGAAATTATGGTTTTGCCATCAACTCTCTAAGGAGAGCGATTTGGTGATCCATCCAATCAGCATACTCCCCTTTCCCGAGCCTGCCCTGGGTGAAGAGGTGTTCGGAATTCACCCCTCCGCCTCCAGCTCCAGCTCCCGGCGGGCGGCCTCCAGGTCTTTGCGCATCTCCGGGCTCACCAAGGGATAGTGCAGATCGAGGGACAGAAGGGTGTCGATCACAGCAGCAGCCACCACCAGGCGGGTGAACCATTTGTGATCCGCAGGCACCACATACCAGGGAGCCTCCTCGCTGGCAGTGTGCTGAATCATCTCTTCATAAGCATGCATGTAGGCCTGCCAATGGCCCCGTTCGCGCACATCCGCCGCAGAAAACTTCCAATGCTTTTCCGGTTCGTCGAGGCGCTTGAGGAAGCGCTTTTTCTGTTCCTGCTTCGAGACATGCAGGAAAAACTTGCGCACTACCACACCATTGCGGCCCAGATACCCCTCGAAGTGGCGGATGTCACCGAACCGCTCCTGCCAGATCTGAGGGCCCAGGCGCTGTGGGGGGAGGCTCTGGCGAGCGAGGAGCTCCGGATGCACCCGCACCACAAGGGTTTCCTCGTAGTAGCTGCGGTTGAAGATGCCGATCCGGCCCCGCTCGGGCAGGTGCCGCTGGCAACGCCACAGGTAATCGTGATCCAGCTCTTCCGCGCTGGGGGATTTGAAGGAGGTCACCTGACAGCCCTGGGGGTTCACTCCGCTCATCACATGCTTGATGGTGCTGTCCTTCCCGGCGGCATCCATGGCCTGGAAGATCAGCAGAACGGCCCATCGGTCCTGGGCATAGAGCTTGTCCTGGAGCTCGGAAAGAATCTCCACCCCCTCCTTGAGAACCGCCTCAGCGGCCTGTTTGTTGGTGGGATCCAGCTGGAGCGTGTCAGCGGGATTCACCGTCCTGAGCCGGAAGCCCTTGCCATCGCCGAAGCGGAAGGGGGCGCAGAATCCTCTGGCCCGCTGGATGATCTCCTCCTTGTCCATCGGCCTGGGCTCGCCACAACAGGGCTCTCACCCAGGTTTAGCGGTGCTCGATCATCTCGGCGGCGGGGTATCGCACCTTCTTCAGGCTGGCGTAACGGTCCTCCCCGTGGCGATAGCCACAGGCACAGACCACGCAGGATTGGTAAGGGGTGGACTCCAGCCCAAGGATCCGGTCGTAATCAGGAGGGCTGTAGCCCTCGATCGGGCAGGTGTCAATTCCCAGAAGGGCGGCGCTGGTGAGCAGGTTCCCCAGGGCGATGTACACCTGATTGGAGGCCCAGGTGCCGATGCGTTGGCTCCTGGGGCCATCGACCAGGTCTTTGCGCATCAGGTCCCCATATCCGCTGAGGCTCTCCCCTGGCACACCCCGCTCCGCAGCCGTGCGATCCAGCAGGCGCTGCAGATCTGACTCCTTCACCGAGCGCTGTTGCAGAAACACCACCAGGTGGGAGCAATCGGTGATCTGCGACTGGTTCCAGGAGTGGGGCCTGAGCTCGGCCTGCAGGGCGGGATCCGTGATCACCAGAAACTTCCAGGGCTGAAGCCCGTAGGAGGAGGGCGAGAGCACAAGGGCGTCCTCCAGGGCCGCCCAGGTGGCCGCAGGGATGGTGCGCTGCCCATCAAACAGCTTCACCGCATAGCGCCAGTGCAGAGCCTCAAGCAAAGGGGCGGGGTCCATACCAGGTGTCGATCCGCCACCAATTAGAACCCATCAGAAGACCTAGGCTGCCTGCCGCGGACGGATCTGCTCAATGGGCCAGGCGCGCCGCATCGGGCTCACGGGGGGGATCGCCACAGGGAAAAGCACCGTGGGGAAGCTCCTGGTGGAACGCCACGGGATCCCCGTGGTGGATGCCGATCTCCTGGCCCGCGCGGCCCTGGCTCCTGGAACAGCGGCCACCCTGGCAGTGCTCCGGCGTTATGGAAGGGCGGTGCAGGCCGCAGACGGCTCACCCTCCCTGGATCGCCAGGCCCTGGCCCGCATTGTGTTTGCCGATCCGGCGGAACGCCAATGGCTGGAGGAGCTGGTGCACCCCATGGTGCGCGCGGGATTCCAGGCCCAACTGGAGAGTTTGCAGGCTGCACCGGTGGTTGTTCTGATGATCCCCCTGCTGTATGAAGCGGGGCTGGAATCGCTCTGCACGGAGATCTGGGTGGTGGAGTGCGGCAGCGAGGAGGAACAGCTCCAGCGGCTGCAGGGCCGTGATGGGCTGACCAGGGAGGCCGCCCTGACTCGGCTTCGCGCCCAATGGCCGATGGCGGAGAAGCTCGCCCGGGCCGATCTGGTGTTGTCTACCGTCGGCCCCCCCGCCGAGCTGGCAGCCCGGGTGGAGCAGGCCCTGGCCGGAACTCCCCCTGGCTGCGGAGGACCCGGGATCAGCGAGTGACATCCCCCAGGCGCTGCACCAGCCGCTCGCGATGCTCATCCAACTGCCTGATGGCATAGAGCATCCACTCCAGCTCGATGCGCACCTGCACGGGCAGGTCGCGGTCGAGATAGGAGCGCAGCGATTCCTGGCTCAGGCTGCCCCTCCGCAACTCCCCTTCCAGGGCCTCCAGGATCTGTTGTCTGGTGGGAGGGGTATTCATCCGTTGAGCCTCTCCAGCAGCAAGCGGTTGGCCAGCTGGGGATCGGCCCGCCCCCCCGTGCGTTTCATCAGTTGCCCCACGAAAAAGCCCTGGAGCTTTGTTTTTCCCCCGCGGAAGGCCTGCACCTCGGCAGGATGGGTGGCCAGGAGGTCGTCCACGATGGCGGTGATCTCGTCCGGATCGCTGATCATCCCCAGCCCCTTGGCCTCCACCAGGGCCTGGGCCGACCCCCCGTTCTGCAACAGGTCGGGCAGCAGCTCCTTGGCGATCTTGCCGCTGATGGTGCCCTTGCTGATCAGGCCCACCAATTCCGCCAGCTCCCCCGGCCGCAGGGGAAGGGTTTCGTAGGAGAGGCGCTGGCCGTTCACATGGGCGGCGATGTCGCCCGTGATCCAGTTGGCGGCCAGCTTCGGATCGGCCCCTGCGGCCACCGTGGCTTCGAAGTACTCCGCCATGGGCCGCTCATCGGTGAGCACCCTGGCGTCATAGATCGACAGGCCCAGGCTGTCGGCATAGCGGTGGCGCTTGGCGGCGGGAAGTTCCGGGAGTTCAGCCCGCCAGGCCTCCCGCTGCTGATCGCTCACTTCGATGGGCCCCAGGTCTGGTTCGGGGAAATAGCGGTAATCGCTGCTCCCCTCCTTGCTGCGCATCGCCTTGGTGAGCTGTTTGCCCTCATCCCACAACCGGGTTTCCTGGCGGATCGGCTCGCCGGCTTCGATCGCCTCGATCTGGCGCTGGATTTCGTAGTCGCAGGCCTTCTGAATGGCGGAGAAGGAGTTCATGTTCTTGATCTCCACCTTCACGCCGAAGGGGGCATCGGGCCCTTGGCGCACCGAGATGTTGACGTCGCAACGCAGGGATCCCTCCTGCATGTTGCCATCACTGACTCCGAGATAGCGCATGATGCGCCGCACCTCTGCCGCATATTCCGCCGCCTCGCGCCCGGTGCGCAGATCGGGCTTGCTCACGATTTCGGCCAGGGCCACTCCAGCCCGGTTGTAATCCACCAGGGAGTGGCTGCTCCCAGCGAGCCTGTCGCTGCCGGCATGCACCAGCTTGCCCGCATCTTCCTCCATGTGCAGGCGCTCAATGCCAATGGTTTTGAGGTAGGTGTCCTTGCCCTTCTCGGCAACTTCCACCTCAATGGCCCCATCGGCACCGATGGGCTCGTCGTACTGGGAGATCTGATAGTTCTTGGGAAGATCGGGGTAGAAATATTGTTTGCGATCAAATTTGCTGCGCTTGGCGATCTGCATATTGAGGGCCAAGGAGGCCTTCACGGCATATTCGAGAACCTTTTCATTGAGCACGGGCAGGGTGCCCGGCAGCCCACACACCAGGGGATCGATGTGGGTGTTGGGAGCATCCCCGAAATTGGTGGATGCGGGGCTGAAGATCTTGCTGGCCGTGCAGAGCTGCACATGGATTTCCAGGCCGATCACGGCCTCCCATGCCGGAGGATTCGCCGCGGCGGCGGCAGGGGTGGGTGCAGCGGAAGGGGCGGCGCTGGCCATGGGGCGCGATCAGGTCGGGCGGGCCGCCGGGGGCGGAGCCGCCGATCATAGTCAGGGCTGGACAAGCCTTTAGCTTGCCCTTGGCGTCATGGTGCACCCGCGTGCTGTCCGACCCGGTGGTGATTCTTGGCGGGGGGCTGATGGGCTTGTCCATCGCCCATGCCCTCGCCCGTGCAGGGGAGGCCGTGCTGGTGCTCAGTCGGCGGCGCACAGAGGCGGCGGGTTTCGTGGCAGCAGGGATGCTGGCCCCCCACGCCGAGGGTCTGTCCGGCCCCCTGTTGGCCCTCGGCCAGGCCAGCCTGGCCCTCACCCCCAGCTGGGTGGCGCGCATCGAAGCAGACAGCGGACTCTCCTGCGGTCTCCAGTCCACGGGGATCGTCGTACCGTTTCGCAGCGCCGCTGAACGTAAGGTCTATCCCACGGCATCCTTCGGGGAGCCCCTGGAGCGGGCTGCCCTGGAGCGGGAGGTGCCGGGAATCGCCCCCCGCTGGCCCGTGGGTCTGCTCTTCCACCAGGACGGCCAGATGGACAACCGCCGCTGCCTGATGCGGGCTCTGGAGGCGGCCTGTGTGGTGCGGGGTGTGGCCTTCGAAGAAGGAACTGAGGTGCAGGGTCTGCTGTCCTCCTCGTCTGCCGGAGCAGGCCTGGCCGGGGTGCGGGTGCAGCGCGCGGATGGGGAGCTGCACACGGTGCCCTGCCAGAGGGCCGTGCTCACCTGTGGGGCCTGGGCGGCCCAGCTGCTCCCCCAGGTCCCTGTCTCTCCTGTCAAAGGCCAGATGCTCTCCCTGCAGGGGCCCAGGCACGCCCTCGCCCGGGTGCTGTTCGGACCAGGCACCTACCTGGTGCCCCGGGGGGATGGGCTGGTGGTGGTGGGAGCCACCACGGAGCCGGAAGCGGGCTTCCAACCCGGTCTGACGCCGGCGGGGCAACGGCAGCTGGAAGAGGGTGTGGCCGCCTTGCTTCCGGAAGCCCGGTTCTGGCCGCCCATGGAACGGTGGTGGGGCTTCCGCCCCTGCACCCCCGATGGGGCACCCCTGCTGGGCGCAGGTCCCATGACGGGGCTCTGGATGGCCGTTGGCCATCACCGGAATGGGGTATTGCTGGCTGCCATCAGCTCCAGCCTGATCGCCGCAGCGGTGAGCGACCAACCCCTGGATGCCCTCGCCGCCTCCTGGCTCAGCGACTTTTCACCCCATCGCTTTGCCCAGGGGTGATCGTCGTTCAAGAGGGAACTTTTCGCGTCTTGATCGCCTTGCTCTGCTGCTCCCAGAGGCGGGCATAACGTCCGTTCTTGTCCAGCAGATCGTGGTGATTACCCTCCTCAATCACCCTGCCATGGTCGAGCACATAAATCCTGTCAGCATTCACGATGGTGCTCAACCGGTGGGCGATCACAAGAATCGTGTATTTCCGATCGAATTGATCAATGGCTTGCTGCACGAGCCGCTCACTTTCCGTATCGAGAGCGCTGGTTGCTTCATCCAGAATCAGCAGGTCAGGATCCCGGAGAATGGCTCGGGCGAGGGAGAGCCTCTGCCGCTGACCTCCACTTAATCGATAGCCGCGCTCGCCCACCATGGTGTTGAAGCGATTGGGAAGATTCTCTATGAAGCGGGACGCCTGAGCCTGTTGTGCGGCGAACTCCATGTCCGCCCGGGAAGCTCCAGGAGTGCCGAAAGTGATGTTATCTGCAATCGAAGCATTGAATAAAAATGTATCCTGACTAACCACCCCAATTCTTTTCTGCCAGGTTGCGGGATCGAATTTGTTCAAATCGATGCCATCGATCAAAATACGACCACCTGTGGGCTCGTAGAGACCCGCGAGGAGATCAGCAATTGAGCTTTTTCCAGCCCCGCTGCTACCAACCAAAGCAATCGTGAAGCCCCTGGGAAGGCTGATATTGACAGCCTGAAGAGCGGGAGCGGTTGAAGATGGGTAGAGAAGATCAACATTCTCAAGTTGGATTTCCTGCTTGATTCCGGCGTAGGGGAGCCCAGTTTTCCTGCGAAAGTCCTTATCGCCTCTATAAAGAAAATTATTCAACATATCCAGATTAGCGGAATTCCCCTTCCGGCTGAGAATCAGCTCTGAAAGCCCACCGATGCTCCCATTGAGGCGCTGCAGGGCAATGACGAATGTCACCAGACTTGGCAGGATTCCAGAACTTTTTTGCCCAAAGAACAAGATACTCAGCCAGGCGATTCCAGCAATCATCAAAATTGGCAGAATCAATGTCACAGGACCATTGATAGAACCCAGCCTGACCTGACCCCTTCCATTGAGTTCGTAATTCTTTGTTTGTCTATCCACCTCCCTGGCCGCTTCATCCAGATAGCCACTCGTATGGAGAAGCCTGAGTCCTTGTATATTTTCCGTCATACGACTACTCAATTCAACGCCAAGATCAGCTGCGATTTTTGCGCGTTTTCCAATCATGGGCAGCAGATTATGCTGAACAAATAACGACACTGCTCCCATTATCATTGCAGCGATCAGCAGCCAGGGAGAGAGCCTGATCAGAACCGCAAGATAGGTGAGAAGAAGAAAGACATTAGAAACAAGATTACTGTAAGTTCTGATATCAGTGATAATCGCAGTAGGCGCCAATCCAGTGACGAACTGAAGATCACCGATTCGATACCGACTTGCGCAGGAATAAGTATAATCCAGTATATGGGCATGGAGCTGGGATGTAAGTTTGCGGGAGACGCGATTGCTGAAATAGCCAATCGAAATGGACGCCAGGGCCATGGCCCCACCCTGAATCAGCTTCAGGATCACCGCCAGGCACAGGAGCAGAGAGAAGGCCTGCAGGCTGGAAACCTGACTGATCCATTGACCAACCTGGGGAAAAGCGCTGAAGATGGGGTAACTGCCAATCGAAAAGACACTGCCGATCGGTTTAGATAACACTTCGACAGCAAAAAACATGACCCCCAGGGTCAGTCCTTCAGTTACCGCCTGAAGAATGGCACAAAAAAGATTCAGGACAATCAGCTTCCATTCTTGTCTGGCCGTCTGCCGCACCAGAACACTGGCCGGTTTCTGATCGCGAAACGGCTTGACGATCTGGGTGAGGAGCCGACGGGGGAAGGAGAGGAATGGGATCAAGCGGGAAGCTCTCCTGAATGGAGGAAAGGCAGAGGGGTTGGAAACCTGCAGCCGGGGACGCCCGTTAAAACTCCAAGCAACATCAGCCTTGCTCAACCCGCCAGCTCTGATCGGCAGGCTGCCAGTCGCTCAGCTCACCGGGAGAAAACCAGAGGGAAATTTCCTGGGTGGCGGTTTCCGGTCCATCGGATCCATGGATCACGTTTCGACCAATATTCACCGCCAGATCTCCACGGATCGTGCCGGGGGACGCTTCCAGGGGTTTCGTGGCTCCGATCATCAGTCGGGCTGCAGCAATGACACCGTCTCCCTCCCACACCATGGCAACCACCGGGCCGCTGGTGATGAAATCCACAAGCCCGGCGAAGAAAGGCCGCTCCCGGTGCACGGAGTAATGATTCTCGGCCAGCTCCCGACTGGGGGTGAGCTGCTTAAGACCAACCAGCTTGAACCCCTTGCGCTCAAACCTCCCGATGATCTCCCCCACCAGTCCGCGCTGCACCCCGTCGGGCTTGATGGCGAGGAAGGTGCGCTCGATTGGCATGGCGGGATGGCGAAGGGATAACACCTTGGCCATGCTGGGTTTCCAGGTGGCCTGTTGGCAAGGGTCCGTGGTCAGGTCGCCGTGCGACCAACCAGGCCTACCCTGCAGAGAGGCGCCAGGCTCCAGTTTCATGGCCGTTGCCCCGTTGACGGGTTCCCCCTTTCCCCCCGCCCGCCCCGATGTGGAGCGCCTGCAGGCCTACAGCGCCCCATTAGAGGGCCGGAGGGGGCTGTTGCGGCTGGATTTCAATGAAAATACCCTTGGGCCCAGCCCGAAGGTGGTGGAAGCCATCCGGGCCATCCCCCCGGATCAGTACGCCGTCTACCCCGAGTACGACGGCCTGCGGGAGGCGGTGGTGCTGGCCCTGGGGGGGGCCAAAAGCCACCTCAGCCCCGATCAGGTGGGCCTCTTCAACGGTGTGGATGGGGCCCTCCATGCCGTGTTCCAGGCCTATGGCAGTGCGGGGGAACGGCTGCTCACCACATCGCCCACCTTTGGCTACTACGCGCCCTGCGCCCGCATGCAGGGCATGGAGATCGAGGCGATCCCCTATCACCTGCCTTGCTTTGCCTTCCCCCTTGAAGAGATCCGCGCCGCTTTGCACCCCCCCGGAGAACGGCAACAGGCGCCGCGGCTGCTGCTGATCTGCAACCCCAACAACCCCACGGGCACCCGGCTGGCCCCCGCCCGAATTCTGGAGCTGGCCGCCTCAGCCCCCGGAACCCTGGTGGTGGTGGATGAGCTCTATGAGGCCTTCAGTGGCGACAGCGTGCTCCCCCTCCTGACGGAACGGGCGCAAACGGAAGGAACGGGGGACGCGTTCCATTCCCTGCCCAATCTGGTGGTGCTCCGCTCCCTCTCGAAAACCGCAGGACTGGCGGGCCTGCGCATCGGGTTTGCCCTGGGTTGCGCGGAGGTGGTGGATCGGATCAGCCGGGTCACCGGTCCCTATGACGTGAACAGCTTTGCCGTCACCGCCGCCTTCGCGGCCCTGGCCGACCAGGCCTACGTGGACAGCTATGTGGAAGCGGTGCTGGAAGCCCGCGACTGGCTGGCCGGCGAACTGGCGGAAGCGGGGGTGCGGCACCACGTGGATGGGGGCAACTATCTGTTGATCTGGCCCGATTCGCCTGTGGCGGATCTGGAGCAGGGCCTGCGGGAGGCAGGGATTCTGGTGCGATCCATGGCGGGCAAACCCCTGATCGATGGATCCCTGCGGGTGAGCATCGGCACTCGCGCCCAGATGGAACAGTTCTGGCGGGCCTACCAGGGGTTGGCGGGCCTGCCAGACGGCTGAGATGGGACGCGGCCTCTGGGAGTGGCCGGATCAGGGGGTTGGTGAATCCGCCGGGGCGGCCACCTGGGGGGGACGGCGGCGGCCGGTCCGGGCGCTGACCGCGCGGCTGCGCTGCTGGTAGCCGTGCACCACCGGCAGACGCTTCCGTTCCCAGATCTGGAGGCTCTCATCCAGGCTGCGCTGGGACTCCAGATCGGAGGCCAGCTCCACCGCATCCTCCAGGCCCGCCGTCATCCCCCGGGCCTGGGAGGAGCTCATGGCATGGGCCGCATCCCCGATCAACACCACCCGGCCCTGCCGCAGTCGGGGGAGGGGATCAATGTCGAACGACCAGTTGGCCACCTGGGCTTCCGGAGGGGTGCGGCGAATCAGCAGCGCCAGATCCGCCGGCACCTTGGCCAATGCGTCCTCAGGCACCGGTTCGCTCAGGAGCCGCCGCTGCTCCTCCCGTTCGGCGGGCAGGGGCTCCTCCTGAAAAAAGCCCCAGTGGGTGAGGGGCTGGCCCAGGCTGTCCACCCCGAGATCAAAGGCGTTGGCGTACACCCCCCGGCCCCTGGCATAGACAAAAAACTCCCCATCCCGGCAGAAGGTGGCATCGGGCACCACCCCTCTCCAGACCCGATCCCCCAGGTAGTTCAGGCGACGCTCCGGGGCCACCAGGGCCGCCGCTCTGGAAAAGAGCCCATCCGCCCCCACCAGAAGGTCGCCCGTCCAGCGGCGCCCATCGGCAAAGGTGGCCTCCACGGCAGGATCCCGCTGGGGATTCTGCCGCCAGCTGAGGAGTTCGGAGCTGGGCTCGAGCACCGCGGGGGGGAGGGCATCGGCCAGGGCCTCCAGGATGAACCGCCGATGGATCAACAGCGAGGGGAGCGCCCCGGGCTCCCCCTCCGCCGGAGCGCTTTCGATCAGATCTCCGCGCAGATTGCGCACCACGAAGCGGCTCACAGGCAACCCCTGAGCCAGGAGGCGATCCAGCAGCCCGGGGATGGCACTGGCGGCGATGGCTTCCACCCCGCTCTTCACCAGGAGGATGCCGCAGCCGTCGGTGCGCACCCCATCCGCCTTCTCAAACACCTTCACCCTGTGGCCCTGCTTATGCAGCAGGGCGGCCAGCAGCAGGCCCGAGCTCCCAGCCCCCACAACGGCAACCGAGAGGTTTCGGGGCTTGGCAGAGAGATCGGTCAGCGCATCACCTCCACCACCGTGCTCTCCCCAAGGGGATGGGTGAGGCTCAGGCTGGCTCCGACCTGGCGAACGGTGGGGCTCCCCAGGGCGTCGAGGAAGGGCTGCAGGCCCCCCTGGTCGCAGTTCGCCGGGGCCTTGCCGCCACGCAAATACTGCACCGGGATCACGCGCCGGGGGTTCAACTCCCGCACCACCGCGGCAGCCTCCGCTCCGGTGTACACCTTGGCCCCGCCGCCCACGCCGATCACCAGCACATCCGGCCGCCCCAGAAGAACTCTGTCGGCCGGGCTGATGGCCCCTGCCGTGCCTCCGAGGTGGGCGAAGTCGAGCCCACCCTGTCGCCAGCGCCAGACGGTGGACTGGCCGAAACGCCTCCCTTCCACCCGGTCGTGGGGCACCCCGACCCCCTCGATCTGCAGGCCGGCCACTTTGTAGGAGCCAGGTGTGCTGAGCAGCCTGCCGCTGGCCACGGCGGCCCCCTCATCCTTCAGACGGCTGCTGGCCAGAATCACATCCGCACTCACCCGGGGCTCCGCCAATCCGGCGGCACAGCCCACGGCGCGAAAGGGGTTGAGAAGCACCCGGGCCCCACCACCCTCGATCAGCAGGGCACTGTGGCCATAGCTGGTGATCCTCACGCCTCCCCCGGCGGCCTGGGCCATGGGTGCGGCGCAGGGCAGGCTCAGCAGGGCCAGGGAAAGCAGGGGACGGGCGACCAGGCTGGAACGCACAGGCACGGGAGGAAGGGCATCAGGGAGGGGCCGCGGAGCGGTTGGGCGCGAAGCTAGCAGCGTTGGCGGGCTGGGAACCGCTCCGCCTGGCCCAGAAAATTGCCCAGGAGAGCGTGGCCGCTCTGGGTGAGAACGCTTTCCGGGTGAAACTGCACGCCCTGAAGATGGGGCCACTGACGATGGCGGAGACCCATGATGGTGCCATCGTCCAGCCAGGCCGTCACCTCCAGGGCTTCCGGCAGGGATGGCCGGTCGACGATCAGGCTGTGGTATCGGGTAGCGGTGAGGGGCTCCGGCAGGCCCTCAAAAACCCCCAGCCCGCTGTGGTGCACGGCGGAGGTTTTGCCGTGCATCAATTCACTGGCCCGCACCACCTGGCCGCCGAACACCTGGCCCAGGCACTGGTGGCCCAGGCACACGCCCAGGATGGGGAGCTCGGGACCCAGCTCCCGCAACACCTCAAGGCTCACACCGGCCTGATCCGGATCCCCCGGGCCCGGGGAGATCAGAACGGCCTGGGGGGCCAGCCGGCGGATCTCCTCCAGGGAGAGGGCATCGTTGCGTTCCACGCGCACCTCAGCCGCCAGGGGGTGGGCATCGGCCAGCTCACCCAGGTACTGCACCAGGTTGAAGGTGAAGCTGTCGTAGTTATCGATCACCAGAAGCATGGTGCTCACTCAAGCAGGCAGGAGGCCCAGACGCTGGAGCAGGGGGGGGACAAGCAGCAGCAGGGCGATCATCAGGGAGGAGATGGCAGCCACCAGAACGGCGGCAGCGGCACAGTCCTTGGCAATCCGCGCCAGGGGGTGGAACTTGCGACCGATGGCCAGATCGACCACCGCTTCAGTGGCGGTGTTCAGCAGTTCCAGCACCAGCACGGCGGCAACGGTGAGCACCAGCACCGCCAGACGATCGAGACTGAGCCGGAGCCAGAGGCCCAGACAGAACACCACCAGTCCCATGCCCACATGGATACGGAAATTGCGCTGACTGGCGAAGCAATAGGCCAACCCCTGGGCCGCATAGCGGAAGCTGGAGGGCAAATCACCGGCAATTTTCCAGGCCCCCACCCTCAGGCGGCGCCCTCGCCTGTGAAGGTCCACACCCACTTCGCGGAGTTGGGTGGGCTGGTGTTCAGGAACGGGTAAAACCACTCCCCACCGTCGATGGATGTGGCGGCACCTTACCTCGGAGATTCCCCACCGCAATGCCCAGCAGCCCCCTGGAGCAGGTGGGTGGTGTGGGAAAGCAGATCGCTCTGGCGGTTGAGCATGGCCTCCAGGGAGGGCTCGTCGGGATGGTCCCAGCCCAACAGGTGAAGCAGTCCATGGCTGGCCAGAAAAAGCACCTCCTGGTCGAGGCCATGGCCGGCCTCCTGGGCCTGGCGCGCGGCCGTCTCGAGGGAGATCACGATGTCGCCCAGCTCCACGCATTCGCAGAAGCTGGCCTGTCCCTGGCCTGGGGGGAGGGGTGGGGAGCCGTCCTGGGCCGCGAAGGCCAGCACGTCGGTCGGGCCCTCCTTCTGCCGCCAGGTGCTGTTGAGGGCGGCGATGGAGAAATCATCCACCAGGCTCAGGCCCAGGGAGTAAGAGGGGGCTCGCAGGGCGCCGGGCAGCTCGGGGGCCAATGCCTCCAGCCAGCAGCGGAGGCAGGCGATCCAGGTGGCCTCCGCCCCCTCCCCCGCGATTAGGGGGTCGGCGCAGGCCCATTCCCCCCCCGGGGCCACCTCCGGATCCACCTGGAAGGAGAGGTCGATCTCCAGATCGGCCATGGGGTCAGAGGGGGGTGTGGGGCCGGCCAAGCCAGGCGATCAGCAGCAGAAACGCGCTCAGGCCCACCGCCGTCAGGCCGAAGTGAAGCAGGCTCTGGCGGCCCTTGCGCACCATGTTGCGCATGGCCAGTTTGACAAAGCCAGCCGTTTCTTCTGGCTGTTCCGTGGGTCGGGGGGAGGGGTCGGGGGCCATGGGGTGAAGGGCGATGGGAGGCAGACGGGACCTGGGGCTAGGCCGCCACGCCCACTTCCACTCCCTGACGCAGCAGGCTCTGGATGAAGGGATCCAGATCCCCATCCATCACGCCCTGCACATCGGTGGTTTCTTCGCCGGTGCGGAGATCTTTCACCATCTGGTAGGGGTGAAACACGTAGTTACGGATCTGGTTGCCCCAGGCCGCCTCAACGATGTCGCCGCGGATGTCGGCAATCTCCGCCGCCCGCTGCTCCTGGGCGATCACCATCAGCTTGGCTTTCAGCAGGGCCATGGCCTTTTCCTTGTTCTGCAGCTGGGAGCGCTCCTGGGTGCAGCGCACCGCCAGCCCCGTGGGCACGTGCAGGATGCGAACAGCGGTTTCCACCTTGTTGACGTTCTGCCCGCCGGCCCCCCCCGAGCGGGAGGTGGTGATCTCCAGGTCCTTATCTGGAATCTCCAGATCGGGCTGCTCCTCCAGTTTGGGCATCACCTCCACCCCGGCGAAGCTGGTCTGGCGCTTGTCGTTGGCGTTGAAGGGGGAGATTCTCACCAGGCGGTGGGTGCCCTTTTCGTTGCGCAGGTAGCCGTAGGCGTAGCGCCCATCGATCTCGATCGTGCAACTCTTGATGCCCGCCTCCTCTCCTTCGCTGATCTCGTCCACGCTCACCTTCATGCCGTGGTCTTCCGCCCAGCGGGTGTACATGCGCATGAGCATCAGGGCCCAGTCCTGGGCGTCGGTGCCGCCGGCGCCGGCGTTGATGCTGAGCACGGCTCCCTCTTTGTCGTAGGGGCCGCTGAGGAGGCGCTCCAGTTCCCAGCGATCGAGATCGCCTCGCAACCGTTGCAGGCCGCCATGGGCTTCGGCCAGGAGATCCTCGTCGGGCTCCAGGTCGTAGAGCTCGAGGGTGGCGCGGGCATCATCCACGAGGCCGCGCCAGCGCTGGAGCTGCTCCAGCTGGGCGCGCACCTCATCAAGCTGGCGCATCTGGCGCTGGGCCTGGGCCTGGTCGTCCCAGAAGCCGGGCTGGGCGGCCAGTTGCTCCAGATCCTGCTGGCGTGCTTTCAGGGCAGGGACGTCAAAGACAGTCCTGGGCATGGCCCAGGCGGTCGCTGAGTTCGGAGAGGTCGCGCTTGAAATCCGTCAGGTCGAGCACGGGGCACCATGGCGCAGTGGCTCGACGCTATCAGTGCGCCCGGAGTGCGCCCGGAGTTCGCCCGGAGTGCGCCTGGAGCCGCCCCTAGGATCATCGAAGCCTGACTCGACGCCCGATGTCTCCTCACGATCCACCGGTGAGCGCTGGCCCCGCCACGGTGGAGATCTACACC
The DNA here is from genome assembly GCA_035286045.1 of Cyanobacteriota bacterium. Classification (GTDB taxonomy): domain Bacteria; phylum Cyanobacteriota; class Cyanobacteriia; order PCC-6307; family Cyanobiaceae; genus Cyanobium. The sequence continues at coordinate 5,283 of JAYKIG010000014.1, read as the reverse complement.
TGGCGCGCGTGTCCGTTCTGCATCCGGGCGAAGGGTCTGCTGGATCGCAAGGGCGTGGCCTATCGGGAATACGCGATCGACGGCGACAACCAGGCCCGGCGGGCGATGACCGAACGGGCGGAAGGCCGGAGCAGCCTGCCCCAGATCTTCATCAACAACCAGTCCATCGGCGGTTGCGACGATCTGCACGCCCTGGAGCGCCGCGGACAGCTCGACGCCCTTCTGGGACGGCAGGGGTGAGGGAAGCGGCCAAGGGGAGCGGCGGAGCGGTGCTGGAGCCTTCCGGCCTCCGCCAGCTGTTTGTGATCGATCCGCTGGAGCGGCTCAACCCGGCCAAGGACAGCTCCGTGGCCCTGATGCAGGCGTTGCAGCGGGCGGGCGGACAGGCCTGGTGTTGCGAACTGGCGGATCTCTCCGCCGAACTCCACCCCGACGGCGGCTACGGCGCCTGGGTGCGGGCCTGCCCGCTGGAGCTGGCGGAGATGGCCTGCCCGGAGGGCCAATGGCAGGTGCCGGATCCCTGGGTGCGACGGGGGGCCCGGCAGTGGTTGCCGCTGGATCGCTTCCCGGTGGTGTGGATGCGAAAGGATCCCCCCGTGGATGAGGCCTATCTCTACGCCACCCATCTGCTGGAACTGGGGGAACGGCGGGGGGTGCGGGTGATCAATCGGCCGGCGTCGTTGCGGGCCTGGAATGAAAAGCTCAGTTCCCTGCGCTTCGGCCATCGCATGGCGCCGACGGTGGTGAGCAGCCGGGTGGACACCCTGGCGGCCTTCGCCCGGGAGCAGGGGGAGGTGGTGCTCAAACCCTTGGCGGGTCGCGCGGGCCAGGGGGTGGTGTTCGCCTCGGCGGCGACGGCGGGCCTGCGGGCGCTGTTGGAACTGGTGACCCAGATGGAGGCGTTGCCGGTGATGGCCCAGGCCTTTTTGAGCGGCGTGCGCGCGGGCGACAAGCGCATCCTGCTGGTGGACGGGGAGCCCCTGGGCGCGGTGAACCGGGTGCCGTCGGGGGAGGAGTTTCGCAGCAATCTGGCGGTGGGAGGCACCCCCAAGGCGACGGAGCTGACGGCGGTGGAACGGGAGATCTGCGCGGAATTGGCGCCGGTGTTGCGAGAGGAGGGCTTGTTTTTCGTTGGCATCGATGTGATCGATGGCCACCTGAGTGAGATCAACGTCACCAGCCCCACGGGGGTGCGGGAGGTGGAGCGGCTGGGGGGACGTCCCCTGGCGGATCAGACGATCGCGCGGCTGCTGGCGCCCGCCTCGACGGGCAGCAGCTGATCCCGCAGCACCCGCAGCTTCAGGGCCACCTCCCGCTCCTCCCGATCCGGCGCGGACCCCCGCACCAGGCCCGCGCCAGCGGTGATCTCCAGGCTGCCTGGACGGAGCACGCCACTGCGGATCGCCACCCGCAACTCGCCGTCGCCCTGGTGGTCGATCCAGCCGATGGGAGCCGCGTAGTGGCCCCGCTCGAAGGGTTCCAGGGTGCGGAGCCAGGCCATGGCCTCCCGCCGCGGCAGGCCCGCCACGGCGGGGGTGGGGTGCAGGGCCTCGGCCAGGGCCAGGGGGCTCTGCCCCCGCAGCGGGGCGGTGATCGGGGTGTGGAGGTGCACCAGGCCGCCATGGCGGGCCAGGCGGGGATGGCGGGGGCGATGGGGGCTCAGGCCGGCCTGGCGGAGCACATGGGTGATGGTGTCCACCACCAGCGCATGCTCATGGCGATCCTTGTCGGAGCGGAGGAGATCAGATGCCCCGGCGCCACTGGGCCGGGTGCCGGCGAGGGCATCGGCGCGCAGCCGGCCCTGCCGCAGGCTGAACAACCGCTCGGGGGACGCCCCCAGCAGGGCCTCCTCGCTGGTGGACTGCCAGAGGAACCGGCAGCTGCCGGGCTGGCTGCGGCGCAGGTGGGCCAGGAGCAGGCGGGGATCGAGGGGGCCGCCCAGCTCCAGCCGCTGCCGGGCCGCGAGCACGAGCTTGCGCAGATCCCCCTGCTCCACCAGGGCGAGGCCCCGATGGAGGGCGGTCCGGTAGGCCTCCCGCCAGTCGGAGCGGCGGGCCACGATCGGCGCGAGGACGGCCGCGGACGGGGGGAGGGTGGTGTCGAGGGCGGCCAGCGTTTCGAGGTGGCGCGCCATCTCCCAGAGCTCTTCCGCCACGCTGCGGGGCGTGATGGCCCCCCCCAGGCCCCGCTGGAGCCGCAGCCAGGCTTGCCCCCCCTGGCGGCTCAGCTGCCAACGGGGGAGCACCGCCTCCACCCCCGGCACGGCTCCGCCCTGATGGAGGGGGCTGTCAAAGAAGGCGAAGGCCAGCACCACCCGGGGCCGGGCCAGGGGGGGCAGGGGCTCGGGGGAGACGGCCAGGCGCTGGAGGCTGAGGCCGCAGAAGCGCTGGGCGAGTTCGAAGCGCCGCGGACCACTGAGCTGCAGGCTGTTGCAGCGGCCGCTGGCCGCCAGACAGAGGCCCGGGGCGCCATCCCAGAGGAAGCGGAAGGGATCGCCGGCGTCGAGGGCGGGCAGGAGGGCCAGGGGATCGAGGCGGCTGGCGTCGCCGAGCTGGAGGGGCAGGGCCAGGCTGAGGACGGGGTCGTCGTCCATGGCGGCGCCAGCCGCGCGTTCCGCGCGCCGGGCGATGGCGGCGGCGGCGGCGAGCAACCCGGGGAAGGTCGGGGGGGCCAGCACCAGGGGAGCCTCGGGTCTGGGTCGAAGAGCTGCTCAAATGTATGGGCCTTTGCCCGTTCAACGCCTGTGCCAGGCCCGCTGGAGCCCCAGGTCGTCGCAAGCCGTTACGCCACGGCCGCTCCGTCCGCCCTTGCCGAGGGGGAGACGGATCGCGGCCGCCTCTGGCGGGCGGCGATCAAGTGGCCGATGTATGCGGTGGCTGTGATGCCGGTGTTGCTGGCGGCGGGTTGGCGCCTGGGGCAGGGGCTGCCGGTGCGGGGCGGGCAGGTGGGGTTGTTTCTGGCGGCGGCGGTGTTGCTGCTGGCCTGGGAAAACCTGGCCAATGACGTCTTCGACGCCGACACCGGCGTGGACGCGGTGGGCAAGCCCCATTCGCTGGTGAATCTGACGGGTCGGCGGGATCGGGTCGCCGTGCTGGCCCATGGCTGCCTGGGGCTGGGCCTGGCCCTGATGGCGCTGGTGGCGGCGCGCAGCGCGCCGGTGGTGATGGGGCTGGTGCTCGCCTGCTGCGGCCTGGGGTATCTGTATCAAGGCCCGCCGTTCCGGCTGGGCTATCGGGGGCTGGGGGAGCCCCTCTGCTGGCTGGCCTTCGGCCCGTTGGCCACCGCCGCCGCCCTGATGGCCGTGGCACCCCCGCCCGCCGCTCCGGGCGCCATCCCCTGGCCGTCGGCGCTGGTGTTGGGGGCGGGGCCGGCGCTGGCCACCACCCTGGTGTTGTTCTGCTCCCATTTCCATCAGGTGGAGGAAGACGCGGCCCATGGCAAGCGCTCGCCCGTGGTGCGTCTGGGCACGCGGCGGGCGGCGGCCCTGGTGCCCTGGTTTGTGGCGGGCAGCCTGGCTCTGCAGTGGGCGCCGGTGGTGTTGGGCTGGTGGCCGCTCACGGCCCTGCTGGCGGGGTTGGGCCTGCCGCCGGCCCGGGCCCTGATCCGTCTGCTGGCCACGGGGCACGACCAACCGGGCCGGGTGGCGGGGAGCAAATTCCTGGCCCTGCGCTTCCAGGCCCTGAGCGGCCTGGGGCTGGCGGCCGGGCTGGCCATCGGGCCCTGGTGGCAGGGGTTGGTGGGGCGGTGAGGGCCGAGGACCGGCTCCAGCTCCACTGGCGCCCCTTCGCCTTTCCCCTGCCCGCCCCGCTCCACACGGCCGCCGGCCGTCTGGCCCAACGGCGGGGCTGGCTCTTGCGCCTGGAGACAGGGAGCGGGGCGGTGGGTTGGGGGGAGGCGACGCCCCTGGTGATCGGCGGCGCCGATGACGGGGCTCTGGAGCATTGCGGGGCGGCCGTGGACGGGCTCCGACGTCGCGGCGGGGGAGGGAAGCCCCTGAGCGGTGACTGGGACCGGGAGGAGCTGGACCTTCAGCTGCCCCATCTCCCTCCCCCCGTGGCGTTTGCGGTGGGCGCGGCCTTGGCGGAGGTGGATGGGCTGGTGGGGGAGGGGGCTGGTGGCTGGAGGCCTGCGCCGCCTTCCGCCTGGTTGCTGCCCGCGGGCCCGGAGGCCCTGACCGTGGCCCGCTCCCTGCTGGCGGCCCGCTCCGCCGCGCCCTGGCCCCTCACCGTGAAGTGGAAGGTGGGGGTGCATGAGGAGACGGCGGAGCGGGCCTGGCACCAGGAGCTGATGGCTCTGTTGCCAGCGGATGCCCGCCTGCGGCTGGATGCCAACGGGGGATTCGATCGCGCCACCGCCCACCGCTGGGCCGACCACCTGCGGGGGGATGGCCGGCTGGAGTGGCTGGAGCAGCCCCTGGATCCGGCGGACCTGGAGGGATTGGAGGCGCTGGCCGGGCGGCTGCCGGTGGCCCTGGATGAATCCCTGGCGCGCCAACCCGCCCTGCGGGAGCGGTGGTGCGGCTGGCAGGTGCGCCGGCCGTCGCAGGAGGGCGACCCCCGCCCCCTGCTGCGGGCTCTGGAGGCGGGCCGGCCGTGGTGGATGGTGAGCACGAGCTTTGAAACCGGCATCGGCCAGCGCTGGTTGGCCCATCTGGCGGCGCTGCAGGCCGCGGGCCCCACGCCGGTGGCGCCGGGGCTGGCCCCCGGCTGGCGGGCCCCGGGGGATCTGGGGTCGGTGGAGCCGGAGGCGGTGTGGCGGGCGGCGGGCCAAGAGGCCGTTCGAGGTCGGGCCTGATCCGATGCCTCCAGCGCCGATCCTGTTGCCCGCGGAAGCCGGCCTCCCGGCCCTGGTGGAGGCCCTGGCAGGCCTGCCACGAAAGGGCGGAGTGGTGGGCCTGGCGCCGGCCTTGGAGATGGAGGCCCTGCGGCAGGCCCTGGGGGAGGGCCCTCCGGGGTGGGAGGTCGAGGGGCCAGCGGTGGTGGTGGGCAGTGGCGGCAGCGGCGGGGGGCGCAGGTGGTGTGTGCAGCCCCTGGCCCGGCTGGAGGCCTCCGCCGCCGCCACGGGGGAGTGGCTGCGGGGGCTGGGGATCGAGCCGAGCGCGGCGCTGGTGGTCAACCCGCTGCCGTGGCATCACGTGAGCGGCCTGATGCCCTGGCTGCGGGCCCGGCAGTGGGGGGCGGAGCATTGCGGTTTGGCGCCGGCCCGGCTGCGCCGCCCCGAGGAGCTGGCCGCCGCCTGGCCCGTGCGCGGGCGCCCGGCTCTGCTTTCCCTGGTGCCCACCCA
>JAYKIG010000013.1:0-10538 GCA_035286045.1 Cyanobacteriota bacterium | reverse complement strand
CGGTGCAGCTGCAGCCTTCCGAGCTGGTGAAACCCTTTGTGGTGCTCCAGGGGGCCGCGCTGTTCGCCCATTGGCGGCGGATCGGCGGCGATCAGAAGCTGCTCTGGCTGGGCGTGTTCGGCCTGCTGATTCTGCTGATCCTCAAACAACCGAACCTCAGCACGGCGGCCCTCACAGGACTGCTCCTGTGGTTCATGGCGCTGGCGGCCGGCGTGGGCCTGCCCCTGTTGATTGGGGCGGCAGGCGCCGGAGGACTGCTGGGGGCCGCCAGCATTGCCATCAACGAATACCAGCGGCTGCGGGTGGTGTCCTTCCTCGATCCCTGGCAGGACGCCCAGGGGGAAGGCTACCAGTTGGTGCAGAGCCTGCTGGCGATCGGCTCGGGGGGCATCTTCGGCGAGGGATTCGGACTCTCAACCCAGAAGCTTCAGTATCTGCCGATTCAGAGCACCGACTTCATCTTTGCGGTGTTCGCCGAGGAATTCGGCTTCATCGGTTCGGTGGTCCTGCTGGGCTTCCTGCTCCTGTTCGGCTTTGTGGGGCTGCGGGTTGCCCTCACCTGCCGCAGCAACCAGCTGCGGCTGATCGCCATGGGCTGCACCACCCTGCTGGTGGGCCAATCGATCCTCAACATTGCGGTGGCCAGTGGCGCCATGCCCACCACGGGCCTGCCCCTACCGATGGTGAGCTACGGGGGTAACTCCCTGCTCAGCAGCCTGCTGGTGGCCGGTCTGCTGGTGCGGTGCTCCCTGGAGACCACAGGGATGGAAACCGCCCGTCCACGCCGGCGGCGCACGCCTCCAGCCCCGATAGGCTGAACGCTCTGCGCCTGCTCTTCAGCCGATGACCAGCCTCGGGCTTCAGCTCGCTGACTGGACCCGCTCCAGTGAAGCCCTGCTGAGAGCATCCCTGGGCCACCCCTCACCCCTGACCCTTGCCCTGGTTTTTGCCGGGGGGCTGCTCACGAGCCTGGGCCCCTGCTCCCTCTCCCTGCTCCCTGTCACCCTGGCCTATCTGGCGGGCTTCGGAGCATCGAACCCCCTGCCCTCCCCAGGCGTCGCACCCACCGGGTCCTTGCCCTGGCAACGGAGCTTGAGCTTCAGTGCGGGCATCGTCACCTCCCTGGTGCTGCTTGGCTTCGGCAGCAGCCTGCTGGGTCGGCTGTATGGCCAGATTCCTGAGGGGGTGTCCCTGGTGGTGGCCGTGGTGGCTGTGGTGATGGGCCTCCACCTGCTGGGTCTGGTACCCCTCCAGCTCCCGGCTGGCCCCGACCCGGAACGCTGGCGCGAAAAGGTGCCGGCCCCCCTTGCCCCCCTGGCCGCGGGACTGGCCTTCGGCCTGGCCGCCACGCCCTGCACCACTCCCGTGCTGGCGGTCCTGCTGGCCTGGATGGCCCAGAACGGCAAGCCCCTGGTGGGGATGCTCCTGCTCACCTGCTTCGGTGCCGGCCAGGTGTTGCCCCTGCTGCTGGCCGGCACCCTGGCGGCGAGTTTGCCCAGCCTGTTGCAGCTCCGACTTCTGGGCCGCTGGATTCCGCCCATCAGCGGCGTAGTGCTGCTCACCACTGGCGCCCTCACCCTGGCGGCCCACCTGGCATGACATCCCTCTCCCCTGCGGCAAACTCCTGGCGAAGGCTTCTGCGCCTGGTGGCATGGATCGCCGATCTCCGCCTGGCGATCGTGTTGCTCCTCCTGATTGCCGTGGCCAGCGGCATCGGCACCGCCATCCCCCAGAAAGAAAGCCTGGAGTTCTATCAACAGCGCTACGACACTGCCCCCTGGCTGGGCTGGCTGAAAGGAGCAGGCATCCTGCGGCTCCAGCTGGACCACGTGTATTCCAGCAGTTGGTTTCTGGCGCTCCTGGCCCTGTTGGGCCTGGCCCTGATCCTCTGCAGCTGGCGCCGGCAATGGCCTGCCCTGCAGGCCTCCCTGCGCTGGATCGACTACACCACCCCCCGCCAGTTGAGCAAATTGGCCCTGGCCGAAACCCTCACCCATCCCAGAGCCGACGGGCTGGAGGTGCTCGGCCAGCGCCTGCGGGAACGGGGTTGGAGCGTGCGAAGCCAGGAGGGGCGACTGGCGGCTCGCAAAGGGGTATTGGGCCGGGTGGGCCCCCTGCTGGTGCATGCGGGAATGGTGGTGTTGATGGTGGGTTCGGCCTGGGGAGCCTTGGCGGGCCAGCGGCTGGAGCAGTTCCTGGCCCCGGGCCGGGAGCTGGAACTGCTCGACCGGCAGGGGCAACCCCAGGTCACCCTGGCCCTGGATGCCTTTGCCATCAGCCGGGATCCGGCCGGCAGGCCGGAACAGTTCACCTCCAGGCTGCGCCTGATTCCGCCTGCGGCGCCCACCACCACCCGAGAGGCTGAGATCAGCGTCAACCACCCCCTCCGCTACAGGGGCATGACGCTGTACCAGGCGGACTGGACCCTGGCCGCCATTCAGATCCAACTGGGCCGCTCCCCCGTTCTGGAACTTCCCCTCCAGCGGTTTCCCCAGCTGGGCGAGCAGGTGTGGGGCGTGCTGCTGCCCACCCGCCCCGATGGCAGCCAGCCCGTGCTGCTCACCCTCACCAGCGAGGTGGGACCGGTGGAGGTGTTTGCTGCCGATGGCAGCTCCCTGGCCCTGCTCCAACCCGGTGGAGCGCCCCAGGAGGTGCAGGGTCTACCAATCCGCGTGGCTGGAGTGTTACCTGCCAGCGGCATTCTTCTGAAGCGGGATCCGGGCGTCCCCCTGGTGTACACCGGCTTTGCCATCGCCCTGCTCGGCGGGGGCCTCAGCCTGGTGGCCACCCGCCAGCTCTGGGTGGTGGAGGAGCAACGGGACGGGGGGCGGCGCCTCCATGCAGCCGGGCTGTGCAACCGCAACCTCACGGCCTTTGCCAGGGAACTCCCCACCCTGCTGGAAGGGATGGAGACTCCGGAGCAGACCCCTCAGCAGGGCTGACGGACCCCGTGGCTGACACGCACCACCGTGTGCACGTTGCCCCGGGGGTTGAAATCTGCCACCAGCTCCATCCACTGGGGATCACAGGCCTGCACCAGATCATCAAGGATCCGGTTGGCCACCTCCTCATGGGAGATGGTGCGGTTGCGGTAGCTGTTGATGTAGAGCTTGAGGGCCTTGAGCTCCAGCACCATGGGGCCGGGCTGGTAAAGCAATCGGAGCACCGCGAAGTCGGGATAGCCGGAGTAGGGGCAATGGCAGGTGAATTCCGGCAGCTCGATCGCCACCTCGTAGGGGCGCCCGATTCTGGGGTTGGCGAAACAGACCAGCTCCCCCTCCTCGATCGCCCGCTGGCCGTAGAGGGGGGTGGTGGTAGCAGGCGAGGGGGTGACGGACATGGGAAGGAAAACGGGCAGGTGTGAGCCAGGGCCGGGGGGCGGTGAGTTGGTAGCAACGGCCACCCCCCAACCCTCCCCCGTGCGGCCTAAAGATAGTTTTGCTGATCGCAGTCACAACCTGCGATCAGGCCCCGGGTCTGCGAGACTTCCTCGACACCAACCCCGCTTCCCCTACACACCCTGAACCATGAAAAAGATTGAGGCCATCATCCGCCCCTTCAAGCTCGAAGACGTGAAGATTGCACTGGTGAATGCGGGGATTGTGGGCATGACCGTGAGCGAAGTGCGCGGATTTGGCCGGCAGAAAGGCCAGGTTGAGCGCTATCGGGGTTCAGAATTCACCGTGGAATTCCTGCAGAAACTGAAACTGGAAATCGTGGTGGACGACGATCGTGTGGCCACCGTGGTGGATGCCATCCAAGAGGCGGCCCGCACCGGTGAGATCGGGGACGGCAAGATCTTCATCTCTCCGGTGGAGTCGGTGATTCGCATCCGCACCGGCGACCGGGACAGCACTGCGATCTAGGGCAGGCCTCGGCCTTCCCCTCAAGCAGCAGGACGGAGGGTGGCAGCCACCACCGCCCCGATCGCCTCTGGGGTGAGGGAGCCGCGGCTGCCCTCCTGCTGGCACAGGCCCCCGGCACTGGAGGCCAGCCAGAGGAGATATTCATGGTTGCCGGCCGGGCCGGTGATGGGAGATCCAGTGAGCCCCCGGCCCTGCCAGCCGAGGGCTTCGGCAGCTTCGAGCACACGGCCGATGGCCCGGGCATGGGCCGCCGGATCCCGCACCACCCCACCTTTGCCCACCCCCTCCCGACCCACCTCGAACTGGGGCTTGACCAATAGCACCATCTCCACCGGATCCTGCGGGGAGAGGGAACGGAGCAGGGCCCCAAGGGCGGGAAGCACGCAGGTGAGGGAGATGAAGGAGAGGTCGGCTACTGCCAGATCGGGCCAGGGATCCTCAGGCCCATAGAGATCAGCTGGCAGGAGATGGCGCACGTTGGTCCGTTCCCGCAGAACCATCCGGGGATCGGTGCGAAGGCTCCAGGCCACCTGGCCATAGCCCACATCGATGCCATAGATCCGGCTGGCTCCCCGCTGGAGCAGGCAATCGCTGAACCCCCCCGTGGAGAGACCCGCATCCAGGCACACCCGCCCGTTGAGGGGGATCGCGAAAGCCTCCAACGCCGCGTCCAGCTTGTCGCCACCGCGAGACACAAAGCGAGGGCGGGCTGCCACCTCCAGGGGGGTATCGGGGAGCAGGGTGGCTCCAGGTTTGTCCAGCACCCTGCCGGCCTGGCGCACCCAGCCCGCGCGGATCAACTGCTGCGCCTGCTCCCGAGTGCTGGCGAGCCCCCGCTGCAACAGCAGCAGATCCAACCGCTGCCGCTTGGTCATGGTTTCCACGCAGAAAACGAAACAAAAACCGAGGACAGTGCCCTTCTCCCGGAAGGGAAGAGAGGATAACCCCACCTCGGAAGCGCACCATGGCAGGGCAGAGCCCCATCCAGCTCGCCGATGTGTTTGAACTGCTGCGGCCAGGCAGTTTTGTACGCCTGCACGATCATCCCGACGATCTCCCCCCCTTTCAACTGATTCAGTGTCGCGGCGGCCGCTGCTGGATCCGTCAGCAATCCTGGGGCAACCTCCTCCACCTGGAAGTAGCCCATCGCAAGCTCACTTCTGCGGCCTGAGGGTCGAACTGTTTTTACATTCATAAGTCTGATTTGAAATTTCATATTCTCCTGGCCTTTCTTGCCGTCCAGGTGCTGCCTCTGCCAGCCCACTCCTTTGGTCAGGACGTTTGTTTTAACGATCCCACATCGGGGCTGGAACCCATTCGCAACTGCGTCGGGGTGGAGGAGAGCTGCCGGACGAGCAATCTGACTCCCGCCCAAGCGGTGACCTGCCGGGCAGAAGCTTTCCAGGACAGTCTGAGCGGCTTGAACGGCAGCAACGGCATCATCGGCGGACGCAGCCTTGTGCATACCGATGCCACCTACCTGATGGCCCAGATCATCGGATACACCCCATGGCAGGCCTATCAAATCGCGATTTACAACGAGGCCACGGACCAGTCGGACTACGAGCCCTTCGATCAATCAGGTCGTCAGCTCCTTGACAAAGACGCCATCAGCCAATGCCGATCGGACTGGGGTCTTGGCATGTCACGGGACTGTCTCATCATCACCAAGGAGATGAATGGCGTTTCCAGATTCAATGATGAGTCCGGAGGCATGCTTCTTCACCTGCATGCCCGCTATTCCCCAGACGGAAAGGAACCACCTTCCATCGGCCTCCCCGCCGACTACCTTTCCCCCGAAAACGCCCCCTATGAACCCATCCTGAGCAACCTTCAGGACTGGGCCTTCAATCGCCGCCAGGATGCCTGCGTCTCCGGAATCCTGGCCTTCAACCAAGGCGGAGCTTCCGCAAGCAAACCTTGCGAAGTGCGGGATCGGGTCATCACCAGTCCCCAGAGCGTTTTTGCCCTGGGGTTCCCCCAGCTGCAGCTCCCCTTTTTCTCCAATCTGGGCCAATTGATCATTCATGACGATGGGCAGAGCCAGGTGCTGGCTGCCGACCGGAGCTTTCAGAATTTCCTCACACCCCATCAGGTGACCTATGCCAAGTTGGGCATTTTCCTTCATGCCTATGCGGATCGGGTGTCGCACCACATGTGCACGGATCGCTCCTGGTTTCAACGGCAAATCTCAGGCAATTACGACTCCAATTACGATCAGGTGTACTGCGCCCAGGGCAGCCATTTTCTCTGGCACGCCTGGGAGCAGGGGACCGATCAACACGATGCCAATCTGGAGACGGAGTTCCAGACCATGCGGCCAGCACTCCAGGCGATAGGGAGCCAACTTCTGGAGCATGCCCGATCCAGACAGCTGCCCCTGAAGTCAGGATTCAACGTTGCAGCCCTGATCGATAAGTTGGTGGAGGTGTTGAGTGTCTTGGATCCCAAGGGACGGCTCGATGCCATGGTGACCCTCACCGAGGGCTATGGGGCGTTGCCCCTTCCCGGCCATGGCAGCGCAGCCAACCTCTCGATCGAGGAATGGCTGGATCTCGCCGGCGCCCCCAGCAGCACAGGAATCCTGGAGGGGTTTGGTGCTGGAAACACCCCCCCCTTCCCCCTGACGGCCACGGACAACGGGGCCAGCATCCAGGGTTTGCTCGGACCAAATGCAGGGACCGGGACGGTGGGTTTTCTCTATGACCCCTCCTTGAATCTTGCGGTGATCGAATCGGATGTGCTGCCTGCGGGCCTCAGCGGTGCCTTTTCCGAAACGTTTCGCTATCGCCTGCAAGCCCCTGGGACAGATCTGTGGACAACAACTCGCCTGGAACTCCTCCCCGCGAGTGGCACACCATCGCTGACTAAAAAGATCTGCACGGACAGCGCATTCACAACAGACTGCCTCACCATTGGGCCCCATTCATCCTCAACACCAACAGTTTTTCTCCCCCTTCTCAAGCCCGCCAACACTATCTATGTCGAAGACACCATAGAGGGGTCTGGAGGAGACGAAATCGATGCCTTCTTCAATGCCTTTGAAACGCAACCCGTGCCCGGCCCCCTCCCCATCGTTGGTGCCTGGGCCAGCTTCGGATGGAGCCGCCGGATCCGGCGCCGCCTCCAGGCCTCCCGATAGGTTGGGTTGCCCCCCATCGTCCGCCCTTGATCGAGCGCTACACCCTTCCCGAAATGGGGTCTCTCTGGACTGAAGAGGCCAAGTTTCGCAGCTGGCTGGAGGTGGAGATCGCCGCCTGCCAGGCCAATGCGGATCTGGGTCGGGTGCCCGCCGAAGCCATGGCGCAGATTCGCGAGCGGGCGGCCTTCTCCGTGCCCAGGATCCTGGAAATCGAGGCGGAGGTGCGGCACGACGTGATCGCGTTCCTCACCAACGTCAATGAACACGTGGGCGATGCGGGCCGTTACATCCATGTGGGCATGACCAGCTCGGATGTGCTGGACACGGGCCTGGCCCTGCAGATGAAGGCCTCGGTAGGGGAGCTGGAGAAGGAACTGGCCCGGTTGGTCGACGCTCTGCGGGAGCTGGCCCGCTCCCACAAGGACACCGTGATGATCGGCCGCTCCCATGCCATCCATGGCGAGCCGATCACCTTCGGTTTCAAGGTGGCGGGCTGGCTGGCGGAAACCCTGCGCAACCAGGAGCGGCTGGCGCGGCTCAAAACCACCGTGGCCGTGGGCCAGGTGAGCGGCGCCATGGGCACCTACGCCAACACCGATCCCGACGTGGAGGCCATCACCTGCCGGCTGCTGGGGCTGGTGCCCGATACGGCCAGCACCCAGGTGATCAGCCGGGATCGCCATGCCGACTACGTGCAGACCCTCGCATTGATCGGCGCGTCTCTGGAGCGGTTTTCCACGGAGATCCGCAACCTGCAGCGCAGCGACGTGCTGGAGGTGGAGGAAAACTTCGCCAAGGGGCAGAAGGGGAGCTCCGCCATGCCCCACAAACGCAACCCCATCCGCAGTGAGCGCATCAGCGGCCTGGCCCGGGTGCTTCGCAGCTACACCGTGGCGGCTCTGGAAAACATGGCTCTGTGGCACGAGCGCGACATCAGCCACAGCTCGGTGGAGCGCATGATGCTGCCCGACTGTTCGGTCACGCTCCATTTCATGTTGCGGGAGATGACCGAGGTGGTGAAGGGGCTGGGGGTGTATCCCGAGAACATGGCCCGCAACATGAACGTTTACGGCGGCGTGGTGTTCAGCCAGCGGGTGCTGCTGGCGCTGGTGGCGGCGGGGCTGAGCCGGGAGGAGGCCTATCGGCTCGTGCAGCATCATGCCCATGGGGCCTGGAACACCGAAGGGGGCAACTTCCGCGCCGCCCTGGCGGCCGATCCCGCGGTGACAGACCACCTCAGCCCCCAGGAGCTGGAGGCCTGCTTCGCCACCGATCTGCACCGGGCCCAGCTGGATGTGATCTGGCAACGGCTGGGGATCTAGGCCGTGGCCGGATCCTTTGAGTGGACCTTCAGCCCCCCCGCCAGCACGGCGATCGGCGACCACGACGTGCCCTTACTCTCCGGACACCTGGCGGGCCGCAGCATCGCCCTGTTGGTGGGGGCGGGGATCGCTGCCATGAAGGCCCCCCTGCTGGCCCGGGCCCTGCGGCGACGGGGAGCACACGTGACGGCGTTCTGCTCGCCGGAAGCCCTGCGCTATGTGGGCGCTGAGGCCCTGGAGTGGAGCACCTGCCGGCCCCTGGTGCGGGAGCTAACCTGGCGGGCCGAACACCTCAGCGACGGCGAAAACTTCGCCGCCTATCTGGTGGCCCCCGCCACCAGCAACACCATCGGCAAGGCCGCCAACGGCATCGCTGACACCGTGCTCACCGCCACCCTGGCCTCAGCGCTGGGGAGGATGGCGCAAGGGGAAACGGAAGTGCTGATGGCCCCCACCATGCATGGCTCCATGCACCACGGCGTGCTGGAGGCCAACTGCCGTCGCCTGGCGGAGCTGGGGGTGCGGTTTGTGCCGCCGCGGGATGCCTACGGCAAGCACAACCTGCCAGACGAAGAGCTGATCGTGGCGGCCGTGTGCCGGGCCCTGAGTCGATCGTCGTTACGGGGGCGGCGAATCCTGGTGACGGGCGGGCCGACGCCGGTGCCCATCGATGGGGTGCGGCGCATCACAAGCAGGTTTCGGGGCCAGCTGGGGGCGACGATCCACGAGGAACTGCTCCGGCGCGGCGCCGCCAGCCGGCTGATCCTGGGCGATGGCGGCTGGCGCCCGGCGGCATGGCTGCCGGCGGTGACGATCGCCCCCACCTACAACGCCTACCGGGAGCTGGTGCTCTCGGAAGTGGCAGCAGGTGCCGAGGCGGCGGTGCTCTCGGCCGCCGTGGCCGACTACCGGCCCAAGCAGGTGCAGCCGGGCAAGATCGAAAGCGGCCAGAGCGACCTGCAGCTGGAGCTGGAACCCACTGAAAAGGTGATTGAGGAGGTGGCGGCAGCAGCTCCCGCAATCCCGATCGTGAGCTTCAAATACATGGAGGGGGTGAGCCACGCCCAGCTGATCGCCGAAGCCGTGCACCGCCTGAGCCGTTACGCGGTGGTGGTGGCCAATCGGGGGGAGGAGATCAGCGAGGCCCTGCAGGTGGCCTGGATCGTGAGCCAGGCGGGGCAGGAGCGGGTGGAGGGCAAGGCCGCCATCGCCGCGGCGATCGCCGATGGGCTGGAGGGATTGCTCGGCCCTCAGCCGCCCGAGACTCCTGGCGCACCCTCCTCTGGAGTGCCTGTCCCATGATCTGGACCCCCTACGCCGACACCATCTACGCCGTCGTGAGCATCAGCGGGCTGCTGCTCTTCATCTGGCTCGTGCTGCGGCGCAGCTGAAGCCCCCAGCAGATCCTCCACCTCGCACACAGGAAAGCGGTTGATGGCGGCGAGGGCCCGGCGGGCGTTGCGGCGCAGCTGATCGCTGATGGCTTCGCAGTAGGGGATCTGGGCCAGTAGATCCACGGTGCGCCGGAGCACCCGCACCACGTCGCCCTCATCGAGGGAGGTGTTGGCGATGACATCGCTCCAGGAGGCGCCGCGGGCCCAGCGGGCCACCAGGCCCGTGAGCTCAGGCTCCCACCAGATCGGAAAGACCACCTTGGCCCGCTCCTGCCCGCCGGCGCCCCGCTCGAGCCCGACTTCGCCAGCCCCCACAGCGATCGGGTGGGCTGATCGCCGCCGAACACCTGCAGGTCGCGTGGCGCCTGGGTGATTCCCGTGCCGCTCGTGGAACCCTGCTCAAGGCAGAGCCGGTGATGGCAGAGCCGGTGATGTCAGAGCCGCGAACCGCCGGTTCACCTGATTCCAGTTCACCAAGGGCCACCAGGCGTTGATGTAGTCGGGCCGACGGTTCTGGTGGTTGAGATAGTAGGCGTGCTCCCAGACATCAAGGCCCAGCAGCGGCGTGCCGCGCTCGATCTCCGGCAGGTCCATCAGCGGATTGTCCTGATTGGCGGTGCTGGTGATCGCCAGGGAGCCGTCAGCCCTGTGGATCAGCCAGGACCAGCCGGAGCCGAACCGTGTGCTGGCGGCCTGGTTGAACTGCTCCTGCATCGCCTCCAGCGACCCGAAGCTGCCGTTGATCGCCGCCAGCAGCGGTTCTGAAGGGGCCCCGCCCTGGCCCGCCGGCGCCATCACGGCCCAGAACTGGCTG
>JAYKIG010000012.1:0-18438 GCA_035286045.1 Cyanobacteriota bacterium | reverse complement strand
GCACCCAGCACCCCCCAGACGAAGCAACTCACCAGCAGGGGGAGCAGGGGCAGGTCGGGAGGCAGCAAGCCGATGGAGGTGAGCAGGCTCAGGATCAGGGAGATCGTGAGCACCACCGCCAGGTTGGTGATCAGGAAGAGAAGCGTGCGCAGAGCCATCGGAAGGAAAACGAAACGGCGAACGTCTGGCCTGCTGGAAAGCTAGCTATGGCCCCTGGCTCTGGCTTCGCTCTGACGCCCGCGGTGGGCGGTCGGGATCCGCGTAACCTCGTCCCGACTCGTTTCAGCCCCATGCCCGTCCAAAACCGCTGGTCGGAGGCCGCTGCCCGTGAGGCGATCGCGCACTACGGCAGCCAGGGCATCGGGGAACCCCTGGCCCTCCGTACCTACAGCGCCAGGCTGCTGGGTGCCGATCCTGATCTGGTGCTGCATGGGGGCGGCAACACCTCGGTGAAAACCACGGCCACGGGCCTGCTGGGGGAATCCATCCCCGTGCTCTGCGTGAAGGGAAGCGGTTGGGACCTGGCCACCATTGAACCGCCGGGCCACCCTGCTGTGCGTCTGCAACCGCTTCAGGCCCTGCGGGCGCTGGAGGCCCTCAGTGATGAGGCCATGGTGGCGGCCCAGCGGCAGAACCTGATGGATCCCTCCTCGCCGAACCCCTCGGTGGAGGCCCTGCTCCATGCCTTCCTCCCCCACACCTTTGTGGATCACACCCACTCCACGGCCCTGCTGGCCCTGGCAGATCAACCCAATGCCGCGGCGATATGCCGGGAGGTGTACGGCGATCGTGTGCTCCTGGTGCCCTATGTGATGCCGGGTTTTGCCTTGGCGAAAGCCTGCGCTGCTGCCTGGGACGAAGCCACCGTCCATCAGAACCCGGATCAGATCGAGGGCATGGTGCTGCTCCAGCACGGGTTGTTTTCCTTCGGCGACACGGCGGAGCAGAGCTACGGCCGCATGATCGATCTGGTGCGGTTGGCTGAGGAACGCCTCAGCAGGGGAGAGCGTTCCGTTCACACGGTGACCTTGCCCGAGCGGCCCGCGGCTGCAGCAGCCTTGCTGCCTGTGGTGCGAGGGGCCCTGGCCCGGGCGGCCCATGGGGCCGGGTGTGCCAAGCGGTGGGTGTTCAACCTGCGCACCTCTTCCCTCGCCCGTGCCATCAGTGATGACTCCAGGCTTTCCGACTGGGCGAGCCGGGGTGTGGCCACGCCGGATCACGTCATCCGCACCAAGGCCCAACCGCTGGTCTTGCCCGCCCCTCCCACGGCGGCAGGTCCCGACGGTGAACCCGCTCCCGCCGACCTGAACGCCTGGCGCATCGCGGTGGAGGCGGTTCTGGGGGCGTATATCCACGCGTATCAGGGCTATGTGAGCCGCCAGAACGCCAGGGTCGGGGGCTGCAAAACCCCCCTCGATCCCCTGCCGCGGGTGCTGGTCCTTCCTGGAATCGGTCTGATCGGCGTGGGCAAGGGGGCTGCCGATGCGGCCGTCACCGCCGATATCGCCGAGGCCTGGGCCCAGACCCTTCTGGCGGCCGAGAGCATCGGGCGGTTCCAGCCCGTTGGGGAGGCTGACACCTTTGACATGGAGTACTGGAGCCTGGAGCAGGCCAAGCTGGGTAAAGCAGCGGAGAAGCCCCTGGCCCGCCGGGTGATGGTGATCACGGGTGGGGCGGGAGCCATCGGCGCCGCCACGGCCATGGCCTTTGCGGCCCAGGGGGCTGATGTGGCCGTGCTCGATCGGGATCGGGAAGGGGCCCAGGCGGTGGCCAACCGCTGCGGCAAGCAAGCTCTGGCGCTGGAATGCGATGTCACGGATGCGGACGCTGTGAGGGGTGCCTTGGCCCGGGTGTGTGCCCATTTCGGGGGGATGGATGGGGTGGTGAGCAACGCCGGTGCCGCCTGGACCGGTGCCATGGCCACCTTGCGGGATGCCGATCTGCGGGCCAGTTTCGAGCTCAATTTCTTTGCTCATCAGGCTGTGGCTCAGGCCGCCATGGCCATCTTCCGCAGCCAGGATGGTCTGAACGCCGAAAGCTCCGGCGATGGGGTCGGTGGCCGGTTGGGGGGGCAGCTGCTGTTCAATGTGAGCAAACAGGCCCTCAATCCGGGCCCCAATTTCGGCGCCTATGGCATCAGCAAGGCGGCCCTGCTGGCTCTCGTCCGCCAATACGCCCTGGAGGAGGGCGGGGCTGGAATTCGGGTGAATGCGGTGAATGCCGACCGCATTCGATCGGGCTTGCTGGATGACGCCATGATCCGGGAGCGGGCCGCCGCCCGGGGAGTGTCCGAGGATGTGTACATGGCAGGCAACCTGCTGGGCGAGGAGGTGCTGGCCAGCGATGTGGCGGAAGCCTTTGTGGCCCTGGCCCGCATGCAGCGCACCACCGGTGCGGTGCTCACGGTGGATGGGGGGAATGTGGCAGCCATGGTGCGCTGACCCCCGAGCGGCCACGCCCCAGCACCACCGCCAACCCCACAAAGAGAAGCACAAGGGCCAGGCAGAGCTCCGTCCAGGCGGGCAGGCCCCAGCGGCTCACCGCCAGGGGGGCTACAACCGTGATCACTCCTCCGGCCACGAAGGGTTGCAGGAGGAGCTGTTTGATCGAGAACGGGGTGAGCACATCGCCCTGGTCGTTCGGATCCGCCATGTTCAGCAGCAGCAGGCCGCTGGCCGCCACCCCAGTGGATTGCCCGAAGTCGATGAGCCCCCGTTGAAACCAGGGCTCAGGAAGCATCCACCGGCCCGGACCCAGCACCACCAGCAGATTCCAGAGAAGCCCTGCCATCCCCAGCACCAGCAGGGGTTTCCAGAGCTGGATCAGGGAGGTGAGATCCAAGCAGGCGGTGGCGGCGGTGATGAGGAGATCGGCCGCCAGGGTGCCGATGCGGTTCTGGATCGGACCTGAGGCCAACGGCGCGTTTCCTGTGCGCTCCAGCAGCCCTCTCACCAACACCGAACCCACCAGGGCCAGGGGAAAGACGGGCAGAGCGTTGATCACCGTGGCCACTCCGGAACCCAGATGGGGGGCCAGAGCCCGGAGGCCCTGCAGCAGGATCCAACCCACGGCCACGGCCACCCCCGCCAGGGCGAGGTTCACGGCCCAGGCACCAACCCCCTGGGCCAGCCACGGATCCAGATTGGGCAGGGCCGCTGCTGGCGAGGTTCCATGGGCCTCCAGGGTTGCTTCGGCAGGCAAGGGATCCGGTGGCTTTACCCAACCCCGCCAGCGGCCCAGCACCACCAGAAGCCCTCCCACCAGGGTGGAGGTGAGGAGTCCAACGGTGGCCAGGGCAAGACCCAGGGCCTCCGCCCCGTGCACCCCCAGCTGCTCGTAGGTGGGAGCCATGGCCGCCGCGGATCCATGCCCCCCCTCGTAGGCCACTTCGATCAGGCAGGCCATCACAGGGCTGACCCCAAGCCAGGGCTGCAGCACCAGCAGCACCATCACCCCGCCGATCAGATACTGGCCAAAGGCCAGAGTGAGCGACAGCAGCACCTGGGCCCGCAGGGGATGCCAGAGGCCTCCCGGCTTTGGGAGAGGTTTTCCCACCAGCAGGCTCCCGAACACCAGGGTGAGGAGGATCAGGGGCAGGCCATCCCAAAGCGCAATGACCCCTTCTGGCAGAAGGGGCCAGGGGCCCTGGGGACTGATCAGCAGCCCCACCAGCCCCGCCAGCAGGGCCTCCGGGATGCCCCACCGATGCACCCCCAGGCCCCGGCCCAGGGCGCTGCCCAGCAACAGGAGCAAGGGGAGAGCCGCCACCGCCAGGCCCCAGACCATGGCGGGCTGGCCGGCCAGAAGGGTTCCCTCGCTCATCGAGGAAGCCCCAGATGGCGCCGGAAAAAGGCTTCCGTAGCTTCCAGCACCTGGGCTTGCACCACTCCCGAGCGGAAGCCGTGCCCCTCGTCGGGGAACAGGAAGATCTCCACCGGCACCCCCTGCTCGCTCAGGGCCAGGGCCAGCCGTTCACTCTGGGCCGGGGGCACCACGGTGTCGTCCAGTCCGTGAAACAGGATCAGCGGCCGGCGGATTCGCCCCACCTGCTGCAAAGGAGAGCGGGCTAGATAGGTCGCCCGGGCTTCAGGAAGGGGGCCCACCAACCCATCGAGGTAGTGGGCTTCGAAGCGATGGCCCTCCTGGGCCAACGCCTCCAGATCGGTCACCGGGTAGCGGCAGGCACCTGCCCGTAGGTTCCCATCCGCCGCCAGGGCGGCCAGAACGGTGAAGGCGGAGGCGCTGCTTCCGTCCATGGCCACCCGTTCTGGGGCCGCCCGGCCGCTCGCCACCACGGCCGCTGCTGCCGCCAGGCAGTCGACCACGTCCAGCACGCCCCATTGCCCCTGCAGCCGTTCCCGGTAAGCCCGGCCAAAACCGCTGGAGCCCCCATAGTTCACATCCACCACCCCCCAGCCTCGGCTGGTCCAGAACTGCACCACCAGGTTCAGGCCCGTGCGGGCCATGCCGGTGGGGCCGCTGTGGGCCCGGATCAACAGGGGGCTCTCGGCGCTTCCGCCGCTGGGGGGATAGAACCAGGCATGGGTGGGCTCGCCGTCTGCCCCCGTGAACCAAAGGGCTTCCGGGAGGCTGATCTCCTCAGGAGGCAAGGGGCTGGCTGCCGTTGGGGTGTGGGCCCAAGTGTTGTCGCCGAGATCGATCTCCAGGAGCCCATCCATCACCTGGGGGGCACTGGCAAGGGCCACCAGCCGTCCTTTCTCGGCGCAAAGTTCGGCCAGGTCTGTGAAGGGCACCTCCATGGGCTGCCACTGCCAGGCCATGGCCACCGCGGAGCTTCTGGCCAGCCTTCCCAGCTCCCACATGCCATGCCGGCAGGCGGCCGCCACCAGCTGTTCCCCATCCCAGGCGGTGGTGCGCAACCCTGCGATCCACTGCGGAACACCAAACTCCGCCTCCATCTCCAGCAGGGGTTCTCCCACCAGGGCTCCCGTTCTCCCATCCTGTTCTGCGTTGGCGAAGCGCCTCAGATTCCACCAGCCGTTCCCGTCGCTGGCGATCACCAGATCCGGCCCCGCCCAGAGGGGTTGAAACACCGATTCCCCTTTGGCTGAGCTGCCGTCCGCTCCTGCGAGGCAGCGCACGTCGGTGAGGCTGCCAGCGTCATCGAAACGGCCGATCCAGAGCTGGCTTCGCTCCCAGGGCATGAAGGGTTGCTGCCATTCCAGCCAGGCCAGATGGCTCCCGGAGGGGGACAGGGTGGGCGAGCTGCAGAAATCCCTTGCCAAGTGAAGGGTTTGGGGTCCCCCCCCCGCCAGGCTGACGGCCACCAGCTGGTCGCGGCCGTCGGCTTCCATCACGCCAACCCAGCGCTTTCGCGGGCCATCGATGAGCCCATCCCCAAGGGCCAGCTGGCTCAGACCCTCCCTCCCCTGAGCAGGATCCGGGGGGGCGGTCAGACGCTGGGGGGCGGGCAGAGCGCCTAGGGGATCGGCCAGATCCAGCCGCCAGAGCTGACGATCGCCATCGTGCACGAACACCACGGTGGTTCCATCGCTGGTGAACACCCCACCGCCATAGCCGTGCAGCCGGGTGCGTAGGTTCCACGGGGGGGGCGTCAGCTCCCGGGGGAGGGCGTCCCTGTCGGCTGCGGGTCGCATCAGAAGGGTCGTGCGGCCCTGCTCCTGCGGCCGCCGCTCCAGCCAGAAGAGTTGGCCGCCCACCAGGCGCGGTTCCCGCCAGGTGGGCAGGGCACCCACCGCAGTATGGGCTGGGAGGGGTCTGGGGGTTGCTCCGGAGCTCACCTCCCGCCTCCCGATAGCTCTTAGGATGGAACTACTGTTTTAGGTGATCACTTGGCGCGCAGCTTCGCGGCGATGGCCCGCAAGGCGGAGGAAACAAGCCGCACCGTGCTTGTGCCCAAGAAACCCGACCTCCATCCAGCCCTGCCGATTCACCAGCTCGGCTCGAATGAACTTCGTTCTTCGGCCCGTCGGATCAGCAAAGTGGATGAAAGCGTAAGGGATCTGGCCCGCGACATGCTCCGCAGCATGTACAGCGCCAAGGGCATTGGTCTGGCGGCCCCCCAGGTGGGGGTTCCCAAGCAGCTGCTGGTGATCGATCTGGATCTGGAGGAGGCCAGCACGCCTCCCCTGGTGTTGATCAACCCTGAAATCACGGCCGCGGGAGCCTCCTGCAACACCTATGAGGAGGGATGCCTCAGCATTCCCGGTGTGTATCTGCAGGTGGTGCGCCCCTCGGTGGTGGAGGTTGGTTTTCGCGATGAATTCGGCCGTCCCCGGCGGCTCAAGGCCGATGGTCTATTGGCCCGCTGCATTCAGCATGAGATGGATCACCTGAAGGGGGTTCTCTTTGTCGATCGGGTCACCGATGAGCTGGCCCTGAACGATGAGCTCAGGCAGCACGGCTTCCGACGTGAGCACGTTCAATCGATCCGCTGAACCCTTCTCACCATGCCCATGAAACCCCTGGCGGGGCTCTGTCTCGCCCTGGCCTGCCTCCTGGGGATCGCGGCCACCGGCTCTGTGTTTGAGCTGGCCTATGGCGACCCCGACCTCGGGGTTCAGACCACCCGGCTGATCCTGGCGGGGAGTCTGCCGGGTACCTTGGTGGCGCTGCTTCTGGCGATCCGCATCAACCGCCCCGCCTGAGATCGGAGGCCTGGGTCGGACCACCCATCCAGCCGCCTTCTCTGCCTCTGGTTTCCCCCGGAAGGCGTGCATACCATGGCTCGATTGCTCCGATGTTCGACGTGCGAACTCCCTTCCACCCCCAGCCCGGTCGTTGCGTCGGAGCCCTGCTCCTTGGAGCGGCCTTGGCGCTTCCGGTGGGGGTGGGGGTCGAACCGGCGCGGGCCCAGGCCCTCTTTGGGGCTGGTGAGGTGGATCCCTCCCGGTTCCTGCTGGTGGCTGCGCCGATCGGCACTTCCGGTGAGCGGTATCAGCTCAATATCTATGAGCAACTCAAGCTCACCCGTCCCTGTTTTGCTGTCGGCGAGGGAAAGCCGGCCGCTGTCGACCCCCTGCTGAGCACCTTTGACTTCACCGGGATCTGCGGCCGATTCATCGATGCCAATGGCTATTCCCTGCGCATCGGCGGCAGCGATCTGGCCACGTCCTATCGCCTTAGCGTGGTCAAGGGCGGTGGGGACATCCTCCTGGTGGCACGGCCCACCAAATCCGCCGCCCAGGCTGAACTGGTGGTGGCCCGGGCCGGGGGGATGGCTTCCGGTTTCCTGAAACTCGAGCTGGAGCCTGGTTGGCGCCTGAAGCGGCGCCAGTTCGGCGGCCGTTCCCTGGGCCATGTTTACGTCTACAA
This sequence comes from Cyanobacteriota bacterium, assembly GCA_035286045.1. Lineage (GTDB taxonomy): Bacteria > Cyanobacteriota > Cyanobacteriia > PCC-6307 > Cyanobiaceae > Cyanobium. The sequence goes on along the minus strand of JAYKIG010000012.1, from coordinate 11,142 downwards.
CGAGTCCTGGCCCGGCTCCAGCCCAACGGGAGATCCCCCTCCTCAGGTTGGGAGCTAAGGCATCAGAGCCTTTGCTAGGTTGGGTGGCTGTTTGTGGTCCTGCCCTCCTTTTATGACCCAGGTCACCGTCGGCGAAAACGAAGGGATTGAGTCCGCCCTGCGCCGGTTCAAGCGACAGGTCTCGAAGGCCGGGATCTTTGCAGACCTCAAGCGCCTGCGCCACCACGAAACCCCAACGGAGAAATACAAGCGCAAGGCCCAGCAGCGCCGCCGACGCCGCTGATCCGGCTGCTTCAACGGGTTTGGGAGACGAGCAAGATCCGAGTAAATCCTCATTGGCTTTGGGGAAGGTCGGGGCCATGCTGAAGGCTTCCTCTCCCTTGCCATGGCCCATCCCCTTGCCTCTCTGGCTGCCTTCGGCCGCTGGCTCGCCGACATGGTGCATCACGCGTTCGGCGACCCCCGGGAAGAAGCCCTCCACCAACCCCCACTGGTGGGCGTCCAGCCCTTCCACGGCACACCCTCCCGTCGACGTTGGGGCTAGCCAACGGGTCAGGTCATCTGATCAAAAGTCCGGTAGCTGAAGGCTTCTGCGATGGCGGCCGCTCCCACCTCCCGCTGGCCCGCCAGATCGGCGATGGTCCGCGCCACACGCAACACCTTCAGCCCGCCCCGCAGGGTCAGCTGACGGCGTTCCAGAGTGCTTTCCCAGAGTCTGCTGGCGCTCTCCTCCAGCTGCAGCAGGGGCTTCAAGGCTTCTGCGGGGAGCCGGCCGTTGCTGCAGCCCTGGGGATTGCGCTGGCGCATTCGTCCTCTTGCGCGCCGCACGCGGCCTGCCACCACCCGACTGCATTCCGGCGCCTCCACTCCTGTGGGCAGATCGGCGCTGACGCCGTAGGCGCTGGCCAGCTCCAGGGCCTCCGGGTGGCGCATCACCACCTGCAGGTCCATGCGATCGAGCAGGGGGCCCGAGAGCCGACTCCAGTAGCGGCGCCGTTCCGATTCCGAGCAGCGGCACTCCCGCCCTGGCTCGCCAAACCAGCCGCAGGGGCAGGGATTGGTGGCGGCCACCAGGATGATCTGGCAAGGGAATCTGGCCCGCTGGCGGCTGCGGGTCACCCACAATTCCCCATCCTCCAGAGGTTGGCGCAACTGGTCGAGCAGGGAGCGACGAAACTCCCCCAACTCATCCAAAAACAGCACCCCCAGATGGGCCAGGCTCAGTTCGCCCGGCCGTGGCATGGCCCCGCCCCCCACCAGGGCCGCACCGGAACAGCTGTGGTGGGGGCTGCGGAAGGGTCGCTGCCGCACCAGCCCTCCCCCTTCAGGGATCAGGCCGGCAACCGATTGCAGCCGGGTCAGTTCCAGCCCCTCCTGGTGGCTCAGGGGGGGCAGGAGCCCAGAGAGGCGGCGGGCCAGCATCGTCTTGCCGCTGCCGGGAGGACCCACCAGGAGCAGGTGATGCCCCCCCGCGGCCGCGATCTCCAGCGCCCGGCGCCCGTGGCTGGCCCCATGGAGATCCGCCAGATCTGCGGATGGGCCAGGGGGAGACGGGCTGGGGCGCGCCCGCGGGCGCCGGGCGGAGGAAGGATGCTTCAGGAGCTCCAGGGCTTCCCCCAGGCTGTTGGCCCCCAGCACCGGCAACCCTTCCACAAGGGCCGCTTCCGCTGCGTTTCCCCAGGGCAGAAGCAAGGCCTTGGCCCCGGCTTCCCGAGCTGCCATGGCCAGGGCCAAGGCGCCGCGAATGCTCCGCAGGGCTCCATCCAGGCCCAGTTCTGCCGCGCTCCAGATGCCCTCGAGGTGCTCGGGGGGCAGCTGCCCACTGGCGATGAGGAGCCCCAGGGCAATGGGCAGGTCAAAGGCGGGTCCCTCCTTGCGCACATCCGCCGGCGCCAGACTCACCACCACCCGGGTCAGGGGCACCCGCAGGCCGCTGTTGCGCAAGGCCGCCCGGACCCGTTCCCGGGATTCCTGAACGGCGGCATCGGCCAGACCCACCATCTGCAACCCAGGTAGCCCCGGCGAGATGTCCACCTCAATGCGCACCGGTTGGGCGTCGAGGCCCCGCAAGGCCGCGCTCGAACATCGTGCCAACATCTCAGATGCCCTGATTCACGCTTCCAGTGAATGAGGTGCCACCCACCGTCCCATCCGCCCATCGACCAGCCCATGAGCGACACCATTTTTGGTCGCATCCTCAAGGGTGAAATTCCCTGCCAGGAGGTGTACAGCGATGCGCTGTGCCTGGCGTTTCGGGATGTGAATCCCCAGGCCCCTGTGCATGTGCTCGTGATTCCACGCAAGCCCCTGCCTTCCCTGGCGGAGGCGGGACCTGAGGATCAGGAGCTGCTGGGCCATCTGCTGCTGGTGGCGGCCCAGGTGGCCCGGCGGGAGGGGCTGGAGGGATGGCGCACCGTGATCAACAGCGGCGCGGAGGCCGGCCAGACCGTGTTCCATCTCCACGTGCATGTGATCGGGGGACGTCCCCTGGCCTGGCCTCCGGGCTGAGGGTCTACGGCGTTTTCCCTCGGCGCAATCCCACGGGCGGTCACAATGCCTGGAGCCTGTCGCTGCCCCCACCCCGTTCATGAATCCCCTGAAGGCCCTCCGAGAGCAGCTGGGCCAGCTGCAGCGTCTGGCCCAGCCCTATTTCCTGCCGCTGGAGGCCACCAACGGGTCGGGTTGGTGGTTCGTGATGCTCCTCATCGCCCTGATGGCGGTGGTCGTTGGACTGACCCTGCTGCTTCTCACCGGAGCCATCGCCCTCAGCGGCGCGGCGGTTCCTGAACTGCAGAGCCGGTTCCTGCCAGGGGTTCCCCAGCAGGTTCAGGCGATCTGGGCCAGTCCTGTCGGGGGTGTGATCATGGCCCTGTTTGCCGCCGGCCTGCTGGCGTTCTGGTCGTTTCGGGGAAGGCTTCGCCAAGGACGCTGGGTGCCCTGGGTGCTGCTGGGAGCGATCATTCTGTTGATCCTGGTGATCAACGGCATCAATGTTGGCATCAGCTTCATTGCCAGGAATATCGATAATGCTCTGGTGGCATATCAGGCTGATGAGTTCTGGAAGATCGTGGCGATTTATGCATTCTGCCTGGTGCTAGCGCTGCCGATACGTGCGATTCAGAGTTATCTTGTGCCGAAGTTGGGCCTCCTCTGGCGCCAATGGTTGACGGGTAAATTAATCCATAACTATTTGTCAGATCGCGCTTATTACGTCCTCAATCCAAATGATGAAACCTTAGAAGAAATTGACAACCCTGACCAGCGGATTTCACAGGATACCGATAGTTTTACCGCTCAGAGCCTGGGGTTCACCGTAGGTGTCTTTGAGGCGCTGCTTACTTTCTTCAGTTTCATCATCGTTCTCTGGACCATCAGCAGCAGGCTTGCTCTTGTCCTTCTCGCCTATTCGGTGATCGGCACGGCATTGATTGTGATTGCTGGTCGCAAGCTTGTCTATCTACGCAACCAGCAGCTCAAGCTTGAGGCCAACTTCCGCTATGGACTTGTGCATATTCGCGACAATGCCGAGGCGATTGCCTTCTATCAGGGTGAGCAGGTGGAACTCGATGAGGCGGAGCGGCGGCTGGGTGGGGCCATCCGCAACTTCGATCGGCTGATCGTCTGGGAGGCCATGATCAGTGTGATCCAGCGCTCCTACGACTATTTCTCCCGCTTCCTTCCCTGGTTGGTCATTGCCCCCCTCTACTTCTCCAAGGCGGTCGACTTCGGCGTCTTTGGTCAGGCGGGGATCGCCTTTTCACAGGTGTTCTTCTCGGTCAGCTTCATTGTCAACAACATTGAACAGCTAGCCCAGTTCTCGGCCTCCATCAGCCGTCTGGAGGCCTTCCAGAGCAAGGTCAACGCCATCAGTTCCGAAGTGGGTCAGGAGGCCGGCGTCGATACCTTCACCCAGGCTGAGGTTCCAGCCGTCGATGCCATCGTGGTGAAGGATGTGGATCTGGTGCCGCCCCGCAGCCAGCGCACCCTCATCCGCGATCTGAACCTGACCGTGGATCCCCAGCAGCGGTTGCTGGTGGTGGGCCCATCTGGTTGCGGCAAAACATCCTTTCTCCGCCTGCTCAGTGGCCTCTGGCCTGCGGCCGAGGGCAGTGTGCAGCGCCCTCCCACCTCCGAACTCATGTTCATTCCCCAGAAGCCTTATATGCTCTTGGGGAGCCTGCGGGAGCAGCTCTGCTACCCCCAGCCCCCCGAGCGCTTCAGCGACTCCCAGTTGCGCCATGCCCTGGAGGAGGTGCGTCTGCCGGAGCTGGTGAGCCGCTACCCCGATCTGGGGATCAAGGAGGATTGGCCCAGGCTTCTCTCCCTGGGGGAGCAGCAGCGTCTGGCCTTCGCCCGCCTTCTGCTCAATGCTCCCCGGTTCGTGGTGCTCGATGAGGCCACCAGTGCCTTGGATGTGGCCACGGAGAAGCGGCTCTATGAGTTGCTGGTGGCTCGGGATCTCGCCTTTGTGAGTGTGGGCCATCGCCCTACCCTCACGGCCTATCACAACACCGTGCTGGAACTGGACGGAACCGGCGCTTGGCGGCTGTTGCCCGCCGAGGGCTATAGCTTCTCGGGAAGCACCTGAGCGCCCCAGACCCTTCTTCCCTATTCCCCTTCCGGTTCTTCCCGTGTCGTCCCCAACCTCTACCGATTCGCCAGCTGTTCAGGCCACCAGTGCCACCACCAGCGATCCACCGACCTTTGGCTGGAGCGCCTATGCGGAGCGCGTGAACGGTCGCTTCGCCATGGTGGGTTTTGCGGCTGTGGTGCTCATTGAGCTTCTGAGCCACGACACCTTTCTGCATTGGGCGGGCCTTGTGCCCTGAGCCTGAGCAGGGCTTCAGGGCACCTGGATCAGATCCACCTGCACGCGCCCATCACGGCTGACCTCCACGGCGATCTCCCGGCCATCAGCCCGAATGGATGCTCGCCTGGGGACTCCCGCGGGCGCCATGGGGATGATCTCCGTGCTCATCAGCCCCCGGCGATAGAGCACCAGTTCCGTTCGGTTGGCCACCTGGCGCACCACCGCCAGCCGCTCCCCTGCCCCATCCACCCCCACGCTCAGGGGCAAAGCATCGGGCCGGTTCAGTCCAGGAAGGGGCACCGGTCGCTGGCGCTCCACATCCACCATCTCCACCTGGTCCCGTCCGTTTCGGTTGGCGATGAGGGCCAGCCATCGCCCTGAGAGGCTGGGTTCCCGGTGGCTTCCCTGCTGAACCAACTGCCCATTGAGGGCACCCAACGGCACGGGCATCGGGCCCATGCAGCCGGTGAGCAGCGCGCTCAGGCCCAGGCCTATCGCGATGGTCCGGCCCCCGAGCCGGAGGTCGGCGCTGGTCATCGGTTCTCCATCGGGTTGGCCGGGCCCCGCAGGGCCTGGGCTGGCGGCAGATCCGGTTCCAGCACGCCGGAAAGGTCGAATAGCTGCACCTGGGGACGGCCCTGCACCACTGTGGCGACGGCCAGCCGGCGCCCATCCGGGGCCAGGTTCAGTCGATCCGGCTCCAACCCAACCGGCAGTTGGAGCCGGTGCAGCCGGCCACTGGCCCGATCATCCACCACCACCAAACGCCTCTGCCCCTGCTGCACCACCAGGGCCAAATAGCGGCCATTCCAGCTGAGAGATGGGGAGCGATGGGGCGTCAGACCCCGCAGGTTGGGCAGGGGCACCTTGCGGCCGGAGGGCTGCTCCTGGAGCAGCAGGGTGGGACGGCCATCCCGGAGCATGAGGCTGGCCAGCCATTGCCCGTCGCCGCTGAGGGCCGGCTCCTGCCGATCCGTGTCCTGGCCGAACACGCCTGTGGGCCCGGCGGAACGACGGCCCTGCCATGGAACGATCGCGCAGGCCTGGATGGCCCAACACAAGCCGATCAGGATCCCAAGGAGACTCAGAGGCTGGCCGGATGCCAGAAGGCGGCGATCTGTGGAGGGGTCCTCAGTCGTCGAAGCGGGACGAATTGTCACGGGGAGAGGGAGGTCCCTCAGAGGGGCGGTTGCTGGCCATCCCCGATCCATTGGTGGAGCCACTGGCCTGGGATCTGAAGGGGTTGATGGGGCTGAACTCCGCATCACTCACCCCATCCACCGGGGCACGCCCATCCGCTGGGGCACGGTCCATTCGTGGGTTACGGCTCACGGGGGTTCCCTGAGGCATCCCGGAGGGACCCAGGCCGCCTGACGGCCGCTCCATCTCCCCGGAGGAACTGGGACGCCTGCTGCCTGGCATGGGGCGGCTGCCCCGTCGGCTGGTTGCCATCTCCTCCCGGTCCTTCCGCCTCGAGCCAAAGTCGGCCGCAGCTGCACGGCTGCTGCTGGCGCGATAGGCACTGGTGCCAGGCTGGGAGCGCTCCTGGGGTGCGGACTCTTCAGGTTCCCAATCGTTGCTATAGCCCATGCGGCTGGCAGCCCTCTCGGGAATGGCTGCCCGGCTGGAACGACGGGGGCGGTAGAAGTCGTCTTCCTCTTCCTCCCGGGATCGGATGCGTCTGCGCAAGGGTTCGGGTTCACTGAAACGGTCTGGGCCGTCCCATGCCCCTGGGCCCATCCCGCCACGGGGTCGGAAGGGAGCCGGCTCCTCCTCTTCGAAGAAGGTGGAGCGTCGCGCCTGCTCGGTGGTGATCCCCCGGAGCCGCACGCTTTCGTAGGCGAAGAACACGGTGGTTCCAGCCAGCAAGAACTGGCCGAACTGCAGGATCGGATCGAGTCGCCAACCCTGGAAAAACAGAATGCCACCGCACAAGAGGCCGATGGCGGCAAAGAACACGTCGTAATCTCTGGCCAGCGCCGGTTTGAAGCTCCTCATGAAATAGAGGAAGGCACCGCCCACGGCCAGGACGATGCCAACGATGCTGGCCCAGTTCAGGCTGGCATTGACCAAGGGGAATTCTCCTGCTGATCAACCCACTCTAAGGAATCTCACAACAGGGGCTGGTGGAAAGCAGCCGCCCTGGTCTGAGTGGACTCAGAGCCGACGGTCGACCCGATCGTTCTGGCTGATGAAGACCAGCGCCAGAGCAATCGGGACGACCACGATCACCGCACCCCAGAACAGGCTGCTCAGGAAATTGGCCAGGGAGGGGGTCATGGGCGAAGCAATGGGCTGTCGTGGATCTTAGGCAGGGGGCTGGAGTCTCTAGGCTTTTTGCCACGTGCTTTGCATTTTTGTGATGGCGTCTCCAGGTCTGCTTTCGGGGGTCCATCTGGCCCTTGCCCTTGGGTTGGCGGCCTGGACCCTGATGTTTCTGGCTCGCCTGGTGCTCACCTGGTATCCCCAGATGGATCCCAACCAGGGCAAGCTTCGCTGGCTGGGCGCGCTCACCGAGCCCCTGCTGGCTCCAACCCGAGGCCTGATTCAGCCCATCGGCGGGGTGGATGTGACCCCCGTGATCTGGGTGGGCTTGGTGAGCCTGGCCCGGGAACTGCTGGTGGGCCAGCAAGGCCTCCTGACCCAGATGCTCCGTCAGGCCCAGCTGGCCTCCCTCAGTTGAAGGGCAACATCTTCTCTTCCACAAATTTGGTGTACACCTGGCCGTTGAGGAATTCAGGGCGCTCCAGCAGGGCCAGATGGAATTCGATGGTGGTCGGAATGCCGGTCACGGCCCATTCCGAGAGGGCGCGACGCAGTCGACGCAAGGCCAGTTCCCGGGTGGGGGCCCAGACGATCAACTTGCCGATCAGGGAGTCGTAGAAGGGCGGGATGTCATATCCGGTGTACACGTGGCTGTCGACCCGAACGCCCGGGCCTCCCGGAGGCAGCCACCCCGTGATTTTGCCTGGGGAGGGCCGGAAATTCTGGCGTGGATCCTCGGCATTGATCCGGCACTCGATGGCATGGCCCTGGAGGCGCACCTCCTCCTGGGCCACACTGATGGGTTCCCCGCCGGCGATCCGGAGCTGTTCGGCGATCAGGTCGAGGCCCGTGACCATCTCCGTGACCGGATGCTCCACCTGGATGCGGGTGTTCATTTCCATGAAATAGAAGCCGCCCGATCGATCGAGCAGGAATTCCACCGTGCCGGCCCCCTCGTAGCCGATGGTGCGGGCCGCCGCCGCCGCCGCATCTCCCATGCGCTGCCGCACCAGGGGATCCAGGCCCGGGCTGGGGGCCTCCTCCAGGAGCTTTTGATGGCGCCGCTGAATGGAACAGTCCCGCTCTCCAAGGTGCACCACGTTGCCGAAGCGATCCGCAAGCACCTGCACCTCCACATGGCGGGGGCGGTCGATGAATTTTTCCATGTAGAGCCCGGGGTTGCCAAAGGCCGCTTCCGCCTCCCCCTGGGCCGCCTTGAAGAGCCCCTCCAATTGATCAGCAGAGGGTACCAGGCGCATGCCCCGACCTCCCCCACCAGCCGTGGCTTTGATCATCACCGGGAACCCCATGCCCTGGGCCTGGGCCATGGCGTCTTCCACCGATTCCAGCAAGCCCTCACTGCCGGGAATGGTGGGCACGCCCACCTGTTGCATGGTGCGTTTCGCCGTGGCCTTGTCCCCCATGGCCAGGATCGCCTCCGGGGAGGGCCCCACAAAAGTGAGGCCGTGGTCGCGGCAGATCTCCGCAAAGGCGGCACTCTCCGCCAGAAATCCGTAGCCCGGATGGATGGCATCCGCTCCTCTGGAGGTGGCGGCCGCCAGGATGTTGGGAATGTGGAGGTAGCTGCGGCTGCTGGGTGCGTCGCCCACGCAGACGGCCTCATCCGCCAGCTGCACATGGAGTGCATTGCGATCCACCGTGCTGTGGACCGCCACGGTGGCGATTCCGAGCTCCCTGCAGCTGCGCAGGATGCGCAGGGCGATCTCCCCTCGGTTGGCGATCAGCAGCTTGCCGATGGGCATCCGCGCCTGGGCAGTGGGATCGGTGTCATGGACTGTATCAGCGCACACTGGGCCCCCGGCACCGGGCCATGGGTATATTGCGTAAGTGCTTTCTGCTTCTGCTGGAAGCCCCACCCGGACGCGCAGGCCTGTCCTGCCGCCCGTCTCCTGCGGATGTGGTGGAATTGGTAGACACGCACGTTTGAGGGGCGTGTGGCTTCGGCCTTGCGAGTTCAAGTCTCGCCATCCGCACTACCTTCCTTCTCCCTCCTTCACGTCGCTTGATCCCCCCTCCACTGGAAGGGGCACCCACGGTGTCCGCCGCGGATCCAGCCAGGCTCGGAGCCCATGGATCAGAGAGTGGAGCCATTGCTTCGGAAACGGCCATCGTGCTGGTGAGCAATGGTCCTGGAGAGCTGAGCACCTGGGTGCGCCCCCTGGCGGAACGCCTGCACGCCCTGCAGCCCCTCCGTCCCCTGAGCCAGGGGGCCCCAGGCGGCCTTCAGCTTGTGCTGGTGCCCTGCCCTAATGCCACCGGTCAGGAACACAAGGTGGCCCGCTCCTGGGGGCTGTTCGAGCGGGTGGTACCGGCGCGACGGTTCTGGTGGCTCCTGCTCCGCCCCCGTCGCCAGGGCTTCTGGCCGCGCCAGGGGGTGGTTGTTTTTCTGGGGGGCGACCAGTTCTGGACCGTGCTGCTCTCTGCCCGACTCCGTTATCGCCACCTCACCTATGCCGAATGGGTGGCCCGCTGGCCTCGATGGAATGACCGGGTGGCCTTGATGGGCGCGGCGGCGGCTTCTCGCCTCACCCCTCGATGGCGTGGGCGCGCCGAGGTGGTGGGCGATCTGATGGCCGATCTTCCCAATCAGGCCCGTCAGTCGGATCCTCTGGGGCCAGAGGGGCCTTGGGTGGCGCTGTTGCCTGGGTCAAAGCGGGCGAAGCTGCAGGTGGGTGTGCCGTTCCTTCTCGCCACAGCCGATCGCCTCGCCCGCCTCCAGCCCGACGTCCGCTTTCTGCTCCCGGTGGCGCCCACCACGTCCCCCCGGGACCTCCTGGCCTACGGAAGCCCCTCCAACCCCCTTGCCCCCACCTACCTGAGTGGAGAGCCCCAGCTGGAGCACTCCGTTTCCGGAGCCTATCTGCTGCGTACGTCTGCAGGCACCCCCATTCATCTGGAAACGGGCCACCCTGCCCATGGCGCCCTGAGCCAGTGCGCCATGGCGCTCACCACCGTTGGGGCGAACACCGCCGAATTGGGTGCCCTGGGCGTACCCATGATCGTGCTGGTCCCCACCCAGCATCTCCACTTGATGCAGGCCTGGGATGGGGGCCTGGGGATTCTGGCCCGCTTGCCGTTCTTGCGCAGGCTCCTGGGGGTGGCGCTGACCGCCTGGCGCATGCGCCATCGCGGCTTTCTGGCCTGGCCCAACATTTCCGCTGGACGCCTGGTGGTGCCGGAGCGGGTGGGGGCTATCACCCCACAGGAGATTGCCGCTGAGGCGGCCGATTGGCTGGCCCAGCCTGCGCGGCTGGAGGGGGTTCGCGCCGATCTGCGCACGCTCCGGGGTCAGCCGGGCGCGGTGAATGCTGTCGCCAGGATGGTGCTGGCTCTGGCCGGGGACGGATGAAACGGATTCTGTTTGTCTGCCACGATGCCAGTCGCACGGGGGCCCCCCTGATGCTGCTCTGGTTGGTGCGCGGCCTTCTGGCCCACCCATCCGTCGAAGCCCATGTGGCGATTCTGCGGGATGGCCCACTGCGGGAGGATTTCGAGGCCCTTTGCCCCACAGAGACCTGGCGTCCCTCCCAGCCGACGCCCTGGCTGCAAAGGCTCGCTGCCAAGGTGAGCAGACGCCCCCTCACGGTCGATCCCGATGCCTGGCTCGCGGAGTTGGTGGAACGGATCCGCCCTGATGTGCTGTATCTCAACACCCTTGTTGTGGGCTATGCGCTCGGGCATCTGGCGTCCAAACGGTTGCCACCAGCCGTCATCAGCCATGTGCACGAGCTCGAGCCCAGCCTGGCCCTGATGTCCAGGCCCGAGCTGGTGCAGCGTCAGCTGGCCTTGAGCACCCTCGTGCTGGCCTGCGCCGAGCCCGTGCGGTCCTACCTTGTGGCGCGCCACCACGTCGCAGCGGAGCGCTGTGCACTGTTGCCGGAGGGATTTCCTCTCGCCATGGCTCAGCCCCTCGACAGCAGAACCTTCGACCCCCAGACCAGAGCCGTGGTGCATGCCATGGCCGAGGAAAAGAACCAAGGAACGTTCCTGTTCGGTTGCCTGGGGAATCCCATCCCGCGCAAGGGGGTCGATCTGTTCCCCCTGCT
>JAYKIG010000011.1:0-3135 GCA_035286045.1 Cyanobacteriota bacterium | reverse complement strand
TGTTCGTCTATGTTCGCATCCGCTACTTTGCCAAGCTGTTCCCGGCTCTGATAGCCATCGCGGTCGCCCACTCAGAGGACGCCCATCAGGAATGGGTTCGCTGGACAACCTACGCCTGTGGCATTGGCACCATCATCTGGCAGCTCTTCGGTTTCCATCATGTGTGGCACAGTTCGCATTTCCTGTAGCCCCATCTTCCCCTTTCATCATCTCCAGCCACGAGCTCGGATGGGGCGACAAATACTCCGCGTCGCTGCGGGCTCCCTCGGCCTGGGCTGGCGCCGTCAGGCAGAAGTCCATAGCGATCGAGACGCGCCGCTCCTCCGCCGCACCGTTCTCCAGCACCCCATGGTCCACGGAGGCAGGAAACAGCAGCAGCAGGCCCGCCTGGGGGGCCACGTCCCACCAGGGCGCATTCCAGGCCATCGCTTCTGACCCCCCTGCCTTGATCGGCCCACCGTGGCCCACCGCCAGCCCAGGCACCAGTTCATTGGCCTGGCGTGGTGGCCACACCCGCAGGCAACCGCTGGCGGCCGTGCCATCACCGGTCAGGTAGTAGATCGCGCTCAGATGCGCATTGGGGTGATGATGGCGCCCGATCCCCTGTCCCTCTTCACTCACCACCGGCCAGGCCCGCTGCAGGAACAGGGACACCAGGCTCCTGTCGAATCCAAGCGCTCCCACGTAGTCGCCGGCGGCCTGCCCCAGCCGCTGCAGCAGAGGGGCAAAGGCGGGCAGGTGATGCAGCTGGCCGTGGCCATGGAGATCCCCGGTCCAGGCGCAACCGTCCTGGGGATTGCCCGTGGCCTCCCCCCGCAGTTGCAGGATCTCCTGAAGCAGCACCGCCGTCTCCAGGGGATCGGGGGCGAACTGCACCTGCCCCAACGCCAACGGGAACAGGGGCTGGAGCGAGAGCACACCGAGGGGAACGGGCGCAGGGGAAGGGAAGGTGGGCTGGGCAGGCGACATGGGCTGAGCCTCACTCCCGATACACGGCGAAAGCTGCCAGAAGCCCCCCCAGGAAGCCGGCCATGTGCCCGATCCAGCTCACCCCCGGCGGACTCAGAAAAGGCAACAGCGATGGCAACAATCCGCCATAGGCGAGCACGCAACCCAGAGAAAGAACCACGGCCAGGGGGCGCCTCTCCAACCAACCGATCAGAAGCAGATACCCCAGCAGGCCATAGACCACGCCCGAGAGACCATGGCTGGCTGCCGGCCAGAGCAACCAGACGGGGACCTGGAGCAGCAGCACACAGATCCAGACCGCCCAGTAGTCTCTGGTGCCCTTCAGAAGCACCAGCCAGGAGAGGGGGAGAAACCAGATCGAATTGCTGATCAGGTGGCCGAAGCCGCTATGGCTGAACGGTGCCGTCAGCAGACCCCACCAGGGGCCGCCATAGACCATGGGGAGATTCCAGCGGCCCCGAAAGACAAGCTGATCGATCAATTCCTGAAGCCAGGGAATCGCCAGAATGGCCACAGGCAGCAGCACCCGGCGCTTGAGGCGCGCCAGAGACTGGTCGAGACGCAGGGCCAAGCCCATCCTCGAGGATCAAGCAGGGTTCTGGAGCCAGCGTATCCCCTGGCTCTCAGGCCATCGCGGCGGCGCCGCCCACCACTTCCAGGATTTCCTGGGTGATGGCCGCCTGACGGGCCTTGTTGTAATCCAGGGTCAGGGTTTTGGCTAAGGCCTTGGCGTTGTCACTGGCGTTGTTCATGGCGGTCATGCGGCTCGCGAGTTCGCTGGCCGCAGCCTCCTGCAAGGAACGCAGCAGCTGGTTGTCTAAATACAGCGGCAGCAGGGCGTTGAGCAGTTGATCCGGACTTTGTTCAAACACGAAGTCTGGTGCCAGGGGAGCCTGAGTGTTGTCAATCGCCACCTTTTCCACGCCGAGCTGGCCATCTTTGGTGACCAGCCGGAAGATCTCATCCTCCGGGTTGGCGATGCCCTGGGGGTCCAGGGGCAACAGAGTTTGAACCACCGGCGCCGAACTCACCAGGTTGATGAACTTGGTGTAGATGATCTCCACTCGATCCGTGCTGTCGGAAAGGAAATCAGCCAGCACCTCACTGGCCACCCGGTTGGCATCCTTGGCCGTCGGCACCTGCTCAAGACCCGTGAAGGTGGCGCGGATCTTGTAGGTGTCAGACCGATTCTGGAAATAGGAGATGGCCTTGCGGCCCATCAGCACCAGATCCACATTCAGGCCCTGGGCCTTGAGCTCAGCAAAACGCTGCTCGGTTTTCTTGATCACTGATGAGTTGTAGCCCCCACAGAGTCCCCGGTCTCCCGTGACCGACAACAACGTGACCGTGTCAACGGCCCGGCCCTTGAGCAGGGGGGAGTCGGCCGTTTCAAAGGCCATGCGGGTTTCCAGATTCTGGAGCACCCGCGCCAGCCGATCGGCGAAGGGGCGGCTGCGCAGCACCTGTTCCTGGGCACGGCGAACCTTGGCCGCCGCCACGAGGCGCATGGCCTCGGTGATCTTGCGGGTGTTCTTGACAGAGCTGATCCGGTCGCGGATCTCCTTGAGATTTGCCATTTCGTGCCTCAGGCCGCAGCCAGCATGGAGGCCTTGACTTCAGCGATGGCAGCTTTCAGCGTGGCTTCCGAGGCATCGCTGACTTGCTTCTCGCTCATCACGGCATTGACGAAGTCAGCCTTGTTGGTGCGCAGGTACTCGCGGAGTTCACGGCAGAACTGGGCCACCTGATCGACAGGCACGTCGTCGATCAGACCCTTCACGCCTGCATAAACCACAGCGACCTGTTCCGCCAGGTTGAGGGGGCTGAACTGGGGTTGCTTGAGAAGTTCGCGGAGGCGCTTCCCCCGTGCCAGCTGGGCCTGGGTGGCGGCATCCAGATCGGAGGCGAACTGGGAGAAGGCGGCCAGCTCGTCGAACTGGGCCAGCTCCAGCTTCAGGGTGCCGGCAATTTTCTTGATGGCCTTGGTCTGGGCAGCACCACCCACCCGGCTGACGGAGATGCCCACGTTGATGGCGGGGCGCAGACCGGAGTTGAACAGGTCGGAACTCAGGAACACCTGACCATCGGTGATCGAGATCACGTTGGTGGGGATGTAGGCGGACACGTCACCGGCCTGGGTTTCGATGATCGGCAGGGCGGTCATCG
>JAYKIG010000010.1:0-2580 GCA_035286045.1 Cyanobacteriota bacterium | reverse complement strand
GCCTGCTCGATCAAGCGCCGGAACATCTCCACCAGCCAGAAGCCGCTCTGGCGCTCACTCTCATCAATCAGCCCCACCATCGCATCGCCCGTGTCCTCCAGTTCGCGGATCACGGTGCCGAGCCTGGCGTTGAGCGCATGGAGCCGGGCCTTGGTGCGTGCCTCATCGGCCAGATCTGCTTCCAGGGCCACCAGCTCGCGCTGCAGCTCCGCAATCACCACCCCCCGCCGATCGCTCTCAGCCTTCAACGCGCCCCTGCTGCGGTTGGCAGACACCAAGGCCGCTCTGCACTCCTGGTAGGTGCCCTCCAGTGCCTCAGGGGCGGGGGAGGCTGGAAAGTCGCTGGCCGAGCGGAGGGGCATGGCTGATCGACCGGGTGTCTGCAGGATGGCGGATTTGGGCTAACCCCAGCCTGATCAGGTTAAGCCAGAGCTCCATGGCGATTGAGGTGGCGTATGCAAGTTCCGCATACATTTCCAGGCCAAAGGCTATTCCTCTGGATCCACCGCGAAGGCGTTCTCTGGCACGAACCCAGCCACACCGACCTGCTGTTCATCACCCTCAACAAGAGCGAAGCCCTCTTCTCCCCCTCCACCCGCTACCGCGACCTGGCCCTTGGCCACTCCCTGTTCCACTGGGAGAGCCAGAGCACCACCACCGCCTCCTCCCCCACCGGCCAGCGGTACATCCACCACGAGGCGCGGGGTTCACGGGTGCTGCTGTTTGTGCGCGAACACCGGCGCGAGGGGGGCCGGGCGGGCGGTGTCACCGAGCCGTTTCGGTGTCTGGGGTTTGTCCGCTAAGTGAGCCACGAGGGGGAGAGGCCGATGGCGATTCGCTGGCGGCTGGAGCGGCCGATCCCGGCGGGGTGGATGCAGGGGATGGGGTTGGCGGTTTGAATCAGTCAGTCAGGCAGCAGCCGCTAGCGTTGGCGATGCCGCTCTGCAGCTGAGCTCGGGGCCGCCCGCTCTGGGGAGTCAGCCAGTCGGCGGTCTCCCAGACCTTGCAGGAACTCACCGCTGCTGCCGCCGTGGAAGCCCTGCCCGCAAGGGGCGTGATCCGATTCAGTACATGCTCACTGGAACGGCAGGGCTGGCCTTTTGACCCAGCAGCATCACCCGCAAGGTTTTGCTGAATCGTTAATGCCTGGGGCGTATTCGGAGGGCTGCCTCCTGAGTTGCGCAAAACCATGACAGGCATTCCGTCCTGCGATGTGCTGGTGATCGCCGCCAACCCCAGTCTGCACGAGCTCCGCGCCGCCCTGCCATGACCATAAAAAGCCCACAGATCCACTGATCTGTGGGCCAGAAATCCAGGATTGCTCAGAAATCTCAGAACAGACCCAGGGTGAGCGATTTATCGATGGGCAGGGCCGCACCGATGCCCAGATAGATCGTGAAGAAGGTTCCAAACAGGAACACCGCCATCGCCACAGGCCGGCGGAAGGGGTTCTGGAACTTATTGAAGCTCTCGATGAAGGGCACCATCATCAGGCCCAGGGGCACCATAGTTTGCAGGGCAATCCCAAGGAGCTTGTTGGGCACCACCCGCAGGATCTGGAACACGGGGTAGAGATACCACTCGGGAAGAATTTCCAGGGGTGTGGCGAATGGATCAGCCTTGTCGCCCAGCATGGCGGGGTCGAGCACAGCCAAGCCCACGATGCAGCAGATGGTGCCGAGAATGCAGACAGGGAAGATATAGAGCAGGTCGTTGGGCCAGGCGGGCTCACCGTAGTAGTTGTGCCCCATTCCCTTGGCCAGCTTGGCCCGGAGGGCGGGATCGGTGAGATCAGGCTTTTTGAGGATGTGCATGGCTCTGGAGGGTGAAAGGAAGAGGGCGGTTTGTTGGAAACGATTTAGAGGGGACCAGAGATGCCCTGCTTCCGGATCATGAGGAAGTGCATGAGCATGAACACCGCCAGCAGCCAGGGCAATACAAAGGTATGCAGGCTGTAGAAGCGGGTGAGGGTGGACTGACCCACACTCTCGCCACCGCGGAGCAGTTCCACCATGAAATCGCCCACCACGGGCACGGCAGCGGGAACGCCGGACACGATCTTCACAGCCCAGTAACCCACCTGATCCCAGGGGAGGGAATAGCCGGTGACGCCAAAGGACACGGTGATCACCGCCATGGTGACCCCGGTGATCCAGGTGAGCTCACGGGGGCGCTTGAAGCCACCGGTGAGGTACACCCGGAACACGTGAAGGATCAGCATCAGCACCATCATGCTGGCGCTCCAGCGGTGCACAGAGCGAATCAGCCAGCCGAAACTCACGTCCGTCATCAGGTATTGGACGGAGGCATAGGCCTCAGCCACCGTGGGCTTGTAATAGAAGGTCATCGCAAACCCGCTTGCGAATTGAATCAGGAAGCAGGTGAGGGTGATGCCGCCAAGGCAGTAGAAGATATTGACGTGCGGTGGCACATACTTGGCGGAGATGTCATCCGCAATCGCCCCGATCTCGAGGCGCTCGTTGAACCAGTCGTAGACGGGGTTGTTCTTGGAATCGGACGCGGCAGGTGACGAGTTCGCCATGCAGCGGAGGGCGTTTGGTTGCGAAAGTCTACTGATCG
>JAYKIG010000009.1:0-8069 GCA_035286045.1 Cyanobacteriota bacterium | reverse complement strand
ACCCTCCAGCCAACGCTCACCCTCCCAGGGGTCGCCCAGCCATGCGCCGATCGCCTCCAGCAGGTCTGCATCGGCGAGCCAGGCCATCGCTGCCGTGCCATAGGGCCAGAGCAGGAGCCGCTGCAGGCTGATGGCATTGTCGTGGTGGCGCAGATCCGACACCAGCGGCCCATGGCGCAGCAGGGCGCTACCGGGCCAGGGATCGGGCAGGGCCATCCACCAGGGCGCGATCAGTAGCCGGGGGCCATCGCCCTGCCATCCCTCGTCCAGAGACCCGACGCCCAGCCCGAAGCGAGCGGCGATCCCCGCCTTCAGAGGGTGCTGTTGATCGAGGCAGATCAGGGAAGGGCTCATGCCGGCGGTGGATCAGACGGATGGATCAGGTCGCGCAGGTCGAGACAGATGGCGCCCACACCGGCCTCCTCGACAGCGATGGTGTCTCCGTGGAGATGCACCACGCCGTGCGGCTCCTCCTCCGCAAACGGGTCGAGGCCGGCCGCGCCCCCCTCGCCGCAGCGCAGCACGTCAAGAAAGCGCTCGCCCTCATCTCCCGGTGTATCCACCTGGTTGAACAGGCCATCCAGGTGATGGCCCAGCTGTTCGGTGAGCACGGCGAACACCTGCTCGGCCACGGCGTTCTCGAGCCACTCCTGGTTGATCAGGATCAGTTGCCGCTCCGGCGCGTAGGCACAGGCACAGCCCTCCATCTCCTCCCAGGTCAGGGGCTGGATCGGCGGCAGCTCCTGCAGATCCGCCCCAGCGATCCGGGCCATCCAGGCCTCCAGGGCCGGGTGGGGATCCGGCAGGTTGAGTGCAACCCGCGCCGCCTGGGTGAGCTGGCCGTTCCGGGCCCAGATCACCAGCTGCTCCTGCCACCTGAGGATCAGGTCGCGCAGTTCAGCCTCGCTGCTCTGACGATGGCCGAGTCTGTCGTCGGCTAACCCATCCACTGCGCCAGACCCATGTCCTGAACAGCAAACCTATCGGTGCCGGGCCGGGGCAGGCCATCCCCGTGACATGGTTGTTCACTCCCAGCCGCTCCAACACAGCGTGTGGCTCCGGTCGCCTCCAGTGCTCGCCCAGGGAAAGCCAGGAGCTTCCGGTTGATGAAGTGATTCCTCTGGCTCCGGCCCCGCCGGAGGGCAGACTCAGCCCCAGATCCCCCTGTTCCCTTGCCTGCCACCCCCTCCGCTGAACGGATCATTGTTGCCCTGGATGGTCTCGACTCCGTTTCAGCCCTGGCCCTGGCCGCTGCCATCCCGGATCTCCTCTGGGTGAAGGTGGGGCTAGAGCTGTTCACCGCCGCGGGCCCCCAGGTGGTGCGGGAGCTGCGGGGGCAGGGCAAGCGGGTGTTTCTGGATCTGAAGTTTCACGACATCCCGGCCACCATGGCCGGGGCCTGCCGCAGCGCTGCCCGGCTCGGGGCGGAGCTGATGACTGTGCATGCCTGTGCCGGCAGCGAGGCCCTGCGGGCGGCCCAGAAAGCGGCGCAGGAGGGGGCGGATGCGGCCGCCCTCCCCCCCCCGACCCTGCTGGCGGTGACGGTGCTCACCAGCTGGGATTCCACCCGTTTTGCCAATGAGCTGGCCATCGCTGAGCTGGTGGAGCCGTACGTGCAGCGGCTGGCCGGGCTGGCAGCCCTCGCGGGGGTGGGCGGGTGCATCTGCTCCCCCCTGGAGGTTTCCACCCTGCGGGCGGCGCACCCGGAGCCCTTTGCCCTGGTGTGCCCCGGCATCCGTCCGTTGGGCACGGACAGCGGCGATCAGGCCCGGGTGCTCCCCCCCGCCGCCGCCCTCGCCGCCGGCGCCAGCCAGCTGGTGATCGGCCGCCCCATCACTGCTGCCCCGGACCCGGCGGAGGCGTTTGCCCGCTGCTGCTCTGAGCTGGAGGGGTGAATGGGGGCTCAGCGCCGCCGCTCCACCCGCACCAGCAGGCCGCTTCGGGGCCGGGGGGTGGGGATCACCTCCAGGCTGAGATCCTGCTCTGGCACCAGGGTGAGGTGAAGGGTCTGCAGCAGACGGGTGAGCATCAGGCGCATCTCCAGCTCCGCCAGGGGCTTGCCCAGGCACACCCGTGGCGCGATGCCGAAGGGAATGGCACCGGCCCCCGCTGCGGTGCCCTCGAGATGGCGCTCGGGGCGGAAAGCCTCCGGATCGGCGAACACCTGCTGATCCCTCTGGGTGCCGGTGATGTCCACCTGGATCACCTTCCCAGCCGCGATGGTGTACGAACCCACCTGGACGGGCGCCACCGTGCGGCGGAAGAACCCACCCACCGGCGGCACCAGCCGCAACACCTCTTGGATCACGGCGTTGAGCCGGGGCAGGCTCTCGAGCTGCTCCACACTCGGGCCCTCCGGAGGCCAGGGCACCCCATCAAGTTCTTCCGTGAGCCAGGCCAGGGTGGCGGGGTGCTGGAGCAGGTGAAGCACCAGCAGAGTCAGGGAGGAGGCGGTGGTTTCGTAGCCGGCGAAGAGTAGGAGCAGGAGCTGGTCGGCCAGGTCGGCGTCGTTGAGGGGAACGCCCGCCTCATCGCTTGCGCCCACCAGCACGGTAGAGGGAGGGAAGGAGGCCATGGATGCGCCGGATCAACCGCCCCCGGGCGGCCCTGGCCCCGGCCAGGCGGCTTCCGGGATAGGCGATGGGCAGGCTGAACAGTCCCCGGGTCCATACCTCGAAATCCTCGTAGAGCCCCGCCCTGCCCTCAGGCGTGAGGCCGAGCACCTCTTCGGCGATCACCTGGAAGGCAAAGGGTCGCATCCAGTCCGCCAGGGCGACCGGCTGGGGTGCGGCCGCCAGGGCGGTGCACACCCCATCGCTGAGGCGGGCGATGCCGGGGCCATAGCCCCGCAGGGCTGCGGCGGAAAAAAGGCGTCCCACCGCCCGCCGTCGGGCCAGGTGGGCTTCTCCGTTGCGGTTGGCCAGGGAGGCGGGCCCAAGCAGCTCGCTGACGCTGGCCGGCCACCAGCCCTCCAGCGCCCCAGCCTGGCCCATCAGCTCCGCCACGGGGCCCACCCCCCGCACGAACACCTGGGATTGACCCGCCAGCACGGTTTCAAACACGTCTCCCAGCTGGGCGAAGCGCCGGCCCGCAAAGCCGGGATCCCGCAGGAAGGCGAGGAGCTCCAGCAGGCCTGTCACGGCGCCGGTGTGGGGGGGAGCCTGGGAAAGGGCGGCGGGCATGGCGGCTTGCGTGGAGCTGGGGCCCCTTCACGGCTGGCCCTTTCTCCCCCCACCCTGCCACCGATCCGCTAGTGGTGAGAATGGGTAGGCCCTGCTTCCTGGTTGCCCCTGGCTTCTGCCCTTCTCCTGCTCATGGCCTTGCTGGCTCCTCCGGCCCTGGCCCAGACCCCTCCCCCCCACCAGCCTCGCGACGGGGTGGTAAAGCTCTACGGCGCCGGGGGGCCGCACACCGCCCTGCGCAAGGTGGCCGATGCCTGGGAGCGCCAGACCGGTGGCCGCGTGGTGATCACCGCTGGTCCC
The DNA here is from genome assembly GCA_035286045.1 of Cyanobacteriota bacterium. GTDB lineage: Bacteria > Cyanobacteriota > Cyanobacteriia > PCC-6307 > Cyanobiaceae > Cyanobium. The sequence goes on along the minus strand of JAYKIG010000009.1, from coordinate 4,587 downwards.
GAACCCACCTGGTCTGCCCGTGCCCAGCGGGATGCGGACATCCTCTGGGGCACTTCCGAGCAGTCGATGACGGCATTTCTGGAATCGTTTCCCACCTTCAGATCCCAGCAGGTGGAGCCCATCTACATCCGCCCCACGGTGATCGCGGTGAAAGCTGGCAACCCCCGCCGCATCCGCGGCTTCGAGGATCTTCTGCAGCCCGGCATCCGCATCGTGGTGACGGAAGGGGCCGGGGTGGCGAACACCTCCGGCACCGGCACCTGGGAGGATGTGGCGGGACGCCTCGGCCGACTCGACGACATTCGCCGTTTCCGCCGCAACATCGTGGCCTTCTCCACCGGATCCGGAGCCAGCCTGAAGGCCTTCCGCGAGCTCAACGCCGATGCCTGGATCACCTGGCCCGAATGGCCGGTGAACCATCCTGAGCTGCTGGAGGAGGTGCCGATCGCCGCCGACCGGCGCATCTGGCGCGATCTCAACGTGGCCCTCTCCCCCGCAGCCGATCCCGAGGCCTCCGCCTTCCTGCAGTTCCTGGTGTCGCCCCCGGCCCAGGCATTGATGCGCACCGAAGGCTGGACGCGCTGAAAACCTCGCCCTGGAGCCCTTTCTTGCCAGCGGTTCCAGGGCTGGCTAGCCATGGGTTTCCAGTGTCCTGCGAATCCAGATGTCCGGCTCAGAGGCGATGGCAGGCCAGCTGGCCCTGCTCAACTACCACGCCTACCCCTCGGAGGCGGAGCCCTGCTTCAGCCACCTGCTGATCTCCAGCACAGCGCCGCTGGAGGCGGAGCTTCCCTTCCGCAGCGATATCGCACCCCGCGAACTGGAGGACAGCGCCGAGCGCTTTCTTGAGTTGCGCCGGCACCTCCAACTGTTTTTTTCCCGGCCGGGGGCCGGGGAGGGCTCCAGGAGACTCCGGCTGGTGGTGCGCGTTCATGGCTACAACGTGCCCCTTCAGAGCGTGAGAGAGGAGTACGCCGAGGCAGAGCGCAAGTTCCAGCACGACGCTCGCCATTTCGACCAGACGCCACCGGACGACTACGTGCTCTTTGTGCACTACGCCTGGCCCTCGGAGCCGATCGGTGCTGGTGGCCCCCTGCGCTGGATCCGGGCCATGCCCTATGGGCTGTTTCTGATCTTTGGTTTGGGGGGCGCCCTCGCTGCGGCGGCCGGCGGTCTGCTGGCCGATCTGGGCCAGCTGTTGCTCGGCATCGGCATCACCCTGATCCTGTTGCGCATGGTGGTGTATTTCCGCGATCGCGATCGCGCCAGCACCTATGGCGTGTCCGACGCGGTGGAGATGATCCGGGCCCTGCACCACCTTGTGCGTGACATCGCCTCAGACACCGACTACCTGAGCCGAGTGAGCCGTGGTGAAGCTTCGCGCATCAGCCTCAGCTTCCTTGCCCACAGCATGGGCACCTTTCTCACCACCTCCCTGATCCGGGTGCTCAGCAATGTGTTCGAAGCCGATGCCGACCAACACCTGTGGGACGAGAACCCCCTGGTGGGTCCCTTCGCTGCTGCGAGCTGCCCCGCACCCCTGCGGGCGGAACGGCGTGAAGCGCTGCGGCGCCAGCTGGCCACCATCGGGGATCTGTTCATCCTAGATCGCCTGATCCTGGTGGCCGCGGACATCCCCGTGTGGGCCATCACCACGGGCCGCTCCAACGACCTGGCCAGTTGCCTGCGCCGTTTCCGCGACACCTTCCTGTTCGTGAACGATGCCGACATGGTGCTCCGACTGGCCTCCACCATCGCGAACTACTTCGTGTTTCCCTCCCGCACCCGTCTCGGGGGCTTTCGTCTCGGCAACCTCACCCTGGCCGGGCGGGGCCAGACCAATGGCTATGGCTGGCGGACCTCCGATCTGCGGGATGTGCGGCTCAATGGCGGGCTGCGGTCGATGAGCCTGTGCGATGACAGGTTGTTCCGCTGTCCCCCGCGGCTCGACTCTCCTCTCAACGTGATCGATTGCACCGACTACACCGACCGCGGGCGCCATCTCAGTGCCTTCACCGCCACCCATCCCCTGGTGCGTCCCATCAACTACGCCGCCACGTTCGTCCTGATGCTGCTGGCGCCCCTTGGTATCGGTCAGATCGATAGCCATGGCGGCTACTTCCGTGGCCGTTTCTGCATGAATCTGCTCTACGAACTGGCTCTGCAGGGTATTCCCCAGGACCCGCAACGCTGGACTCAGATCCGGGATGGACTGGGGCAACACCGCATCACCTGGATCAGCATCCCCAGCGAGCCCTGAGGGCCTCTTCGGGATGAGGGCGGATGCGTCGAGCACGCAGGTCTGCGCCATCAGCGTTCACGATCGGCGTGAATCAGGGCTTCTGGGCTCTCCTAGCCCGAGAGGTCGAGCTGCAGGCGCCGTTGTCTGGGATCTCCGCCGGCTGCTGCCCCGATGAGGCACCTGCCGGCACAAACAGCCGTGGCGCCAGATGGAGCTGGCGCGTGCGTCGCACAAAGCTGCGGCTGTTCGGCTGGACCTCAGCAATCCGAAGCCGCTCTGCGGCACTGGCGGGTCCGGCTTCCAGGGGCGCAGTTCGATGTGATCCCCCTCAACGCTAAGCGCACGCGGCTGCCCCTGGCCAGCCCGAACAACTGGCGCAACGCCCTGGGGATGGTCACCTGCCCCTTGCTGGTGGTGCCATCGGCAGAGTCACGGGCTGATGACATCAGGCACACAGCGTCGCTAAACTTGGCTGATGAAGCCCTTCGCGTGGAGCCCTGAGAAAAATGCTCAACTCCTGGCCGAGCGGCAGCTGTGCTTCGAAGCGGTGGTGGTTGCGATTGAGGCGGGAGACCTGCTCGACGTGCAGGAACATCCCAATCAACAGCGCTACCCAGGGCAGCGCATTCTCGTGGTGCGAATCAAGGACTACATCCACTTGGTGCCATTGATCGAGACCGAAGAGTGCCTGTTCCTAAAAACGATCATCCCTAGCCGCAAGGCCAACCGCCTGTACACACCATCCGCCCCCATTGAGCCTGATTGATGACCCTTCCCAATTCGCAAGCACTGGACCCTGAAGAGCAGCAGCTTCTCGCTGATTTCGAGGCCGGCGAACTCCATAGTGTGGCCACGCCGGCTCTGCTGAGCCAGCTCCAGGAAGCAGCAAAGGCAACGGGCCTGAAAGACCAGCGGATCAACATTCGCCTCTCCAGCGGTGATCTCCAGGCCATCCGCACTCGCGCCTTGCAGGAAGGCATTCCCTATCAAACCCTGATCAGCAGCGTGCTTCACAAGTACGTGAGTGGCACACTGCCGCAATGAACAGACGTGGGGCGAGATTGGTGGCCGAACGGGGAGAAAACCTCGGCCTCCTGCACCAGGATCCGCGTGATGGTGAAACGCATCCTCAGCAAAACAGAAGGTGAGTCGCATGGTGGCATTTCCAGGGAACATGCCCCAGCTCAGTGGCCACCCGTGCCGTTTTCTCCTTCACAGGCTTTCCCAGCCACCCGGAGTGTCACCTCTACCTCCATCACGACGGGTACCCCACCGGTGCCGCCTGGCGGTTCGCGGCGGCCCAGCACGAAGCGCCTGACGTCTCCAGCTTCCTCGCCGCCTTTCTGAGCACCCAGAACCTGGCTGACCCTCTGGCCAGGCCAGAACAGGCCGCCGATGCCGAGTACCGCTACTGGGTGCAACTACTCCCTGGCACCGATCCTCAGCTTGTGGTGCAGTGCTGGCGCCGAATTCCGGGCAGCGATAGCTTGTATCCGCGTTGCGGGCCCCTGCCGCTGGCAGCATTCATTCTGCGCTTCTTGCCACTAGGGACGAAACCCGATGCAGCCGAGGCCTTCAGCTCCTCAGGGCCTCCCGGTGAGTCTCCAGAAACCCCTCCTGCTCGTGGCTGAACGGCCGGATCAGATTGGCCCCTTCGATTCCCCAGCAGCGCAGGGCCTCCCTGGCCGCTTCGTGCTCGCAGAGCAGTGCGCCGTTCCCATCGAAGCTGATCCAGTGGCGGTCGAACAATTTGTCCACATGGGGCGAGAGAAGCAGGCCGTTGGCGCCGCTCAGCCGCTCCCGGTTGTTGCTGTCTCGCCATGGCTTGATGTGGCTGGCCACCAGAAACTCCTGCCGCCCCAATCCCGTCACTCGGCAGACAGGTTCCTGTTCGGCCACCCGCTGGCGAAACAGTCCCTGCCCTAGCCGCGCGCGGGTGAGGGCATCGCGCTCGGTGGCGTTTGGCACCTGGCGCAACCGCTGCATGTCTGCGAGCAGGGCAGCCGTGTACTCCCCTTCCTCCGCCAGCACCACCAGGTGCACCTTCACCGCCGGATCGGCATGCTCCTCGATCAGGCGTAGAAGCAACGCCCCCAGCACGTCGCTCAGAGCCGCCAGGTAGATGCCCTGATTGCCGCGCCCCGTGCCGGTGCTGATCGGGCTGTGGCGCTCCGGCAGCAGAGGCTGAATCAGCTCAAAGAACGTCTGCGGCACCAGGGCCTGACGCAGGATCTGCCAGTTGACCCGCACCAGCCATCCCTCTGGGTTCCAGTTTTCGCCAGTCGATCCAAACTCCGCTGGCTTTTGCTCCGTGACCGCTGCCATCTCCACCCAGCCGATCTGCC
>JAYKIG010000008.1:0-33445 GCA_035286045.1 Cyanobacteriota bacterium | reverse complement strand
GGGTAGGCCTTGTCGATGGCGATCACGGCCAGCTTGTAGCTGAGCCCCTCCATCGGCAGGAAGAAATCGACGATCTCCGGGATCTGCTGGCGCAGGATCGGCGTGTAGATCCGGTTCAGCGCGATCGCCAGCATCGCGTCCTCCTTCGGAGGCCGGCCGCTGAAGGTGGTGAAGTAGAGCGGGTTGCGCCGCTGGGTGACGCACTGGATGCGCACCAGGGGTGAGTCCTCCACACCGCCGTAGAAGCCCATGTGGTCGCCGAAGGGGCCATCGGCCAGCTCCTCGCCCGGGGTGATCGTGCCCTCCAGCACCACCTCGCTGTGGCTGGGCACCTCCAGATTCACGGTCTTGCATTTCGCCAACCGCACCCCCTCCCCGGCGTAGAGCCCGGCGAACAGCCACTCGCTGAGCTGCACCGGGATCGGCGTGGCCGCCGCCATCACCAGCAGGGGATGCACGCCGATGGCGATGGCGATCTCCAGCGGTTTGCCCAGGGCCGCCGCCTTGCGCAGGTGGCGGGCGCCGCCTCGCACGCTCAGCCAGTGCACGGTCATGGTGTTGATCGACTGCTGCTGCAGCCGATACACGCCCACGTTCGGGGTGCCGGTTTCGGGGTCTTTGGTGATCACCAGCCCGAGGGTGATGATCCGGCCGGCGTCGCCGGGCCAGGGTCGCAGCAGTGGCAGGGCATCGAGATTCACCGCCTCGCCCCGGAACACCTCCTGATGGCAGGGGGGGGTGAGATCGAGGTCGGGCCGAGCCTTCAGCACGTCCAGCAGCACCGAGCCGAAGCGCACGGCTTCACGGGCTCCCTTGGGGGGGCGGGGCTGCTGCAGCAGAGCGAGCCGCTCACCCAGAGCCTCCAGCTCCTCCGGCCGCTCCATGCCCATGCTCCAGAGCACCCGCTCCTGGGTGCCGAGCAGGTTGATGGCCACCGGCATCGAGGAGCCGATCACGTTCTCGAACAGCAGAGCCGGCCCGCCGGCGGCCAGCACCCGATCGGCGATCGCCGCCAGCTCCAGGTCGGGATCGACGGGTGCCGTGATGCGCCGCAGCCGGCCGCGCTGCTCCAGCAGCTCCAGGAACCCGCGCAGATCGCGGCGGCTGCGTGGGCCGAGAACGGCGGCTGAACTCGGCATCGCAGGGGCTGGAGGACCGACAGGTCCAGCCATCATCCCCAGCCCCAGCGGCCGCTGCGAGGGTCGCCCGCTCAGACCTCCCCACCGTCCGCGTCCCGGCTCGAGCCCCTCCCGTTGTGTTCCGGTTGTGCTGCCGCTGCCGTGCTGATGCTCACCTGGGGCCTGGGGCGTCGTCTCTCCCTGTCCATCTCGTTCTCCCCACTCCCTTTCCCTCTCGGCATCGCCTCGGTCGACCGTCACGTCGCGGCCGCATCCCGGACGAGGGCGCCGCCGCAAGCGGGTTCCTAGGGTTCGCAGCAGTGAGCTCCACCGCCGTGCAGATCTCCTATTTCCACACGTCCGAGGCTGTGCCGCCGGTGCTGGCACCGGCCGATGGCGGGCCGGATGCCGCCGTGGTGATCGATGTCCTGCGCGCCACCACCACCATCGCCTGGTCGCTGCAGAACGGAGCCGAGGCGATTCAGGCCTTCGCCGACCTGACGGAGCTGGAGGCCGCGGCGGCGGCCTGGCCCTCCGATCGCCGCCTCCGGGCCGGAGAGCGCGGCGGCAAGCGGGTGGAGGGCTACGACCTCGGCAATTCGCCCCTGGCGGTCACGCCGGCCCTGGTGGGCGGCAAGCGCATCTTCATGAGCACCACCAATGGCACCCGCTCCCTGGAGGCGGTCCGCGCCGTGCCGCTGCTGGTCACGGCCTGCCTGCCCAACCGCACCGCCGTGGCCCGCAGGCTGGTGGATTCCGGTGCCCGGTGCGTCTGGATCGTCGGCAGCGGCTGGGAGGGCGACTACTCCCTGGAGGACAGCCTGGCGGCCGGAGCGGTGATCTCGGCGGCGATGGAGCTGGCCGTGTCCCCCCATGTGGGCGTCAGCACCGGCAACGACGAGGCTCTGGCAGCCCTGGCCCTCTGGCAGCAGTGGCGCCACGACACGGAGACCTGCCTGCGGGCTGCCAGCCATGGCCAGCGCCTGATCGGCATCGGCAACCACGACGCCGACTTCATCTGCTGTGCCGCCGTCGACAGCCTGACGATCGTTCCCACCCAGACCAGCCCAGGGGTGATTCAGGCCGCCTGAGCCCACGGCCATCCGCTCGGAGCCCTGGCCCCATCCGCCGCCCCGCTGTCCGTCCGGGAGGGTGGCCCGCCTGTTCACCCCGGCGGGCATTGCGGGGCCCCTTACAGTGCCGGCTGTGGCAAGACTCCAGCGGTGACAAGCTTTCTGGCGGCGGCGATTCAACTCACCAGCACGTCGGATCCCGAGCAGAATCTCGCCGCTGCCGAAGAGCAGATCGAGCTGGCCGCCCGCCGCGGAGCCGATCTGGTGGGCCTGCCGGAGAACTTCGCCTTCATGGGCGACGACGAGCGCCGCCTTGAACTGGCCCCCACCCTGGCGGAGCGCTGCCAGCGGTTTCTGGTGACGATGGCCCGCCGCTACCAGGTGACCCTGCTGGGAGGCGGCTACCCCGTTCCCGCCGGAGAGCGTCTCACCAGCAACCGCGCTGAACTCGTCGGCAAGGACGGCCAGGTGCTGGCCACCTACGACAAGATCCACCTGTTCGACGTGGATCTGCCCGACGGCAACACCTATCGCGAGTCGGCCACGGTGATGCCTGGTGATCTGCTGCCTCCGGTGGTGGAGGTTCCCGGCCTCTGCCGCGTCGGTCTGTCGATCTGTTACGACGTGCGCTTCCCTGAGCTCTACCGGCATCTGGCCGGTGCCGGGGCAGACGTGCTGTTCATCCCGGCGGCCTTCACCGCCTTCACCGGCAAGGATCACTGGCAGGTGCTTCTGCAGGCCCGCGCCATCGAGAACACCGCCTACGTGGTCGCCCCCGCTCAGACCGGACACCACGGTGGTCGCCGCCAGACCCACGGTCATGCCCTGGTGATCGATCCATGGGGAACCGTGCTTGCCGATGCCGGCATCGCTCCCGGCCTCGCGGTCGCCCCGGTGGACGTGAGCCACCGTCAGCGCATCCAGGCCCAGATGCCCAGCCTGCGCCACCGTCGCCCCGCCCTGTTCTGAGCCTGTGATGCCGCCAATGCCACGCTGCCGTCCGGGCCGGTCGGCACGGCTGACAGGCCTGCTGCTGGCGGCCGCCCTGCCTCTGAGCCTGCTGTCGGCGCTGCCGGCCTGGGCCGCCAGCGCACTCTCGGCCTGGCGCCTGGGTCGCGATGGTGTGCTCGAGCTGCGCACGGCGCCCGCCGCCCCGCTGCGGGCCTTTTACGAGGAGGGCCGTGGCGGCGTCGGTCCGCGCATCTGGATCGATCTGCCGGGGGCACCTCAGCGCACCCGCAGCCTCCCCGGCAGCGGTTCCCTGCGGCAGATCCGCATCGGTCGGCCCGGCCCGGACACCACCCGGCTGGTGCTCGAGTTCCAGCCCGGCACCAATCTCGACCCCTCCCGGCTGCGCCTGGTGGGCACCAGTGCCGTGCGCTGGCGCATGGAACTGGGCAGCACGGCGGCGGCGGCTGCCGTGATCGGCGAGGGCGATCTTGACGCCCCGGCCGCCACCGCCTGGCGCCCCCAGGGGTCCTGGCAGCCCAGGCTTCCCCAGGCATCGGGCGCTGCGGTCTCCCGCCTTCCCGACGTGCCGCGGGGCCGCTACACCGTTGTCATCGATCCCGGCCACGGCGGGCCCGATCCTGGTGCGGTCGGCATCAACGGGCTTCGGGAGACCGACGTGGTGCTCGATGTCGGCCTGCAGGTGGCCCAGCTGCTCCAGGCCAAGGGCGTCCGGGTGCTGCTGACCCGCACCTCTGAGGTGGATGTGGACCTGCCGCCCCGGGTGGCCCTGGCCAACAACAGCGGTGCCGATGTGTTCCTGAGCCTTCACGCCAACGCCCTGAGCATGGCGCGCCCGGATGTCAACGGGGTCGAGACCTTCTACTTCGAGAGCAGCCGCTCGCGGGCGCTGGCCCAGTCGGTGCAGGAGCAGATCATGGCCATCTCCCCTGGTACCCCTGATCGGGGGGCCCGGCCCGGTCGCTTCTTCGTGATCCGCCGCACGGTCATGCCGGCCGCCCTCGCCGAGATGGGCTTCGTCACCGGTTCGCTCGATGCGCCGCGCCTGGCGGATCCGGCCTTCCGTCGCCGCATGGCCGTGGCCGTTGCCAACGGGGTGCTGCGCTACCTGGTGTCCAATCCATGAGCCCCGGGGGGCTGAGCCTCGATCCCGCCGCTCCGGTGGGCATCTTCGATTCGGGGGTTGGCGGCCTGAGCGTCTGGCGCCAGGTGGTGCATCACCTTCCCGCTGAATCGGTGCTTTATCTGGCCGATCAGGCCCACGTGCCCTATGGCAATCGCTCCGCCCTGGAGATCCAGTCCTTCTGCCTGGCGGTGGCCGACCGCCTGGTGTCCCAGGGCTGCAAGGCGATCATCGTCGCCTGCAACACCGCCTCGGCCGTGGCCCTGCAGCCCCTGCGCCGCCGCTTTCCCGATCTGCCGATCCTGGGGCTCGAGCCGGCGGTGAAACCCGCCGTGGCCCTGACCCGTTCAGGGGTCGTGGGGGTGATGGCCACCCCGGCCACCTTCCAGGGCCAGCTGTTTCGGGCCACCGTGGGGCGTTGCGCCACGGATGTGAAGGTGGTGGAACAGGTGTGCCTGGGGTTGGCCGACATGGTGGAATCCGGGGCGTCCGAGCAGAAACTGGAGACCCTGCTGCAGGGTTTCCTCACCCCGATGCTGGAGGCCAAGGCCGACACCATCGTGCTGGGCTGCACCCACTACCCCTTCGTGATCGACACCATCCGCCGCCTGGCAGGTCCGGATCTCAGGGTGATTGATCCCGCACCAGCGGTTGCTGCGCACCTGGCGAGGGTGCTGGAGGAACGGGACCTGACGGCAGATACCGAGGAATCGGGCCAGCATCGTTTCCTCAGCACGGGCGATGCGGCCAGCTTCAACGCCGCCTGCCAGAGGCTTCTGGGCCTCCAGGCCCAGTGTGAGGAGATCCGTTGGTCCGTGAGCCCGGAAGGTGGGCTGTTGCTAGGGGAGCCATCCACCGCTTCCCATCAACGGAAGCCCCCACAACCCTTCTAAACTCGACGCCAACGGGGAGGTGTCGTGATCACGGTTGCAGAGCTGCTTCAGCCGGTTGCGGCCGATCTCGACATCCTGTTGGCTGATCTTCGCCAGCTCATCGGCGCCCGCCATCCCATTCTTCAGGCTGCCGCCGAGCATCTTTTCTCCGCTGGTGGCAAACGGCTTCGCCCCGGCCTCGTGCTGCTGATCTCCAGGGCCATTTCACCGGATGGGGTGCTCACCCCTCGCCACCGCAGGCTGGCGGAGATCACCGAGATGATCCACACGGCCTCCCTTGTGCACGACGACGTGGTGGATGAGGCCTCCACCCGACGGGGAGTGGCCACGGTGCACAGCCGGTTCAATCACCGGGTGGCCGTCCTGGCCGGCGACTTCCTCTTTGCCCAGGCCAGCTGGCACCTCGCCAACCTCGACGACCTGGAGGTTGTGAAACTCCTCAGCCGGGTGATCATGGATCTGGCAGATGGAGAGGTGCGCCAGGGCCTCTACCGCTACGACACCGGCCAGAGCTTCGAAACCTACCTGGAAAAGAGCTACTGCAAAACGGCCTCCCTGATGGCCAACAGCGCCCGGGCAGCCGGGGTGCTCTCCCAGCTCCCCGCGGGGCAGCTGGAAGCCCTTCATCGCTTCGGTCGCCAGCTGGGCCTGGCCTTTCAGGTGGTGGACGACATTCTGGATTTCACAGGAAGTGAGCAACAGCTGGGCAAGCCAGCTGCGAGCGATCTGGCCTCCGGCTATCTCACCGCTCCTGTGCTCTATGCCTTGGAGGAGCAGCCGTCTCTTGCTCGGTTGATCGAGCGGGAATTTGCCAACGATGGCGATCTCGACCAGGCCCTGTCCCTCGTCCGCAATTGCGAAGCCATCCCCCGGTCCAGGGCTCTGGCGGCAGACTTCGCCCGGCAGGCCCTGGAGGCCATCGACTGGCTCCCCCCGTCCGAACCCCGCAGTGCCCTGAGGGCACTGCCCAACTACGTGCTCAGCCGCCTCAGCTGAGGAAGGGCCCTCTGCCCTCCTCCAGAACCACCTCCTGAAGCGAGCGGCAGCAGAGCACGCCGGCTGGGTAATCGTCACACTCCAGGCCCGGGGCCACCAACACCAGCACCTGGCAGCCCGCCAGGGTGGCCGCCTGGGCCCCGGCTGGGGAATCCTCAAAGGCCCAGCAGGCCTCGGGCGACACCTTCAGGCGTCGGGCGGCCAGCAGGAAGGGATCGGGGGAAGGTTTGCCCATGGCCAGCTCCGGATCATCCCCCATCACCCGGAGGTGAATCACGTTCAACCAGGGGTGGGGGGCACATTTGTAAGCCACGGCCTCGCTGGTGCTGCTGGTGACCAGGGCCATCGGCACCCCCAGGGTCTGACAACGGGCCACCAGGGCCTGGGCGCCCTCCACCGGTCGCGCGCCCGGCATGAGCCGGCGGGCAATGGGTTGTTGCACCGCCAGAAGGGCTTGATCCGTGGGGGCAGGCAACCCTGTGCGCCCTGTAATCCAATCGCGCACCTGGGCCACACAGTCCACCCGGCGGCGGCCCCGCAGATGAAGCAGGTCGGCCTCAGTGAGGGCAAGGGAAAACTGCCCCGCGGCTTCCCGCCAGGCCTGGGCATGCAGGGGCTCGGTGTCGAGCAGCAGACCATCGAGATCGAACAGGCACGCGGCGGGCGTCGGCATTCCTGCTCAGGTTCCTTCCGAGAATCCCTCTTCGGGGAACAGCTCTTCCAGGGAAGTCTCAAGAGTTGTCATCAGAAGCACCATGGCGGCCCGCCCATCGAGATCAGGGCCGCTCACCTGGGCGATCCACCGGCGGGCCAGACGCTCGATCTCATGGAACAGTGACCCTTCGTTCTGGATGGTGCGCATGACCCGCTCGAGGGAGGCCGGGTCCATCTCGGGGGGCAGTCCCACCACATAGCGCCGTCCATCCTCTCCGATGTAGGTGAGCTGGCCCTCCTGATCCAGGCTCGGCCCCGCATGGGGGGTGACGGGGGAGTCAGCCCCTGGATCGATGTTCCACGCCATGCGACTCCGTGGCGATGCTTCCTCTTAGCTAACGCTCCCGCCGCCAGTTGCCAAGCAGGGATCAGCACACCTGATGATCCACGGCGCAAAAAAGGGTTGACGGGAGCCCCCCCCGCCGGACCAGGGTGGATTGATGCCGCGGCACCCCCATGGATCAGTTTTCGTTCCATGGTCCCTTTGCCTATCGCTGGATCAACGATGTTCCGGTGGAGAGAATTGATCTGCGCAGCGGTGAACGGCTGCCGGTGGAGGTGGGTGGCTTCGTTCCGGAACCCGTGGCCGACTGTCCCTCCATGGGGGAGCCCGCCCAGTCGGGGGTGAGGGCCGCCATGGCAGCCTGGAACTGACAGGTGAGGGGCCCATCTTCCCCGAAGGCCGAACCACCCGATCTCAGCGGTTGAGTTTCTCCATGCGCCAGGTGACAAAGGTGCCCACAGGGCTCCAGAGGAGATAGGGCAGAAGGAGGACAGCGGCCAGGGTGCTGTGGCTCAGCACCACCACGGCCAGGGCCACACCCCAGACCCAGCCGGCAAATCCAGCCAGGGTGCCGCTGCGGAGGCGACGGGTGCGACAGATCACCCAGGTGTAGCTCTGCACCAGCACCAGCAGCAGGAGATAGCCGAGAAGAATGCCGGGCTGGCGGGAGGCCTGCCAGACCACGAAGGCAGAGGCGTAGAAACAGGCATAGATGGCCACCCAGATCAGGGGAATCCAGCGTTCAATGGTGAGCCAGCGGGGGCGGCGCAGCCGCAGGAACCAGGCGAAGTCCTCCCTGGAGGGGTTGAGGAGGGCCACCACGGCCACCATGGCGAGGGCGAGCAGGGCAGCGATCGGGAGCCAGGCCGGCATGTGGTGGTGACGGTTGCTGCCACGATGACGTACGAAAGGGGAAGGTGCGCTTTAGTAGGGGCCAGTTGCCCCCTCCCGTGGATGTCCGAGGTCACCATCGAGTCGGTGCTGCAGGAACAGCGACTCTTTGCACCCCCCGAGACACTGGCTGCCCAGGCCCGCATCGGCTCCATGGAGGCCTATCGGGCCCTGGCGGCCAGGGCCGAGGCCGATCCCGATGCCTTCTGGGGGGAGTTCGCCCGCAGCGAACTGCACTGGTTCGAGCCGTTCCACACTGTGCTCGATTGGAGCCAGCCCCCCTTCGCCCGCTGGTTTGAAGGGGGCACCACGAACCTGTCGTTCAATTGCCTGGATCGCCACCTTGCGGGCCCCAAGGCCGACAAGACGGCCCTGATCTGGGAGGGGGAGCCGGGGGATGGACGCAGCTTCACCTATCGGCAGCTGCACGCTGAGGTGTGCAAGGCGGCCAATGCCCTCAAGGCCCTCGGCATCTGCAAGGGTGATCTGGTGGCCCTCTACATGCCGATGGTGCCCGAGGCGGCGATCGCCATGCTGGCCTGCGCGCGCATCGGAGCCCCCCATTCGGTGGTGTTCGGCGGCTTTTCCGCTGAAGCCCTCCGCGACCGGTTGATTGATGGGGAGGTCAAGGCCGTGATCACGGCCGACGGGGGCTTCCGCAAGGACAAGGCCGTGGCCCTCAAGCCCGCCGTGGATGCGGCCCTCGAGGGAGGAGCCTGCCCCACGGTGCAGCACGTGCTGGTGGTGGAGCGCACGGGCGAACCCACGGCCATGGAGACCGGCCGCGATCACTGGTGGCAGGAGCTGGTGGACGGCCAGAGCGCCGATTGCCCAGCCGAGCCCATGGCCAGCGAAGACCGCCTCTTCGTGCTCTACACCTCGGGTTCCACGGGCAAACCCAAGGGGGTGGTGCACACCACCGCCGGCTACAACCTCTGGGCCCACCTCACCTTCCAGTGGATCTTCGACATCAAGGACGACGACATCCACTGGTGCACTGCGGATGTGGGCTGGATCACGGGCCACAGCTACATCGTCTATGGCCCCCTTTCCAATGGGGCCACCACGGTGATGTACGAGGGAGCACCCCGGCCATCAAAGCCAGGGGCCTTCTGGGAGGTGATCCAGAAGCACCGCTGCACCATCTTCTACACCGCCCCCACGGCCATTCGGGCCTTCATGAAGAGCGGCCGGGACGTACCGGATCAGTACGACATGAGCTCCCTGCGCATCCTGGGCACGGTAGGGGAACCTATCAATCCCGAAGCCTGGATGTGGTATCGCGACGTGATCGGTGGCAACCGCTGCCCGGTGGTGGACACCTGGTGGCAGACGGAAACGGGTGGCGTGATGATTAGCCCCCTTCCGGGCGCCACACCCACCAAGCCCGGCTCTGCGACCCTTCCCCTTCCTGGGATCGTGGCCGACATCATGGACCATGAGGGCCACTCCCAACCGGCCGACCAGGGGGGGTACCTCACGATCCGCCGCCCCTGGCCGGGGATGATGCGCACGGTGCACGGAGATCCGGATCGCTTCCGCAGGAGCTACTGGGAGGAGATCCGGCCGGCGGATGGCAGCCATGTGTATTTCGCCGGCGATGGGGCCCGCCGCGATGCGGACGGTTACTTCTGGGTGATGGGCCGGGTCGACGACGTGATCAACGTGTCGGGGCACCGTTTGGGCACCATGGAGATCGAAAGTGCTCTCGTCAGCCATCCCGCCGTGGCGGAAGCGGCCGTGGTGGGGCGGCCCGATGACCTCAAGGGGGAGGGCATTGTCGCCTTCGTGACCCTGGAAACGGGCCGGCAGGGCGATGACGCCCTGATGGCCGAACTGAAGAGCCATGTGGGCAAGGAGATCGGACCCATCGCCCGGCCGGATGTGATCAAGTTCAGCGAGGCCCTGCCCAAAACCCGCAGTGGCAAGATCATGCGGCGGATCCTGAGGGCTCTGGCCTCAGGCCAGGAGGTGAGCGGCGACACCAGCACGCTGGAAGATCGCAGCGTGCTGGATGCCCTCAGAGTGTGAAGCCTTATGACGGGCGCTCTGGCCTCAGAGTGCCGTCTGAAGGGCGGAGGGCTGGCAGAGCAAAACGATCAGCCAGATGCCCCCGATGATGGGAATCAAGCCGATGAAGATCCACGGCCAGACCTTGCCGGCATCCCGCAGCCTGCGGATGGTGAGGGGCAGGGTGGGCACGATGGAAACCGGGAAGTAGAGACTCAACACCCAGCCAAAGAATTCGGAGACATTGCTGAGAAGGGCAAGCACCAGACCAATGATGAAATTGGCCAGGTAAAACCACCAATACTCAGGTCTGGTCGACCGACCGGTGTAGTCGAAACTGCGCTTCCAACCCTCAGCAAAATTGTGGAGGAGAGAGTCCATTGCTTCGCAGATCTAGTTTGGCCATCACCATGAAAGCCCCTTTTCGATCTGTCAATCTTTGATCAGGATTTGCTTGGATCTCCCCAGAGCGTGATGGTGTCCGACAACCGATCAATCTGCCGCTGCCGGCTGGGATCATCGGCCCAATCCCCCAGCAATTGCTTGCGCAACCCCGCACTGGCGGGTGTGAGGTGATCCCCGGGAAGCTCCAGCAGCGATGTGGCATCATCCGGCCGCTCCTGCAACACCCCCAGCAGGCGCCGGCTCTGATCCAGCCCATCGCTGCGGAAGCGCACCAGCAGGTTGCGGGGCTGACGGTAACTGCGGCTGACCTGCCGCAAGGTTTCCGTGGGCGAGGGGCTGAATTCCGTGCGGAAGCCGAATTGCTGGGCAACCTCTGAGAGAAGGGGCACGGAACGCTCCGCCGAGAAATTATTGAAACTCAGGGCCACCAATCCCGCGCACGTGCGGCCGTTGTCAGGAGCCAGCAGGTGCAGCTTGCAACCGAGGCTGTGGCCCAGGCGCAGCACCGGGCCATTCCCCGAGCCAGCCTGATCCCTGGCCAGGCGGAAGGCCCGCCAGGCCTCATTGGCCTGGCTCTGATGATCAAACCCCGGCACATAGCTCCAGGCCCGCACCTGCCAGCCACGGGCCGCCAGCGATTCCAAGAGGCGTCGGTAGCTGATCTGGGGCGTGGCCGCCAGGTAGCTCCCACCGATGAATTCCACCAGCCCGGCTCGCGGCTGGGAGCGAGTCCCGGAGGGGGGATCCAGCTCCTGCAGGGGCCCCCTCTGGCGCCAGGCCGCCTCAGCCACCCTGCCCCCCAGACCCGCCGGTGGTGAGCTTCTTCAGAGCATCCAGCGCCTCCCGCCGGTGGGCCGGGCCATCCAGGAGGTTGTTGAACACGTGCCTGATCACCCCCTCGCCGTCGATGACGTAGGTGACGCGGCCGGGGAGGAAGCCAAGGGCATTGGGCACCCCGAAGGCCCGCCGCAGCTGGTTGCCCTGATCCACCAGCAACGGGAAGGGGAGTTGGTGGCGCGCCGCGAAGCGCTGGTGGCTGGCCGCGTCATCCCCGCTCACACCCCACACCTGGGCTCCGAGGGCCTGGATGTCGGCAAAGCTGTCCCGGAAGGCGCAGGCTTCCATCGTGCAGCCCGGAGTGTCGTCCTTTGGATAGAAGAACAGCACCAGTGGTGCACCCGCCAGTTGATCACTGCGCCGTTCCACACCCTCAGCATCCCTGAGGGCGATCAGTGGGGCAGGATCGCCGATGGACAGGGAAGCAGCCACAGCAGCAAAGACAAACGTTCAAAAAACCCTAGGGAATGAACGTTCGCAGGCTCAGGGCGGACTGCCGACCCTTGCACGGGCTGAGAGCATGGAAAGGAAGCAACGGAGCGATGGCGGAAGCAACCCATGGGTGGGAGCAACCGGATCTGCTGGGGCTGTCCGCCCCCTCAACTCCGGCGGAGCCCTCCCCACAGGAGGAGCGCTGCGCCTTGCCGATGGCTGGCCCCGTTTCCCTGCCGGGATTCACCCGAAGCTCAGCCCGCTCCGGCCCCCGGCGCCTGGAGCGCCTGCTGATCCTGGACACGGAAACCACGGCGCTCTCCCCGGAGCAGGGGAGCTGCATTGAGGTGGGAGCCGTGCTGTTTCACGTGCCCACCCGGGCCGTGCTGACCCAGGTGTCGTTTCTGTTGCCGTGCCCCACCAATGGGGCGGAGGCCATCAACGGCATTCCCGCCGCCGTGAGCCAGCTGGAGCAGCCCTGGCAGGAGGCTCTCAGCCTTTTTCTGGCCATGGTGGCCGGGGCCGACGGCATCCTGGCCCACAACGCCGCCTTCGACCGGCAATGGTTCGGCCATGGGACCCTGCCGGCCCTCGAGAAACCCTGGATCTGCTCCATGGAGGACATCCCCTGGCCGGCCGAACGCCACCTTCGGCCCAACCCCTCCGTGCGCGACCTGGCGCTGGCCTACGAAGTTCCCGTGTGGGCCGCCCATCGGGCTCTCACCGACTGCACCTATCTGGTGCAGGTGCTGCAGCGCTGCGACGACCTGGAGGATCTGCTTGTGGCGGCCCAGGAGCCCCGGAAGCTCTATCGGGCCCAGCTGGCCTACAGCGAGCGCCATCAAGCCAAGGCGGCCGGGTTTCGCTGGAACGATCCGGTGCCAGGGGCCTGGAGCAAGCGGCTGAGCGAGCGGGAGATCACCAGCCTGCCCTTTCCCGTGAACCCCGTGCTGAGTGCCTGAGGGTAGGCCTGCGGCCTGTACGGATTTGCTACGGATCTCCGAAGCTCACCTGTTCAAGCGGCGGCACCTGGCCCTTCCCTCGCCACCCTGGTGGGATGGATCACCTGCCTCACCATTCCCCTTCCGATCCGATGCAGGAGCGGGTGCGGCGGTGGCAATCGGTGCGCACCTGGGCCCGGTTGATCCAGGAAACGGAGGCCCTCTGGCATGTGGATGCCCGCGTCCTGCGCCGGATAGCCGCCGAGGAGCTGGTGCGGCTGGTGCAGGAGGTGCCCCCCCGGCTGCGGCGCCGGGTGAACCTCTGGTTGGAGCGCCTTCACGTGGCCACCCGGCTCAAATAGGGCTCACCAGGAAGGGGCGGGGATCCTGATCCCGCCGGTGTTGGAAGGGAATGGGCTCGCCCTGGCGGGCCGGATCGGAGGGGTCCCGCAGGGCCGTGGCCTCGAGGGCCTGGCGGAGGAGACGGGCGGAATGGAGCGGCATGTCACGGGGGACGCTGATGCGGTCTCGCAGATAACGCAACCCCGGAGCGCTGCCCGCCGGTGGGGTGGGGCCAGCCAGGCCTGGCTGGAGCAGGAGGGTGAGGGCGGCGCGGAGAGCCGGCTCAAAGAGCTCCGCAGGCAGGGGATTGCGCTGCAGAAGGGTGTGGCGATGCTTCAGCACCCGGGCCAGGGCCGCATGGGCCGCCTCCGCCGGCTGGGGCTGGGAGGTTTCCGGGTCGGGATCGGCGATGGGCCAGGGGCCCTGATCGATCCGCCGCGCCAGCGCACGCTGGGCCTCTTCCCCGCTGGCAGAGCAGCCCCCCATCTGGGGAGGCAGATCGTGGGCGTGGGTGTGGAAATCGCTCTGGGTGCCGAGGTAGGAGGGCCGCTGCTCGAGGGCCTCAAACCAGCGGTGGATGGCTGGGTGCTCCTGGCGAAGGAGAAAGCCCTTGTAGTAGGCCAGTGAAGCGTTCATCCGCTCCACATAGGGCACGAACACCACATCCGCCGTGGAGAGGTCGCCGCCAAGGAGGAAGGGGCCCCCGTCGGCGGCCAGGGCCTGCTCCATGGATTGGGCCATCCGTTGAAATTGCGCCCGGGCCCGACCTTCTGTGGCCCCATTGTGGGGCTGACAGAGCCATTCACACCAGGCGCGAAACAGCACCCGCTCCAGCTGCCGCAGGCGCACCACCTGGGATTCAGCCATGCCGGGGCCCAGGGGGCCAAAGGCCTGCTCCAGGGCTTCAAGGATGCGATCGCTCTCGGTGATCAGGCGCCCATCCACCTCCAGGGCCGGCAGCATGCCGGAGGGCACCCGTTTCCGGTACCAGGCTTCCTTCTCCCCATAACAGAACATCGTCACCTTGCGGATTCGATAGGGAATGCCCCGCTCCTCCAGCCAGAGCCACACCTTCTGGCAATAGGGGCACCAGGCGTGATGGTCGCGGTAGAGGGTCACCCGCACCGCCCCCTCCCCCTGGCCGAACAGCCGCAGGGTTGCCTGGGCATTGGTGGCCCCATGCACGCGATCGGGTTCGGCGGGGCCGCGGGCTTCCAGATCAGCCCAGCTGAGAGTCATCCGGCGATGGCAGGCCAGGAGGCATCCTGGCAGGCGAGGGCGGGAGGCTCTGGATCAGCTGCCCCAGCTGAACAACCGCAGGCAACCGACGCGTTCGTCCTCTGTTCCCGCAGCGAGGGAGCACGATGAAGGCCTGCCCGATCGTGACCTCTTTGCCACCCCCCCAGCCCCCACCCCTGATGCCGCTTCCCCCACCCGATGGCCCCGCCCTGCTTGAGCTGGAGGACTTCAGCCGAAGAGAGGGCAGCGGCCTGCAGGTGGTGGATCTGATCGGTCGCTGGCGGCTGGATCAGGTGTGGGGGAAGGGCAGCAGCCGTCCGTCGTCGTTCAGTGCCGCCCTGCTGCGCGGCCTGGCCGCCCGGCTGGAGATCGCCCAGGGCACCACAGCCGACCACCTCAGGCTGGGCAATGCGGTGAACCTCGGTGCCCTGGAGCTGCGTTTCGAGGGAGAAGGGAAGCTCCAGGGCCGCCGTCCCTTGCTGATGTTCTGGTTTGAGCGGCTGCAGCTGCGGCTCGGCGGCAGGGTGCTGCTGGAGCGCCCGCTCGCCCGCCCGAAGGAGAAGCGCCTGCCCTTTTTTGCCCTGATCGCCGCTGAGCGCACCGGCGAGGGATGGATGGCCGCACGCGGCCGCGGCGGTGGCCTGGCGCTGTGGCGGCTGGAGACCTGAGCCCGCACCGGAGGCTTCGCTCAGGCACAGATCAGGGTCGCCACCAGGATCAGGATGGCGCCGGCCACGGTGCTGCCGCTCGGCCATTCGGCGAACCACCACCAGCCCCACAGCCCCGCGAACAGCACCTGCACATAGCTGATGGTGGTGGCACGGGCGGCTGGCAGGCCAGTGAGCCCCCGGGTGATGCCCAGCTGGCCCACCTGGGTGAACACCCCCACCGCCAGCAGCCAGAGGGTTTCCTCCGGGGTGGGCAGCACCGGATCGGCCAGCACCAGCGGCAGGCACAGGGGCACGGCCACCATCGGGAAATAGAGGACGATCACCAGGGGGTGTTCGCTGCGGCCCAGCTCCCGCACGCTCACGTAGGCCAGAGCCGTGAGCACGGCCCCGACGATCGCCAGCAGCACCCCCAGCGCAGAAAGGCCGGGCGCAGAAGTGCCCCCCGGCAGGGCAGGAAAGCACACCATCAGCACGCCCAGCCAGCCCAGCCCCAGGCCGGCGATGGCCCGCGGGCCCGGCCGTTCCCCCAGCCAGGGCCAGGCCAGCAGCGCGGTGACGCTTGGATACAGATACTGGAGCACGGTGGCGGTGGCCAGAGGCAGGTGGGCCAGGGCGCCAAAGACGCAGAGCAGCGCTCCGCTGCCGATCAGCCCCCGGGCCACCAGCAGCCCTCGCCGCTGGCCCCAGGGGGCCTGGCCGGCGCGGCCCAGCAGCCAGGCCGTCAGCGCCACCCCGATCAGCGAGCGCGCCATCACCACCTCCGCCAGTGGGATCCGCCCGGCCAGCTGCTTCACGGCGACGGTCATCAGGCTGAAGCTCAGAGCCGCAAGGAGGAGCCAGAGGGTGGCGGAGCGTTCGCCGACCGCAGCCGCCTGTTGAGGCTTGGGCGGCTGCCTCAGTGCCATGGCTGCGCCCGTCGAACCAGGGAGGCCTTGCGTTGCGCTGCTGGGCTTGTGCAGCGGCCGCCAGGGCATGCCGGTGAACCGAAAGGTGGAATGTCTTGGCGTACGGGTGGGCCTAAGTGGGTCCAAACAGCCCGAAACAGAAAACCCGCCATCAGGGGAGAAGGCGGGCTGAAACTGAGATCTCAGTCGGTTCTTGAATCGGAGCGGCGGGATTTGAACCCACGACCCCCACTACCCCAAAGTGGTGCGCTACCAAGCTGCGCTACGCCCCGGCCCAACGAACGTATCACAGCGCCCTGGGGGGTTGGCGCTGGCGGGCCAGCCGTTTCAACAGCCGCTGGGTGAGTCGGTCGCGGCCCAGGGCGGCATAGCCCCGGATCCGCTCCTGGCGGGCCAGCTGACGCAGGCCCGCCAGGGTGAGCGATGCCAGGCGGAGCTCCGGCAGCCGTTGCCAGGCCTGGGTGGTCACGGGCAGATCCGAACCCTCCCGGCCCTCCCGGAAGCCAAACAGGGCACTACCGGCCATCCACTCCGGCACCAGCACAAACAACACCGCCAGGAGGCCATACAGCTCCACCAGGCCCCTCGGGAGGGGATGGAGCCGGCGAGAGCCCTCTTCCTGCTCCGCCAGGGCGTCGTCCTCGCCTCTCATACCTGCTCACTGCGCAGGCAGGTGATCTTCATCGGCATGCGCTCCAGCGTGAGTTCATCGCCACGGACAATCAGGCGCCAGTCATCGTTGCGGTAGATCAGGGCTGGATCGCTGCTGGTTTCCCGAAAGAAGGTGGTGTGGACCCCTCCACTGATAAGGGTCGCCTGGGAGGCGTTGCGCTCCACCACCACGCCTCCCTTCTCGGAACACAGGTACCGCTCCTTGATGTCGTAGTCCTCCCACCAGGGGGAACTCATGGCCACCAGACCCAGGAGCATGGGGAGGAGAGCCATCGAGGGATTCAGGGCAAACGGATGGGCCCATTGTCCCCGCGCAGCACGCAGTGGGGAATCGTCCAGTCGTAAGACTGCCAGACCTCAGCAGGCAACAGGTAGGCCGCTCCCTCAAAGGCGCCGAGACGAACGCCGGAGGGCTGGGCCGAGCAGTAGGGGCGGCTGCCGGGCTTGGCTAGGTATTGCTGGTGGTAGGGCTCGGCGAAATAGAAGGGTTTGCCGCTGGCGATCTCCGTGGTGATCGGCCCGTAGCCCGCCTGTTGCAGGAGCGCGCCATAGGCCTGGGCGCTTGCCTGGGCCAGGGCCAGGTCGGCAGGGTCACAGGCATAGATCGCCGAGCGGTACTGGCTGCCCCGATCGTTTCCCTGCCCATCCCCCTGGGTGGGGTCGTGGCATTCCCAGAACAGCTTGAGCAGGTCGGTCAGACCCACCCGGGCCTGATCCCATACCACCCGCACCACCTCCGTGTGGCCGGTCCGGCCGGAGCACACCTGCTGGTAGGAGGGATCGATCACCGATCCGCCCGCATACCCCACAGCCGTGGTGATTACCCCAGGCAGACGCCAGAAGCCCTTCTCCGCCCCCCAGAAGCAGCCACAGCCGAAGATCACCTCCCCCTGACCCGGTTGCACAGCCGCCGCGATGGGGGTGCCGAGCACCGCATGGGTTAACTCAGCGGCCTGTTTGGTTGGGGTGAGGGAAGGGGAAAAAAGGTCGAACACCTTTGTTGCAGCGGGAAACACATTGGCGTGAGCCTAGGGGCAGCGGCCCGTTCACTGCTTCGGCACGAAGGCAATGTGGTTGAGCAATGTGGTGGTGAAGGCAAACAGCAGGAAAGGCAGGGAGAGCACGAGGATCAGCCCCACGCCCACCAGAGCAAAGATGGGTTTGCTGGCGCCCATCAGGGCCAGCCCTGCGGCCAGGCTGACAAAGATGACCAGCATCCAGATCAGGATCTGCCCGTAAATGTCTCCGAAGGTGAGCGTGCAGCGGACGTCATAGGTCTGGGTGAGGGCCGATGCGGGAGAGGAAGTGGGGGTGGAAGCCATGGCGGAAAAAAGGGGCGCCCCTCAACGAGGTGAAACCTATTGTTCAGCTAAGCGGGACATCGAATCTTCTGACTGGTGTCTCAACAACAATTGAGACCCGACTCAAGGCAATGGGCCGGTTCAGGCGGTTTGCAGCTGCTCCGCCTGCTCCCGCTCCCACAACCGCCGATAGGTGCCCGGCACGTCCAGCAGGTCGCTGTGGCGGCCCTCCTGCACCAGGTGGCCCCCCTCGATCACCAGGATGCGATCGCAGGCCGCCGCGGCCGAGAGTTGATGGCTGATGAGCACCACCGTGCGCTGCTGCTGGTCGCGCACGGCCCGCAGGATGGCGCCCGCGGTGCGGTTGTCCACGCTGGCGAGGGCATCATCGAGCACCAGGATCGGCCGATCCACGAGCAGGGCTCGTCCCAGGGCGGTGCGCTGGCGCTGGCCGCCGCTGAGGGTGATGCCCCGCTCCCCCACCAGGGTCTGGTAGCCATCCGGGAAGCCCCGGATGTCGGGGGCGAGCTGGGCGAGCTCGGCGGCCGCCTCCACCCGCTCCATCGGCGCCTCCGGCCAACCGTAGCGAAGGTTATCGGCCAGGGTGGCGGTGAAGAGAAACCCTTCCTGAGGCACCAGGGCCACCTGGCGGCGCAGGTCGTCCAGGGAGAGGGTTGTGACATCGATCCCATCGAGGAACAACTGATGCTCCGGCACCTCCACCATGCGGCCGAGGGCCCGGGCCAGGGTGCTCTTGCCGCAACCCACGGGGCCCACCACCGCCACCAGCTCCCCCGGGCGGATGGAAAACGACAGATCCTCGAGGGCCGGTTGCAGCCGCCCGGGGTAAAGAACGGTGAGCCCGCGGGCCTCCAGCCCTCCCACCGCCGGGTGGTGCAACGATTGGGGCTGGGGGGGAGACACAATCATCGGTTGGCGCTGGAGAAGCGCTTCGATGCGCTCCAGGCTCACCTGGCCGGTCTGGAAGGTATTGAGAGTGAATCCCAGGAGAGCCGTGGGGAACACCAGGCGTTCCACATACAGAATCATGGCCACCAGCCCCCCAATGGTGAGGCGACCGTTTTCCAGCTGGGTGCTGCCCAGGCCCAGCAGCACCAGCAGGCTGATGGAGGCAATGCCTTCGATGAGGGGAAACAGCACACTGCGGCTGCGGGCAGGGCCGAGGGCCGCATCCCGGTAGATCCTGTTGGAGGCGGCAAAGGCCTCCTCCTCCACCGTCTCCTGGCCATAGATCTTGATGGCACTGATGCCGGAGAGGTCTTCCTGAAGAAGGTTGGTGAGCTGGGCGAGGGCTTCCTGCTGGCGGCGCTGTTCACGCATCATGCGGCCGCCGAATTTGCGCACCCCCAGGAGCATCAGGGGGTAGAGGGCCACCGCCGCCAGGGTGAGGACGGGATCGATGGCGAGCATGGCCGGGAGAGTGAGGCCATAGGCCAGCACCGTATTGGTCAGGCTCAACACCGCAAACCCGAGCAGGCGTCGCACGTTCTCCACATCACTGGTGGCCCGGCTGAGCACTTCCCCACTGGAGGTGGCCTGCACCCAGGCCGGCTCCTGGCGCAAGAGATGGTCGAAGATCTGCTGCTTGAGATCCACCTCCACCTGGCGGCCAACCCCGAAAACGAGCATCCGGGAGAGGAGTCGCACCAGCGCCATCACGGTGGCCAGGGCGACGATCCACCCTGCCTGCCCCAGCACCGTGCCGTAGCTGAAGCCTTCCTGCAGATCCTCCACCACCCGCCGCACAATCAGGGGGATCGTGACCCCCAGGCCATTCACCACCAGCAGGGCCAGCACACCCAGCAGGAGCTGGCGACGATGGGGCCACAGGTAGCGGCGAAGCAGATCGAGCCGCAGAGCACGCATCAGCGCAGCGGGAGGTTGGGAAGGCTGCCCTAACCTAGGGGCCAGGAGCCTGGAAGCCTTTTCGCCATGGCGCAGCAAAAGGACGATCAGGGCCAGAGCCATCCGCTTTACAGCCAGGACCGGTCCACCGTGGATCGCCTGCTGGCCGCCCAGGCCCCGGCCGATGCCGACCTGGTGGATGC
Organism: Cyanobacteriota bacterium; assembly: GCA_035286045.1. Taxonomy (GTDB): domain Bacteria; phylum Cyanobacteriota; class Cyanobacteriia; order PCC-6307; family Cyanobiaceae; genus Cyanobium. Next base: position 13,561 of record JAYKIG010000008.1, on the reverse strand, counting down.
GGCGCGGCTGCTCTCCCGCTACGACGGCTTTCCGGGAGCCTTCGATCTACAGGACGATCTGGAACGGGCCATCCGGCTCTGGGGCCTGGATCGGGAGACCCTTCAGGCCAGGACCCGGGCCCTCTGGCAGGGCGGCTACAAGCCTGGGGCGAGCGATCCCCAGGCCGAACCGGTCGGGTCGGGCTTTGATGCCAGTGCCGATCCCGCCCCTTGAGAACAGCGGGACAGCCCGAAGACGGGTGCCGTCTTTTTTTCGCCAGGTCTCGCCAGTTTGGGGGCTTTCAGGTGATAGTAGAGAGGTCCCCATCACCCGGCCCGGTGTGCCCTGCACCCGGGCTTTTTCTTGCCCACTTCCTGCCGACGTGACCACCATCCCGCTTCCTCCGCCTGTCGGGCCCAGCCTCCTGGAACAGTTGCTTGAGGGGCAGAACCTGTCCTCCGCCCAGGCGGAGGCCCTGATGGTGAGTTGGCTGGAGGGGAGCGTGGATCCCGCGCTCAGCGCCGGGCTGCTGGTGGCGTTGCGGGCCAAGGGCGTGGGTGGGGAGGAGCTGGCCGCCATGGCCCGGGTGCTGCGGAAGGCGGCTGCCTCCGTGGGAACCCGTCCCCCAGGGCCCCTGGTAGATACCTGCGGCACCGGCGGCGATGGGGCCAACACCTTCAACATCTCCACGGCGGTGGCCTTTGCCGCCGCAGCCTGCGGCGCCCAGGTGGCCAAGCATGGCAACCGGAGTGCCAGCGGGCGTGTGGGCTCGGCCGATGTGCTCGAGGCCCTGGGGATCGATCTGCAGCGGCCCCTGGATCAGGTGGTGAACGCGCTCCAGTCCACCGGAGTCACCTTCCTGTTCGCCCCGGGCTGGCATCCGGGACTGGGACGGATCGGCCCCCTTCGGCGCAGCCTGGGCATCCGCACCGTGTTCAACCTTCTCGGCCCGCTGGTGAATCCCCTCACCCCGGAGGCCCAGGTGCTGGGCGTGGCCCGCGAAGACCTGCTCGATCCGATGGCTGCCGCGCTTCAGGGGCTGGGCGTGGGGCGCGCCGTGGTGGTGCATGGCCATGGCGGCCTGGATGAGGCCTCCCTCTCCGGACCCAGTGCGCTGCGTCTGGTGGAGGGGGGGGAGATTCGATCGGATGGGCTCCATCCGGAGGCTCTGGGATTGACCCTTGCCCCCCTCTCCGAGCTCGCCGGTGGCGATCCGCCCACCAACGCTGCCATCCTCGAAGCCGTGCTCCGGGGCCAGGGCACCCGAGCCCAGCAGGATGTGGTGAGTCTGAACACGGCCCTGGTGCTCTGGGTGGCGGAAGTGGCGCCCTCGATCCAGGAGGGGCTGGCCCGGGCCCAGGAGGCCCTGGCCACCGGCGCTGCCTGGGGGAAGGTGGAGCAGCTGCGGGAGGTGCTGCCCCAGGAACCACCAGCGGCAGAATGATCCCGGCCCACCGCACCCCCCCCTTCCCCCACCGTGCCCCATCCCCAAGGCGAACCCGCCCTCCTGGTCCTGGCTGATGGCACCGTGCTGGAGGGGTTGGGGCTGGGGGCCCGTGGAACGGCCATCGGGGAGGTGGTGTTCAACACCGGCATGACGGGCTATCAGGAAGTGATGACCGACCCGAGCTATGCGGGGCAGCTGGTCACCTTCACCTATCCGGAGCTGGGCAACACCGGCGTCAACGAAGAGGACCTGGAGGCCTCGGCCCCCCAAGTGCGCGGGGTGATCGCCCGCCAGCTCTCCCCCCGCGCCAGCAGCTGGCGGGCCCAGGAAGATCTCGAACCCTGGCTGAAGCGCCATGGGGTGGTGGGCATCCGGGGGGTGGACACCCGTGCCCTGGTGCGCCTGCTGCGGGAGGGTGGGGCCATGAATGGGGGGATCACCAGTGACGGCACCTCGGCCAGGGACCTGCTGGAGCAGGTGCGCTCCGCCCCCTCGATGGCAGGTCTGAATCTGGCGGCGGGGGTCAGCACGGTGGAGAGCTACCGCTGGACCGGGCTCTGCAGCGCCACCTTCGATCGCCGGGTCCAACCCTGGCCGGAGCGCCCCTATCGGGTGGTGGCAGTGGATTTCGGCATCAAGCGGGCCATCCTGGAGCGGTTGGTGGCCCATGGCTGCGAGGTCACCGTGGTGCCCGCCAGCAGCTCGATGGAGGAGGTGCTGAGCCACCATCCGGAAGGCGTGTTTCTCTCCAATGGCCCCGGAGATCCGGCCGCCGTCACCGAGGGCATCCACCTGGCCCAGGGACTCCTGGCCCAGGGCGATCTCCCCATCTTCGGCATCTGCCTGGGCCATCAGATTCTTGGTCTTGCCCTGGGAGGCCGCACCTTCAAGCTGGCCTACGGCCATCGCGGCCTCAACCATCCCTGCGGGTCGCCAGGGGAGGTGGAGATCACGAGCCAGAACCACGGCTTCGCCATCGACGCGGCCTCCCTTCCAAAAGATCAGGTGGGGGTGACCCACGAGAACCTCAACGACCGGACGGTGGCCGCCCTTGCCCTCCACCACCAGCCCGTGTTCGGGGTGCAATACCACCCGGAAGCCAGCCCTGGCCCCCACGACGCCGATCACCATTTCCACCGCTTTACGGCGTTGATGGCCGAGAGACGCGCCTGAAGGGCATTTCGTAGCAATTGCAGCAATTTTTCGTTCGGCGTGATCCACCCCTGCCAACCCCCACTACACTTCGCCGGAAACCTCTTGCTGGAGATCGACCAATCGCCGACTTGCACCGACTGACCGTCTCGTTGCGGGGGGGCTTTGAACGCCAGAACCAGTGCCTGGTGTTCTGCTTCACAGGTCAGCTCGACGCCTATTCCGACAAGCAATTCACGGAGTTCATCCAGAAGGAATCCGCTGCGAGCAAGCTTCCACTGGTGATCGATCTGAGCAAGATCGATTTCATCGACTCCTCAGGTCTGGGAGCCCTTGTCCAGCTGGCCAAGGATTGCAACCAGAAGAAGCTTCAGTTCCTGGTTGTCGGCAATGCCCGCGTGGTGCAAACCGTCAAGCTGGTGAGGTTGGAGGAGTTTCTGCATCTCCAACCTGACCTGCCCACCGCCCTTGACCAGCTCGCCTCCTGAAGCCGTTCCCCATCCGGTGCCCCCCGGGGGGCCGGCTCACTGGCTCACGACCCTGCCTACCCTTGCCCCCGAGGCCGACCTCAACACCCTCCAACTGGCCTGGCTCGGAGACGCGGTGTGGGAACTTCACCAGCGCCTCCAGCGCTGCCAGGCCCCTGGCCGCCCCGGCGACCTCCACCACTGGGTGAAGGCCAGGGTGAAAGCTGGAGGCCAGGCCTTCGCCCTCGACCAGCTCCGCCCCCATCTTCGGCCGGAGGAGATGGAGATGGTGCGGCGAGGGCGGAACCGGGCGGGCCGGGGCCCTCGCCCCCAGGAGGCCTCCCTGTATGGGCAGGCCACGGGATTTGAGACGATGGTGGGCTGGCTCTTTCTCCAGGATCCGCGCCGCTTGGCCGAACTTTTGGATCACCTTGAGGAAACCGACCCCCTCCACTGCGCAGCGGACCATGAGCCCACCCCCCAATGATTCCAATCGCCGGCGTCCGATCCGGCGCGGCGACGGCCCTGGCATGGGGCCAGGAAGCCCAAGAGACTTCTCCCGTGGCCGGCCAGGCCGGGGCCCGGGCGATCCCCGAAAAATGGGAGGCGGCAGCACCTTGCGCCGGAGGGGCCCACGACCCGACGGGGAGGCCCCCATGGAGAACCGGCGCTGGTCACGGGATCGGGAGGAGGCCCCAAGCCCTGAGAGGTGGCGCCGTCCGGAGGGGGGCAGTCGGCCCCGCCCTCCCGCCCAGGAGGGGCGGCAATGGCGTCCGGCCCGGCGGGAGGAGGGCTTCAGCCGGCCCCTGCGAGGTCCGCGTCGGGAGAGGCCCATCCCGGCTGAGGTGGAGCGCACCGAGGGGGACGTCCACGCCGGTGCAGCCCCCGATGATTTGATCTGGGGACGCCATTCGGCCCAGGCCGCCCTCGAGAGCGGCCGACCGATCCATCGCATCTGGTGCACCCCGGAGATGCGCTTTCGCCCCACCTTCCTGCAGCTCCTGAGGGAAGCGAAGGCTTCGGGCGTGCTGGTGGAGGAGGTGACCTGGGCCCGGCTCGGCCAGATCAGTGGGGGGGCCGTTCACCAGGGCATCGTGCTCCAACCGGCAGCGGCGGACACCCTGGATCTGCCCAGCCTGATCGAAGGGTGCCGGCAGGTGGGCGAATCCCCATTGTTGGTGGCCGTGGATGGTCTCACCGACCCCCAGAACCTCGGTGCCATTCTCCGCAGTGCGGAGGCCCTGGGGGTCCATGGGCTGGTGCTCCCGCAACGGCGGAACGCAGGCCTCACCGGCTCCGTGGCCAAGGTGGCCGCAGGAGCCCTGGAACACCTTCCGGTGGCCCGGGTGGTGAACCTCAACCGGGCTCTCGACACCCTGCGACAGGAGGGCTACCGGGTGGTGGGACTGGATGCCAAGGGCACCGTGAGCCTGGAAGAGGCGGATCTGGACGGGCCCCTGGTGGTGATCACCGGTTCAGAGGGGCAGGGGCTCTCCCTCCTCACCCGCCGGAGCTGCGATCTGCTGGTGCGCATCCCCCTGCGGGGCGCCACCCCCAGCCTCAATGCCTCCGTTGCCACGGCCCTGGTGCTCTACGAGGTGGCCCGCAGGGGCTGGATGCGGGGTTTGCAGGGATCGGCTCCACCGCCCCGGCTGGTGCGTCCCAGCCTGGCCACCGAGCCCCTGGAGCTGGAGACGAAGGACGACACCCACACCCCGCCCGAAGGCCCCGTTCAGGAACCCGAACCAGAAGCGCAGTGGGGACCGGAGGCGGATGGAGGGGCTGGAGGTCAGGAGACCTTTGCAGACGACATCCATCTGTAGGGGGGCCAGAGCGACCCGCAATGGGCAGAATGGGGGAGATCCCAGCACTCCTTCATGAACCCCCTGCTCTGGCCAGTGCGCAACCTTGCCAACGCGGTTGGCCTCGCCTGGTGGGCACGGGTGGAAACCCGTTCTCCTGATGCGGTGTACTGGTTTGGCCCCTTCGTCAGACGGGGCACCCTGGAAGCCGCTCTGCTGCCGTTTCTGGAAGACCTGCGGATGGAAACCCCAGCGAGCCTGGAGCACCGCCTGCTGCGCACCTCCCGGAGCGAGCCCTACACCGAACTCCCCTCTCCCTCCCTTCCCGCCTAGGCCATGGCCTGGCAGCTGGACTGATAGCGTCCAGCAAACCGATGGTGCGCAGGGATGGGCATTGCCGAATGGCGCGGCAAACTGCAGCGGGGGGAGGTTTCCGCCCGGGAGCTCACAGAGGCGGCTCTGGTGCGCATCGAGGCGGTGGAGCCCCAGGTTCATGCCTTTCTCGACATCTGCCGGGAACGGGCCCTGGCAGATGCGGATCGCATTGACGCCCGCAGGTCTACAGGGGAAGTCCTGCCTCCCCTGGCCGGCATCCCGGTGGCCATCAAGGACAACCTCTGCACCCGAGGCATCCGCACCACCTGCTCCAGCCGGATGCTCGAGCACTTCGTGCCGCCCTATGAATCCACGGTGACCGAGCGGCTCTGGCAGGCGGGGGCAGTGCTGATCGGCAAAACCAATCTCGATGAGTTCGCCATGGGCAGCTCAACAGAAACCTCCGCCTTCGGGCCCAGCCGCAACCCCTGGGATCCCGGCCGGGTGCCCGGAGGAAGCTCCGGAGGGAGTGCGGCCGCCGTGGCCGCGGGGGAGTGCCTGGTGTCCCTCGGCTCCGACACGGGCGGGTCGATCCGTCAGCCCGCCAGTTTCTGCGGTGTGGTGGGGCTCAAACCCACCTACGGCCGGGTGAGCCGCTGGGGATTGGTGGCTTTCGCCAGCTCCCTCGACCAGGTCGGTCCCTTCAGCACCAGCGTGGCGGATGCGGCGGAGGTGCTCCAGATCATCGCCGGAGCAGATTCCCGGGATGCCACCTGCCTGGCCGAGCCGGTGCCCGACTATGGGGCCCATCTGAACCAGCCGCTGGCCGGCATGAAGGTGGGCCTGATCCGGGAGTGTTTCCAGGAGCAGGGCCTCGATCCACAGGTGAAGGCCTCCGTGATGGCCGCCGCCGGAGTGCTGGAGAGCCTGGGCTGCGAGCTGGTGGAGGTGAGCTGCCCCCGGTTCGACGATGGCATCGCCACCTATTACGTGATTGCCCCCTCCGAGGCCTCCGCCAATCTGGCCCGTTACGACGGGGTGAAGTACGGCCTGCGCAGTGAACTGGGCAGCAACGACAATCTGGCCGTGATGACCGCCCGCACCCGGGCCGAGGGCTTTGGAGATGAGGTGCAGCGGCGCATCCTGATCGGCACCTATGCCCTTTCCGCCGGTTATGTGGATGCCTACTACAAGCAGGCCCAACGGGTCCGCACCCTGATCCGGAAAGATTTCGACCAGGCCTTCCGCCAGGTGGATGTGCTCCTCTCCCCCACCTCTCCCACCACAGCCTTTCGCTTCGGGGCCCATACGGAGGATCCGCTGGCGATGTATCTGGCCGACCTGCTCACCATTCCCGCCAACCTGGCAGGGTTGCCAGCCATCAGCGTGCCCTGCGGCTTTGATGATCAGGGCCTGCCGATCGGACTGCAGCTGATTGCCGGCGTGCTGGAGGAAGGCAAGCTGCTGCAGGTGGCCCATCAGTACGAACAGGCTGCAGCCGTAATGCAAGCCCGCCCGAGCGCCCCGTTGGTCCCCTAGATGTGGTGGCCTTGCAGGCGATAGCCCTTTGGCAGCCACTACTCTTGGTGGATCGTATCTCCTAAGCTGGGCCCAGCCGTCGGGACGTTGCCGTGAGTTTTGTGTCTCTCCACAATCACAGCGACTACAGCCTGTTGGATGGCGCCTCCCAGCTGCCCGCCCTGGTGGAACGGGCCAAGGAGCTTGGCATGCCAGCCCTGGCCCTGACGGACCACGGGGTGATGTATGGGGCGATTGAACTCTTAAAAAGCTGCAAGAAGGCGGGAATCAAACCCATCATCGGCAACGAGATGTATGTCATCAATGGCAGCATTTCCGACCCCCAGCCCAAGAAAGAACGGCGCTATCACCTGGTGTTGCTGGCGAAGAACAACACCGGTTACCGCAACCTGGTGAAGCTCACCAGCCTCTCTCACCTGCAGGGCATGCGGGGCCGAGGCATCTTTGCCCGGGCCTGCATCGATAAGGCGCTCCTGCAGCAATACAGCGAAGGGCTGATCGCCGCCACCGCCTGCCTGGGGGGGGAGGTGCCCCAGGCCATTCTTCAGGGGCGGCCTGATGTGGCCCGTGAGGTGGCCCGTTGGTATCAGGGGGTGTTTGGCGACGACTACTACCTCGAGATCCAGGATCACGGCGGTCCGGAAGACCGGCTGGTGAATGTGGAGATGGCGCGGATTGGTGAGGAACTGGGGATCGATCTGATCGCCACCAACGATGCCCACTATCTCAGCAGTGGCGATGTGGAAGCCCACGATGCCCTGCTCTGTGTGCTCACGGGGAAATTGATCAGCGATGAAAAACGCTTGCGCTACACGGGCACGGAATACCTCAAAAGCGAGGCCGAGATGGGTCGGCTGTTTGCCGATCATCTGGAGCCGGCAACCATTGCGCGAGCCATTGAAAACACAGGAAAAGTGGCCGAGAAGGTGGAGGACTACGACATTCTTGGTCGCTATCAAATGCCGCGGTTTCCCATTCCCGATGGCCACACCTCTGTGAGCTATCTCAAGGAGGTGGCCCTGGCTGGCCTGCGGGATCGTCTCAAGCTCCAATCCGATGAAGAGCCCGAACCGCTTTACCAAGAGCGCCTGCTGTTTGAGTTAGACGTCATGGAAGAGATGGGGTTTCCCACCTATTTCCTTGTCGTCTGGGACTACATCCGCTTTGCCCGGGAGAATGGAATTGCGGTGGGGCCGGGAAGGGGATCGGCGGCAGGTTCCCTGGTGGCCTATGCCCTGGGGATCACAACCATCGATCCGGTGAAACATGGCTTGCTGTTTGAGCGTTTCCTGAATCCTGAACGCAAGTCGATGCCGGATATCGACACGGATTTCTGCATCGAACGCCGGGGGGAAGTGATCGACTATGTGACGCGTCGCTATGGAGAAGACAAGGTTGCCCAGATCATCACCTTCAACCGCATGACCTCCAAAGCGGTGCTGAAGGATGTGGCCCGGGTGCTGGATATTCCCTACGGTGAAGCCGACCGGCTGGCGAAGCTGATCCCGGTGGTGCGGGGCAAACCGGCCAAACTCTCGGAGATGATCGGCGAGGAATCACCAGCGCCAGAGTTTCGGGAAAAATATGAATCAGACCCCAAGGTGCGCCACTGGGTTGATCTGGCTCGCCGAATTGAGGGCACCAACAAAACCTTCGGTGTCCATGCGGCCGGGGTGGTGATTGCAGCGGATCCCCTGGATGAACTGGTGCCCCTGCAGAGAAACAATGACGGGCAGGTGATCACTCAATACTTCATGGAAGACGTGGAGTCTATGGGTCTGCTGAAAATGGATTTCCTGGGGCTGAAGAATCTCACCATGATCGAAAAAGCCACCTCTTTGATCGAAAAGAGTGGTCAAGACACAATTGATATGGAGGCCCTTCCCGAGGAGGATGAGGCCACCTTTGCGCTCCTGGCCCGAGGGGATCTGGAAGGGATCTTCCAGCTGGAATCCAGCGGCATGCGGCAGATCGTGAAAGATCTGAAGCCCTCATCCCTGGAGGATATTTCTTCCATCCTCGCCCTCTACCGCCCCGGCCCTCTCGATGCGGGGTTGATCCCCAAATTCATCAACCGCAAGCACGGCAGAGAGAGCATGGATGTGGTGCATCCAAAGCTGGAGCCGATCCTGCAGGAAACCTACGGAATCATGGTGTATCAGGAGCAGATCATGAAGATTGCTCAGGATCTGGCGGGCTATTCCCTCGGCGAAGCGGATCTGCTGCGCAGGGCCATGGGGAAAAAGAAAAAGTCTGAAATGGAAAAACATCAGGATATTTTTATCAAAGGAGCCCAGGAGCGGGGCGTGGATAGGCAGGTGGCCACCAGCCTGTTTGAGCAGATGGTGATGTTTGCCGAATATTGCTTCAACAAAAGTCACTCCACCGCCTATGGGGCGGTGACCTATCAAACGGCCTACCTGAAGGCCCACCACCCCGTGGCCTACATGGCCGCCCTGCTCACGGTGAATGCGGGCGACAGCGACAAGGTACAGCGCTACATCTCCAATTGCAATTCCATGGGCATTCAGGTGATGGCGCCGGATGTGAATGCCTCCGATGAGGATTTCACGCCCGTAGCCAACCGGATTCTCTTTGGCCTCTCCGCCATTCGCAATCTGGGCGAAGGGGCGATCCGGCTGCTGATCGAAAGCCGGCGGCAGGACGGCCCCTTCACCTCCCTGGCCGATCTCTGCGATCGCCTTCCGGGTCACCAACTGAACCGGCGGGCCCTGGAGGCTCTCATCCACTCCGGTGCCCTCGATGCCCTCCATCCCGAGAGCAACCGGGCCCAGATGATGGCTGATCTGGATCTGGTGCAGGAGTGGGCCGGTGGCCGCGCCCGTGATCGGGCCAGCGGCCAGGGAAGTTTGCTGGACCTGCTGGGCGGAACCTCCGGTTCCGGTGTGCAGGCCTCCCCCGATGCCTCCCTGGCCCCCAAAGCCGCGCCCGTGCCGGAATATGCCCCCACAGACAAGCTGAGGCTGGAGAAGGAGGTGGTTGGCTTTTACCTCTCCGACCACCCCCTCAAGCAGTGGAATGGGGCCCTGAAACTACTGGCCCCCGTCTCCCTGGCCACCCTGGAAGAGCAGCCGGATCGGGCCAAGATCCATCTGCTGTGCCTGGTGGCCGATTGCAGGCAGGTGACCACGCGCAAGGGGGATCGCATGGCCGTGCTGCAGCTGGAGGACCTGACCGGAACCTGTGAAGCCGTGGTGTTTCCCAAAAGCTATGGCCGTCTGGCCGATCACCTGATGGTGGATGCTCGCTTGATGGTGTGGGCATCGGTGGATCGGCGGGACGACCGAGTGCAGGTGATCGTGGACGATTGCTGCAGCATCGAGGAGTTTCGCCTGCTCATGGTGGAACTGCCGGTGGAGCAGGCGGGTGACATCGCCATTCAGCACCGACTCCGGGAATGTCTGCAACGCCACAGGCCCGATCAGGAGCTGGGCGTGCAGCGGGTGCCGGTGGTGGCCAGGGTCGGAATCGATGGATCCAGTCGTTTTGTCCGACTGGGCCATCAGTTCTGCGTGAGTGATGGACCATCGGCCCTGACCACGCTGGCATCGGCCCAGTTTCGGGCCTCCCTGCTGGAGGCTTCCGGCCGAAGGCTCTGAGGGAAATCCCTCAGGAGGGGCCCTTTCCTTCCGTCTGGGCCCCGTCCCGCATGGCGCGCACGGAAGCCTTCACCCGGGACAGATTGACGGGGATCTGCTCCACCCCCAACAGGCTGCCGGCGCTCTCTTCCCAACTGGCAGACAGCACGCCGTAACTCAGTCCAAGCAAGCCGAGAAGAAAACATCCCCCGGAGGCCAGCAGGGTGGCGGAGGGAGGGATGTCGAGGAGGTGGCGGCTCACCAGCAGGTAGCTGGCGATGAACACCCCCATGCCAAGCAGGGTGGGGATGCCCGTGGAGATGGCAATCCTGCGGGCCATCCTGTTGGCCACCGCATCGGGAATCGCTTGATTGATACGGCGGGGCGGCCCCTTCGGCGGCAAGGGGCTGGGGGACGGAACGGCAGAGAACCCTGCGCTCTTCTCACTCCCGGAAGAGGTTTGCCCCGCCTGCTTTGCCCGGGCAGCGCGGCGCTGCCGATCCGAGGCCATCGATGCTCAGCCGCGGATGCCGAGCTTTTCGATCAGGGCGCCGTAGCGCTCCTCACTCTGATGGCGGAGATAGCCAAGCAGGCGCTTGCGCCGACCGATCATCTTCAGGAGCCCCTGGCGGGAAGAGAAATCGTGGATGTTTTTCTGGAGGTGGCTGCTGAGCTGGCTGATCCGATCACTCAGGATCGCCACCTGAACTTCCACAGATCCGGTATCGGTGCCGTGTTGCTGATGGGTGTTGATCAGTTCCTGCTTGCGGATCGTGGGTAGCGGCATGGTCAGCGCCCGGCGCTTTGCAATCAATAGCCAACTTTACCCTGCGGCTGCCGCTGCCTCAGGCGGCAGCCCGGGACAGCCAGCGCAGGCAATCGCCCAACCACCGCTCCCCATCCGCCGCCGGATCTAAACCATTGGCGGCCACAGCCCTCAGAGCGGCACGGATCTCCATTCGGTCGTATCCCATGGCGATCAGGGTGCTCTCAAGCTCATCGCCCAGCGGTGGAAGCCCCCCGCCGGGGCCATCACCCCCTGCAGACTCAACGGCCAGTCCAGCGGGGCCCATCAGCGTGGCAAAGCGATCGAGAAGCTTCTGCCTGAGCTCAAGGGCCAGCCTCTCGGCTGTGCGTTTGCCCACCCCTGGCGCCTGACTCAGCAGCTTGGTGTTGCCTTCCACGATGGCGCCCACCAGGTCTTCGAGCCCCATGGCCCCAAGGAGGGCCAACCCCATCTGGGGGCCCACCCCGCTGACGGCCACGAGCTCGCGAAACAGCTCCCGTTCCTGGCGGCTTTCAAAGCCATACAGGGTCCAACCATCCTCCCGGATGGTGTGGTGCACATGCAAGGTGATGGGGGCTCCGGGAGGGGGAAGCTGGGCCCAGAGCCGCTGGCTCACCTGCACCTCATAACCCACGCCCTGGCAGAGAATCAGCAGCCCGCAGCGGTTTGCCTGCTGCCAGGGATCCTGCAGTTGTCCCTGCAACCAACCAATCATCGCCATCCCGTGAACGTCCCAGTGTGCCTTCCTTGCCAAGGGGCACGGATCGCTAGCGTCGGTGCAGAGAGCATCTCCATCGTGCCCAGTGGTCCCATCAGGGAACGCCCCCTTCCCCAGGCCCGCTGGTGGAGCCGGTGGCTCAATGGGGCGCGCCACCTCGTCTTGCACACGGTTCTTCTGGGCTCCCTCGCCCTGGGGCTGGGATCCTGCGCAGCCACCAGCGCTCCACCGCAGGGCACCCTGCTGAACGCCCTGGCGTTGCAGATCCAGCTCACCCAGGCGGATGTGGCGCAGGCGTTGAGCCTCGAAAGCGTGGGCGCCCCCATGGTGAGCCGGGTGCGGGTGGAGCAGCAGGAGCCGCTGACGATCGGGCAGGGTCAGGGCTTGCGCATCGCGGGGCGCTTCGACTGGCGACTGGGAAAGGATCCCTTCCGGGTGGACGCCCCCTTCGAGATCTTTCTGGAGCGGGGGGATCGGGGGGAAAGCTGGCGGCTGGCCAGGCCCTCGGGCCAGGCAGCGGAGGGGGAACAGGAATGGCTCACCTATCCCCTGCCCCTGCGCAACAGCGCCGGCTGATTCAGTGGAGCAAGGGGGGCCGCTCCCTGGACCCACCCCCCACAATGGGAGCTCTTCCCCCCTAGACCCCGGTCTTGGCCCTCCCTCGCCTCCACCCCCGCACGATCGAGGCCGTCAAGGAGCGTGCCGACATCGTGGATGTGGTGGGAGAGCATGTGGTGCTCAAGAAGAAGGGGCGGGAGTTTGTGGGGGTCTGCCCCTTCCACGACGACACCTCCCCCTCGATGACGGTGTCGCCGGCCAAGCAGATCTATTACTGCTTCTCCTGCGGGGCCGGCGGGAACGCCATCAAGTTTCTGATGGAGTTCCAGCGCTCCGGCTTCAGTGATGTGGTTCTGGAGCTCGCCCGGCGCTATCAACTGCCTGTGGAGACCCTGGAGGGTCCCCAGCAGGAACGGCTGCGCCAGCAACTCTCCCGCCGGGAGCTTCTGCATCGCGTGCTCAGCCTGGCGGCAGGCTGGTTTCAGGCCCAGCTCCGCAGCCCGGAAGGGGAGGGAGCTCTGCGCTACCTGAAGGACACCCGGGGACTGAGCGAAGCCACGCTGGCGGAGTTCCAGCTCGGCTACGCCCCCGATCGCTGGGATGGGCTCCTGTCCCATCTCTCCACGGTCGAAGGCATGGTGCCCGAAATGCTCGAAGCCGCCGGCCTCGTGGTGCCGCGCAAGGGCGGGAACGGGTTCTATGACCGGTTCCGGCACCGGGTGATGGTACCGATCAAGGATCGCCAGGGCCGGGTGATCGGCTTTGGCGGCCGCTCCCTGGATGGGGCCGAGCCCAAGTATCTGAACTCCCCGGAAACGGAGGTGTTTGCCAAGGGAAGCCACCTCTTTGCCCTGGATCGGGCCGCCGATCCCATCCGCCGGGCGGATCAGGCCGTGGTGGTGGAGGGCTACTTCGATGCCATTGCGCTCCATGCCGCCGGCATCACCCAGGCGGTGGCAGCCCTGGGCACGGCCCTGAGCCGTCAGCAGATCACCCAGCTGTGCCGGTGCTGCGACAGCAAGCGGCTGGTGCTCAACTTCGATGCCGACCGCGCTGGGGTGCGGGCCGCGGAGCGGGCCATCGGCGAGGTGGAACATCTGGCCCTGCAGGGCCAGGTGGACCTGCGGGTGTTGCAACTTCCGGAGGGGAAGGATGCCGACGAATACCTGCGTTCGCAGGGGGCTGGCAACTACCGGG
>JAYKIG010000007.1:0-16042 GCA_035286045.1 Cyanobacteriota bacterium | reverse complement strand
GAGCGGGCCATCGGCGAGGTGGAACATCTGGCCCTGCAGGGCCAGGTGGACCTGCGGGTGTTGCAACTTCCGGAGGGGAAGGATGCCGACGAATACCTGCGTTCGCAGGGGGCTGGCAACTACCGGGCCCTCCTGGACAGTGCCCCCCTCTGGCTGGATTGGCAGATCAACCAGGTGCTGGAGGGGCGGGATCTCTCCCGCAGCGATCAGTTTCAACAGGCGGTGTCGGCCCTGGTGGCCCTGCTCGGCAAGCTTCCCCAGAGCGCCGTGCGCAGCCGCTACCTGCAGAAGGTGGCCGAGCGGCTCTCCGGCGGGCAGGCCCGACTCACCCTGCAGCTGGAAAACGATCTGCGCCAACAGGTGAAGGGCCAGCGCTGGCATGGAAGGGCCAGCCGCTGGGACACCCCTTCAACAGCGGGGATTCAGGAGCGGGCCGAAGGGGAGATTCTCCTGCTCTACCTGCACTGCCCCCACCTCCGGGCGGAGATCCGGCAGCACCTGCGGAGTTGGGAGCAGGAGGATTTCTGCCTGCACCACCATCGCCGCCTCTGGGCCGCCATCACCGAACTGGAGGAAGCCCATCTCGGCGCTCCGCGCATTGAAGCCATCACCCGGGGCACCGATCCGGGGGCCGAGCTGGGGGATGTGCCCCTGGCCCAGCTGCTCACCAACCGACTGGCCATGGACGACACCGGGGCCGTGGGCGGTGCCCTGGACCGCTTCATGCCCCTGCTCGAACCCAATGAGCTGCAACGGCAGTCGTTTCACCAGCCCCTCCTCCAGCTTCGTGGCGCCATTGCCAGCCGGGCCCGCCTGGCGGCGGAAAAGCGCTGCCGCCACCTGCTCGACACCTGGAATGCCCAACGGCTCCACACCCTGGAGCAATGCCTGGCCCGGCTCCTGGAGATCGACATGCCCCCGGCCAACCCTTCCGCCCCTGCCGCCGACATGGAACGACGCCTGCAGGAGCTGTTCGAAGAGCTCAATCACGACGCCCTGCGCCTCCAGTCCGACTACTACGCCGAGCGCCGCCATCTGCAGGATCTGGATCAGCACCGACGGGCTGATCTGGTGGACATTGTGCGCAACCCTTGATGCCGAACCTGCGGCGCACCTGAGGCTGAACCGCTGCAGTCCGCAGCGCCGCGGAAATCGGCTTTTCCAACAGCTGTACCCTAGGGTTCAGAGATATGAAAGGGCCGAATGGACACCCTTGCTCCTGGCCCCCTCAGCCCTCCCTTCCCGATCCCAGGGGATGAGGAGCCTCGGCTCCGGGATCTCGAGCGCTTTGAGTTGATCGGTGGCAACAGCGACATCCACCTCGATCGCCTGGTGGAGCTGGCCCAACTGATCTTTGCGGTGCCCATGGTGGCGATCTCGTTGGTGACCAGGGATCGGCAGTGGTTTCTCGCGGAGAAGGGGCTCAACGTCCGGGAGACCCCGCGAGGGGTGGCCTTCTGTGCCCACGCGATCCTGAGCAACGAGGTGATGGTGGTGCCCAACGCCCTTGAGGATGAACGCTTTCGCACCAATCCCCTCGTGGTGTCCGACCCCCAGATCCGCTTCTACGCGGGGGCTCCCTTGCGAAGCAGCACGGGCCACAATCTCGGCACCCTCTGTGTGATCGACAGTCAGCCGATGCAGCCCACTCCGGTTCAGATCCGGGAACTGGAATTGTTGTCGCAGCTGGTCATGAGAGAGCTGGATCTCAGGCGGGAACGGTTCCTGTGCCCCGTGACGGGGTTACCGATTCGCCAGAAATTCCTGCGCATCGCTGAACGGGAGTGCAGCCGGGCTCGCGAGGAGAACAGAGAGCTCTCGCTGCTGCTGTTTGACATTGACCATTTCCGCGCCATCAACAATCGCTGGGGGCACCATTCCGGGGACGAGGTAATGGCTGATTTGAGCAGGATGGGCCGGCAGTTTCTCCGTGAAGCAGACTTTGCGGGCCGGCTGGGGGATGGCGAGTTCGCCCTTCTGCTGGTGGATACCCCCGCCCAGGACGCGCTCGTCACCGCCGAGGCCCTGCGGCGAGCTGTCAGCACCATGCCAGGGGTGCACAGCCATTCCGATCTGGAGCTGCACATCAGCGGCGGGCTCACCAGCCTGAGCCCCCATGACGAGGGCTTCACCCCCCTGTTGCAGCGGGCTGAACAGGCCCTCCACCTGGCCAAAAGCAATGGCCGCAATCAGATCGCCATCCTGTTGGATGGGATGGCCGGCTAAGCCCACACCAGGGGCACGTCGGTGAGACGGGTGGTGGCGGAGGAGGAGAGACGGGAGCGGCGCATCGTCCAGGGGGTGTGGAGACCACAGGCGGCCCATTGGATGGTGCCCCGCCCATGGCGGGTGTTGAGGGCATCAATGGTGGCGAGCAGGGCCTGACGGCGCTCCTGGTGGGCCGGGGTGGAGGGGGTGAACAAATGGTGCTGGAGCTGGTCGTCCGGCTGGAGAGCCTGCAGGAGCACACCGGCTTTGTGCAAGGGCTGGCGGGGGCGGAAGAGACGGTCTGCCAGGGGCAGGGCGGCGGCGAGGAGCACGGCGGTGTCGTTGCTGGGAAGGGGCAGAGCCACGGTGGCGGCATTGCTGTAGAACGGCTCGCCGGAGAAGGGGCTGCTGCGCACGAACACCGTGATGACACCGGCCCCTTGCCGCTGACGGCGGAGTTTTTCGGCGGCGCGGCTGAGGTAGGTGGCCACCGCCTGGCGCAGCTCGGCCAGGGTGGTGACCGGTGTGCTGAAACTGCGGCTGACGCAGGTTTCCTTCCTGGCCGGCGGCAGGGCCACGAGGGGCAGACAGGGCTGCCCTTGCAGTTCCTGCTGCAGACGCAGGCCCACCACACCACAACGGCGCTTCAATTCACCGGAGGGCATGTCGCGCAGCTGGCGGGCTGTGCTGATACCCCGCAGCCGACACCAACGGGAGAGGCGACGGCCGATGCCCCACACCTCCTCGATGGCAACGGTGTCCAGCCAGGGGTCGGGATCGGCCACGGCGCCCAGATCAAACACCCCTTGTTGGCACAAGGTGGGGGCGTGCTTGGCGAGGCGATTGGCCACCTTGGCCAGCACCTTGGTGGGGGCGATGCCAACGGCCACCGGCAGCCCCAATTGCTGGCGCACGGCCTGCCGCAGGGCCAACCCCCAGGCGGTGAGATCAGCCGGGAGGCCATCGGTGGCACGGGGGCGACGAAGCAGGCCAAAGGCTTCATCGATGGAATAGATCTCCAGCTCCTCCACCCAGGCTTCCAGGGTGGCCATGAGCCGCTGGCTCATGTCGCCATAGAGGGTGTAGTTGGAGCTGCGCACGACCACACCATGGCGCTCCAGCTGACGCTGAACCTGAAAGAAGGGGGCTCCCATGGGGATGCCGAGGGCCCTGGCTTCGGCGCTGCGGGACACGATGCAACCATCGTTGTTCGAGAGAACCACCAGAGGCCTCCCCACAACGGTGGGATCAAGAAGGGCCTCACAGGAGGCATAGAAGTTATTGCCATCGATCAGCACGGTGGCCAGGGGCACAACAGGAAGGGACGCAGCCACAGGAACGACGCCCAGAATAGTACTGGTGTACCCATCTCACCAGGGGCTGTCACCCGGAAGCGTCAGAGCGCGCAACCCTGGAGAAAGTGCAGGCTGTCGGGGCTTTGCCCCTCCACGGACCAGCCGTAGAACTGGAGCAGCTCGGTGAATTGGCACACCTGCCTGTTGCTGGTGAAAGCCTGACAGAACGCTTCGCTTGTCTCGCCTGCGCCTGAGGGCGCCGGAGCATGGCAGGCGGAGTAGATCGTTTCACCCTGCCGGTAAATCTGCCAGGTGCCCTTAAATGGCTTGGCATGGTCCACCAGGGTGAGCAGCAAATGCCCCTTGAAGGCAGATTGGATAGAGGAGTCCATGGTCAGTGGTCTCGGTGAATGACATCTGTGTAGCGCCATTGGCCCAACCTGGCCGTGCGAGGCGACACCGTTGACCACACCGACGCCCTACCTGGAGATGAAAGGAGTGGAAGCCTGGCTCGGAGGCAACCAGGTGTTTGCGAACCTTTCCCTCACCCTGTTCCAGGGGGAGCACACGGTGGTTCTGGGGCCGAATGGGGCGGGGAAGAGTTCCCTGATCCGGCTCCTCAGTCGGGAGTTATATCCGGTGGTGCGCGAGGGCTCCTGGCTGCGGATATTTGGCAGTGAAACCATCAATCTCTGGTCTCTCCGCACACGAATGGGGGTGCTGCCTCAGGATCAGCACACCACCTACAGGGGGGATGTGCAGGCGTTTGCTGTGGTGCTCTCCGGCTTTTTCGGCTCCGTGGGATTGGGGCGAAGCCAGCAACCCAGCAGCCAGCAGAAACAGAGGGTGAGCGAACTGATGGAGGAGATGGAGTTGGCCGATCTGCAGAACGATCTGTTCGGCCGTCTCTCCGAGGGCCAGAGACGACGACTGCTGCTGGCACGGGCCCTGGTGCACGATCCTGAGGTATTGGTTCTGGATGAACCCACCAACGGACTGGATCTCCAGGCCAGATATCACCTGCTGGAACATCTTCGCCGGCTCGCCCAACGGGGAACCACGCTGCTGCTGGTGACCCATCGCATGGAGGAAGTTCTGCCTGAGATCCAGCGGGCGATCTTCCTGAAAAACGGCACGGTGGTGGCCGACGGGCCCTGTCATGACTTGTTTGCCGATCATCCGCTGAGCGCCCTATTCGACACCCAGCTGCACGTTGTGACCTATGGAGGGCACAGACAGGTTCTGCCTGGACAGGGGCAGGCGGATCGCGATTCTGTGAATCATTGACGGAGGTTTAGAAGCGACACCCGACGAGACTCATTCATCAGCAATGCATCTGGCCGGGTTCCTTCTCCGGGCGAGACAAAAAAAATAAAGCGCGCTTGCTGTAGACCAAACTCCCTTTGACTCGTTACACTATGGATGTTCTTGGGGTAACGAATCATGCTGACCGGTGCAGACCTTCTCAGCAAAGTAAAGGAGCTGGGAGATGTGTCCAAATCCGAGCTCGTTCGCAGCTGTGGCTATGTGAGCACCAAAAAGGATGGAACGGAGCGCCTCAACTTCACGGCGTTCTATGAAGCCCTGCTGGAAGCCAAAGGCGTCAACCTGGCAGAGTCCGGCTCGGCGAAAGGCAAAGCCGGTCGGAAGCTGAGTTATGTGGCCACGGTGCAGGGAAATGGCAATCTGCTGGTGGGCAAGGCCTATACAGCACTCCTCGACCTCAATCCGGGTGATGAGTTTGAAATCAAGCTCGGTCGCAAGCAAATCCGCCTGGTGCCGGCTGGAGCTCCAGAAGAGGAGTGAGCCTGGCCATGGGAGCTTCCCCCCTCCTGAAAGCTCCCTGATGGGGGATGGGAATGCTTGAAGTCTCCCTGGCGATGGTGGAGCAGAAGGGACAATGGTTGCTCCAGCTCCGTGATGATCTGGATTGGATTGTGGCCCCGGGGTGCTGGGGTTTATTCGGGGGCCATCTGGAGCCAGGCGAAACGGCCGAGGAAGCCCTGAGAAGGGAACTCCTGGAGGAAATCAGCTGGAATGCTGGAGCTGTGCGCCCCTGGTTCACCCATCGAAATCCCCAGCGCATCGCCCATTTCTTTCTCACCACCCTTGCCGACCCCCTGGATTCGTTGCGGCTCCGGGAGGGTCAGGATGTTGTGCTGGCTAAATTCCAGGCCCTGCAATCAGGACAGGTGTGGAGCCCGGCGATAGGGGAATTCAGGCCCCTGGCTCCCTCTCTGCAAGTGGCCATCGAAGTGCTGGGCAGAGGTTCACAGTTCGCAATGGAGAGCTAGGTAGCTCTGCTCAATTCACTTGTGTCAGAAGTTCAACACCTATACGTTGGACACATTCGACCCCCTTCGACACAAATGAACCACCCCCATTCCGCCCACGCCTCTTCCGATGCAGTGGGCGCTGAGCTCAGCCCTGAATTGGGGTTTCTCCAGACATTTGACGGCGGAGGCGATCCCGTGGAGGCCTATTTCGAGTGCATCAGCCAGTGCTCTCTAGATGATGGAGAGTGCGTCACCGTTTGCACCGAGATTCTAAGGGAAAGCTGAAGATTGAAAACAAAAGGCGCCCGGGGTTGAGAGAGGGCGGATCACCTCCCTCAACCCATTCAAGCGTCAGAACCATTCAGCAAGGGCATTCTCGCGCGTGTTCACATGAGCATGGGGCGTGGTGCGGCGGAAATCCAGGGTGATCGACCGCTTCTGCTCCCCATCCGCAGCTACCGCCCGGATGGGATAGGACTGATCGCCATCAGGGAAAGCCATGTGCATCCGGAAGGTGCCTTCACTGCTGAGAACATGCGTTTCACCGTCCACGGTGAGGGTGGCAGCAGGATCCGTGGCCCCATAAACAATCAACTCGGCGTCCGCCACCAACCAGAAACTGCGTTGGCGAGCAGCTAGACCCGCACCGGAGGCCTCCCGGCCACTGGCCCAGAGACCCACGCCGGACAAGTGCCCCCCGGCCGCCCCATGGGACCAGGCCCCCTGCTCATGAAACGCCTCCGATCCGAGGCGGAGCCTTTGAAGACCCGTGCTGGCCTGTTGGTACAGCCGCTCATGCTGCCCGGGAGCAGCGAGGGGAGCACTCCAGCCGACCATTTCCTGATGGGTGTCCTCCAGGGTGAAGGGAGAGAAAGCGGTGCCGCCCAGATCCAGATCCGCAGGCATCCGTGCAATCGAGGAAAAGCCGAGGGAGATCCAGCCACCCATGGACGTTCGATACCCAAGTTCCACCCGGTAGTCCCGATCCCCCAGGGGCACGGGGATGTGCCATTCCTGACTGCCAGCCTCCACCATCACCTCCTGAAGGGTGTGGGGGCGTCCATCCTGGGCCGGGCGATCGGTGACATCCGTGATGCGCAGGGCCAGTTGCTGCCCACCGGCCGCAAGAGCTTCATCGCGATCAACGCTATGAATACCCCAGCGCACGAGCGCCCACTGGGAATCCAACGGATGGAATCCCACCCAGGTGGGGGCTTCGGTCAAGCGTTGATGCGCTTCGGGGGAGGGTGGCTCGGCGCTCTGAATCGGCGGAGAGGAAATCGCGATGGGTTCTGTGGCCTCCACCCGCGGCGCCTTCCCTTGGATGGCTGACAGCAGATCCAGCCTCAGCATGCTGCTGTAACGGCCCACCCCGAGGCGTCTCGCCAGCTCTCTTAACTGAGAAAGCCGCATCTGAGCGAGCACATCCTTGGAAAACCGGGGGGAATCCATCGCGACTTTGCAAAATCTTCATAATTTTCCCCGAGACAGGCCCATCCATTCCGCGTCTGTCAGCGCACCCTGATCCAGAAGGGCAAAAACGCTGCCATTCCGGCGTTTTCCACAGGCGGGGAACGCCTTTCGCGCTCCTGGGGTCAGGGAACTCAGATCCGGATGGCACGGGGGAGCGGAGGGGGGAGTGGGGAAGAAATGAGCACAATTACTGGCCTTTTCGTCGCCCTCCCTGACCCAGAACACCCCTGACGATCGCTAAATTCCATGGTGGTGCGCAAGCCTTTTGTCCATGGCCTCCATTGCTGAACAACTGCAGTCCTATCGCTCGGCTTTGGCGGCTGCAGAGTCGAAGGGAGACGAGGCCACCAAGCGCAAACTGGAACAAAACATCAAGGATCTTGAGGCTTTCAGCCAGCGCCATCCCGATGCCACAGAAGCACCCTCCCCCTTAGAAGTGTTCTGTGATCTCAATCCATCCGACATCAACTGTCTGGTTTACGACGATTGAAACCCGATGGACTTCACTCCCTACCTCCTGACCTCAGACCCCTTGGCGTCAGAGGAGGGTTTGCTGTCCTTCGACGTTTCAGGACGCATCGCAGTCGCCATGAAGGGGAGATTTCTCCTCAGGGCAGTTTGTAAAAGTTTTGGCGACAACAATGCCATTTCCTGTGCGGTCACGGATCAGAACAGTTGTTTGAACTACCTGTCCTCCAAAGAGGATCCACCCTATCAATTATTGCTCTGCACGGATTATCTCGAGAGTGGCAATGGCTTCGAGCTTGTGCGACAGGCCAAGCACAACCGTCCTGAGTTGCATTGTGTGGTGCTGGCCTTGGGGGATGTGATCCCTGCGGAATATGTCGATGCCCCCTGGCTGGAAGCGGTGGTGGCGGAAGCTGATTTCGTGGAGGATCAACAGCCTCTCAAGGCGGCGGTTCTGGCGGTCATGGGAGGTCACTCCTATCGGAGTCCTTCCCTGCGCACAGGCCAGCTTCCCTATCTCAGCTGTCCCCGGCTCACGCCGAGGGAATACCAGGTGTTGGATCTGCTCTCCAGTGGCATGAGCGACCGAGACATCGCCAAACAGCTCATGGTGAGTGAAGAAACGGCCCACACCTACAGCAAGCGCCTGCTGCAGACCCTTGGGGTGAACAACCGGCTTCAAGCCGTGCTCAAGGGGATGCGCTGCGGCATGGTGCAGCTCTGAGGGGCGTATCGGAAGGATTGCCCCCAAACGGGGGCAGACCCCGCGGCCGGCGACCGTCCATGCTGTTGAGGTTGCCGATGCCGTGCCATGGGTCAGTCCATCTCCTCCAGGCTCACCATCGGAGAGCTCCAGGCCGGCTATCCGCTCTACTGCAAGGCCATGCGCATCCTGATCCGGGAAGAGAAAACCATGGAACAGATCAAACGGAGCGTGTGCTGGCATCGCCTGACCACCCTCCATGCCTGCATGCCCAGGCAATACAAGGATCCTGAGCACCTCTACTTCCATCTCAGACGGGAGCTGAATCAGTGAAGTGACATCGGGTGGCACTTGCAGAGCATCACCTTCCGTGCTGCTCCCATGCCCTGCCCACCCGTCGACGACAGCCTGGTGGCTTCCCTCATCGCCTTGATGGAACAGGGCACCGCTCCCTGGCGAAGGGAATGGGACAGCCGAAACGGGGGGCACCATGTGAATCTCTTCTCCGGTCGTCCCTATCGCGGGGCCAATCCGGTTCTGCTCACCATCGGCCTGCACCAGCGGGGAGTCTGCCTTCCCTACTGGTGCGGAGCGGGAGAAGCCAAAAGCCATGGCCTCCACCCGAGAGCGGGCTCCAGGGCCGTCACCGTGCTGCGGCCCCAGGTGCGGCGCAGGGCAAAACCCGAAGGCGAGGAGAGCGTGCCTGATTCCTGCTGGGTGAGGTACGTGCCGGTGTCCCTCTTCAATGCCCAGGATCTGGAGGGGGAGGCGTTGCCGGAGCTGATCCGCACCCGCCAGGCTGGTTCGGGGGAGGCCAGCCGGCCGGAACCGGAACGGCTGGCCCAGGCAGAAGCCGTGCTGCGGCAGTGGCCGGTGCCGATCCAGCATGGGGGTCCGATGGCCTTCTACAGCCCACATGCCGACAGGATTCACCTGCCGGAGCGCCGTGCGTTCCAATCCAGCGCAGCCCTCTATGCCACCTGGGCCCATGAGGCCCTCCACAGCACGGGCCATCCCAGCCGACTGGGCCGTGACCTCAGCGGATGTCTGGGCAGCTCGGCCTACGCCAGGGAAGAGCTGGTGGCGGAGCTAGGGGCGGTGTTGCTGGGCGATCGCCTGGAGATCGGCAGCAACGTGGCCAACCACGCGGCCTATCTCCGCGAGTGGATCGCCCTGTTGAGGGAATCCCCCAACCTGCTCTACCGGCTCCTCAGCGAAGCCCGGAAAGCGGCGGATCTGATCTGCCCCAGCCGCGAGGACAGGGGCCGAGCCAACGAGCCGCTCAAGGCTGGATAGGGGGGCAGACCTCGGCCAGTGGGGGGGAGTGGAGCAAGGTGTCCAGCAAGGGGGAGAGGGGGACTCTGGCCAGCCGGGTGGCTCGGTCGGACACCGCATAGGGGAGCCAGAGATGGTCGCCATGGATCAGTCCCCCGCAGCTGTACACCACATTGGGCACGTAACCATCCCGCTCGTCATCGGCTGCCCGCAGGAGAGGTTGCCTGAGCCTGCCGATCACCCGGGAGGGATCGTGGAGATCGAGCAGGGCCGCACCGATGCAGTACTCCCGCACCGGGCCCACACCATGGGTGAGCACCAGCCAGCCAGCCTCCGTCTCCAGGGGGGAGCCGCAGTTGCCGAGCTGGATGAACTCCCAGGGCTCCTGGGGCCGGAGCAACACCTGGGACTGGTGCCAGCAGTCCGGCTGATCACTGCGCATCAGGTGGATGTTCTCGCTGTCCTGGCGGCCGAGCATCAGCCATTCCCCTTGAACCCGCCGGGGGAAGAAGGCCAGACCCTTGTTGCGGATGGCTGAGCCCCGCAGGGGGCGCAATTCAAAAGAGCGGAAGTCGCTGGTTTCGATCAGCTGGCTCTGAATCCCCTGGCCGTCGTAGGCGGTGGCGGTGGCCAGGTAGTGGGGTTGATCCCCCTGGAGGCGCACAAACCGGGCATCCTCCAATCCATTGCTCTCCCGGGCCGTCACCGGAAATAGCACCCGCTCACTGAGCAGGCTCTCAGGGCCGTAACTCACCCGATAGTGGCCCTCGCGACCCTCCAGGCTGGTGATCTCTCCCTGGTAGACAAAGGGCGAGAGAGGATCCAGCTGGATCTGGCCATCCCGGCCGATCACGCCACTACGGAAGGCGATGGAGGAGATGTGGCCTTCCCCCGTGGCCCTGAGGCTGAGCACCACCCTGAGTTGGCCCGGCCCCAGATCCCCCTGCTCGGGATGGGGCACCAGGGAAGGGTTGAAGAGAGCCGCCGACTCCAGGGAGTATTCGTGGGTGAGGTAGTAGCCGAGCAACAGCTGTTGCTCGGCCGAGAGCGGATGCTGGGGCTGGAGCGGAGCCAGCACGTCCTGCCAGCGCTGGCGTGCCAGATGCTCAAGGGTGCGATGGCGATCTCCGAACCGGTGCCGCAAGCGCTCCAGTTCCTGGTCGCAGGTGGGGGCATCGAGGGCCGACAGGCGTTGCATGAGGCATTCGAGGCGCTCCACATTGCCCTGGCTACCCGTGGGTTTCACCACCAGGGTGGGGAGGAAGGGACGCAGCAACACCCTTCTGGGGTCGGGCTCCAGATGGAGCGGAAGCCTCTCCAGGGGAAGGGTTGCCGCCGAAGCTGCGGCGGGATCGGTCATGGGTGGGTCGTGACGTCCTCGCTGGTGAGCAACTTCATGTCGGCCAGAGCCATCAGGAAGGAGAGGGTGGATTCTGCCCCCTGGTTGCGGTTCACCCCGGTGGGTTGGAGCCCGTCGAAGCAACCCCCATTGCTGCCATCGTAGAGAGGTTGGCGCAGATCATTGCGACCCAGGAACCACTCGAAGCTGCGAGTCGCCTCCGCCCGCCAGTGCTCCTCCCCGGTGGCGTGGAAGGCCTCGATGCAGGCCGCCACGCTGGCGGTGGCCTCCAGGGGCTGCTGGTCGTGGGTGGGGGGCACCTGGCCCTGGAGCCAGAAGCCCTCCGAACCGATCGGCCGGAAATGGCCCTCGGGGGCGGATTGGGCCTGCTGCAGCCAGGTGAGGGTCTGGAGGCCCGTGGCCAGCATGTCGCTGCGCTGCAGCCACCGCCCGCTGAGGATGAGAGCCTGGGGCAGGCGGGCGTTGTCGTAGCTCACGATGGGCTCCAACCAGGGCCAGTCGGGAGTGCCATGGGATTCAAAGGCCGACAGGAGACGTTCCGACAGTTCCAGGCGCCAACGGGCGGCCAGCAGATCACCATGGAGCACCCGCAGGTATTCGTGCAGGCCGAGCACGGCGAAGGCCCAGGCCCGGGGTGAGGTGAAACTTTCCAGAGCGGGGAGGGCCTGCTCGAAGAGGCGGGCCGCCCAGTTGCGCAGATTGGTTTGCTCCGTGCGGCCCACGATGGCTCCCAGCCCCCAGAGAGCCCGGCCGTGGCTGTCTTCCGAGCCCACGGTCTCCAGCCAGCGGCGATCGAAGGCCATGAAATTGAGGAAGCGGCCGCTTTCGGCAACGAACGCATAGTGCAGAAAGCCCGCAGCGGCCGACTGGAGCTTGCCCAGGCCGTTCAGGGGCTCGCCCAGATGTTCGAGCTGGGCGGTGAACAGCAGGGCGCGGGCGTTGTCGTCGGTGCAGTAGCCGTGGTTGAAATCCGGCACGCTGTGCACGGCGTGCTGGAACACTCCGGTGGAATCGGCCATGGCCTCCAGATGCTGGAAGCGCCAGAGGGGGAGCTCCGCTCCTTCCACAGCGAGGGTGGCGGCGGGCCGGAGGGTGCGGGCCCTGCCTTCACCAGCCTCCAGCAGGCGCTCGAACAGCTGGGCGTACCGCTCGCCCACGGCCCCCCACACCATCTCCCGGCCGGCGAGATAGGCCTGCTTGCGCAGGGAGTGCAGTCGGGTGGGCTCCCCCAGCAGGCCCTTCACGGCCTCAGCGATGGCCGCACCATCCCGGAAGGGCACCAGCACCCCCCGGCCGTCGGCGAGAAGCTCCTCCGCATGCCAGTAGGGGGTGCTCACCACGGCTTTACCGGCGCCATAGCAGTAGGCCAGGGTGCCGGAGGTGATCTGGGCGGGGTTGAGGTAGGGAGTGAGGTAGATGTCTGCAGCACCGATGTATTCGATCAATTGCTGGTCATCCACATAGCGATTGACGAAGATCACGTTGTTTTCCACACCCAGGCTCTGGGCCAGCCGCTCTAGAGAGAGGCGATAGGTTTCCCCCTCCGCCCGCACCAGATTGGGATGGGTGGCCCCCAGGATCACGTAAACCAGATCGGGATGGTGGGCCAGGATCCCAGGCAGGGATTCGATGCCGTATTCAATGCCTTTGCCGGGGGAGAGCAGGCCAAAGGTGAGCATCATCGGCCGGCCGGCCACTCCGAACTGATCCTTGTAGAAGTTGGGGTCGACGAAAGGCTGATCCGGGATGCCATGGGGAATCACGTGGATCTTCTCCGGGGGCACCTGGTAGGCGCTGATGAGGATGCCTCGGCCCCGCTGGCTCATCACCACCAGGGCATCCGTCTGCTGGATGAGCTCCTCCATCACCCGCCGCTGCTCACCGGTTGGATGCTCCAGCACGGTGTGGAGGGTGGTGACCACCGGCAACCGCAGACGACGCATCAGGTTGAGCAGATGGCTGCCGGCGGGGCCGCCATAGATGCCGAACTCATGCTGAATGCAGAGCAGGTCCGTGTGGGAGAGATTGATGAAATCGGCCGCCCGTTGATAACTGGAGAAACTGCGCTCGGGCAGCTCAAAACGCACCACATCCGGATAGTCGTAGCGGAATCCGGGATCGGTGACGCTGAGCACGGGTGTGCTCCACTCAGGACGTTGATTGCCGACGGCCTGATGGAGATCACGCGTGAAGGTGGCAATGCCGCATTGGCGGGGGGGGAAATTGCCAAGAAAGCTGATCTTGCGAGCGTTTCTTGACCCCATTGCCCTCCCTGAGCCCCCGAACCTCGGCTGAGAGTATCCCTGATTCACCAGGATGCCAGCGGCGGGAGGGGAGCGGGAAAACCGTCCGCCAGCTCAGAGGTCGAGCAGGCCAGGCGGTGGAGTCAGTCCGATCCAGCCCTCATCGAGATGCACCTCCGGCACGATGGCCTCCACAAAGGGAATCAGCACCCGCCGCTGGCCTTCGGAGAGTTCCACGTCCAGCAGATCATTGCCCCCGTGAATGAGATCCCTGACGATGCCGATCGGTCGGCCATCCGGCAGCAGCTTCACCTGCAGGCCCTCCAGGTCCAGCAGATGGAATTCGCCAGGTCCGAGGGCGGGTCGCTCGGCAGAGCTGGCCATCAGATCGCAGCCCACCAGGGCTTCGGCCGCGGTTCGGCTGCACACGCCCTCCAGGCGCACCACATAGAGGTGCTTGCCAGGCAGCTGGCGTCCCCCCCTGAGCTCCACGGCCTGCAGCGTGCCCTGGCGGTTGCGCAACCAGCGGGCACCCGGTGTGGTGAACCGCTCAGGAAAATCGCTCAACGGCAGCACCCGCAGCTCCCCCTCCAGTCCCTGGGCCGCCACGAGCCGGCCCACCTCGAGCAACGGTGGCGCCTCAGAGGGGGGGAGATCGGGTGGCATGGCCTGGGAAAAGACACGCCCAGACTATGGACCGCCAGGGCAGGATGGCTGCGCTTTCCGCTCCAGGCAAGGTCCGTGGCTTTTCTTCGCGTGATGGCTCCTGCCGGTGTAGCCCTGCGCGCCGAGCCGAGCACGTCGGCGAGGAGGCTGGCGCTTCTGCCCCTGGGCGCCAGCGTTGAGTGGATCGCCACGGTGAGCGGAGATCCCTACGACACCCCGGGCGGACCGGCGCGCAGCGATTGGCAGCAGGTGCGGGCAGGGGCGATGGAAGGCTTCGTGGCGGCCGTGTGGCTGGAGGCCGCGGGCCTGCAGGAGCTGCGGGGGGTGTGGATCTGCAGCCACCACCACAGCGGGGTGTGGCAGTCGCGAGACACGGTGGCCCGAGCGCTGGATCAGCTGGTGGCACTGGGGTGGAACACGATCTTCCCGGCGGTGTGGAACCAGGGATTCACGGCCTGGCCGAGCGCGGTGATGGAGCGGCTGGGGCTGCCCCGGCAAGATCCGGTGGTTGCCCAGACGGGGGTGGATCCGCTGCAGCTGGCGGTGGAGCTGGGCCATGAGCGGGGGCTCACGGTGATCCCCTGGCTGGAGTACGGCTTCGCGGCCGAGGCGGTGGGGGCGCCCCGAGCCCTGCTGGCGGCCAGGCCGAACTGGGCCGCGCGCGACCGAAAGGGGAACGTGGTGGAGGACGGCGGCCTGCGGTGGCTCAATGGGCTGGATCCGGAGGTGCAGGCCTTCCTGGAGGCGCTGTTTCTCGAGGTGGTGGAGCGCTACGGGGTGGATGGGGTGCAGGGCGACGACCACCTGGCGATCCCGCTGATCGGCAGCCACGACAGCGGCACCCTGGAGCGCTACCGGCAGGCAACGGGCCGTGCACCCGGCCGTCGGGATGACGATCCCCAGTGGAGCCGCTACCGGATCGGGGAGCTCAGCCGCTGGGTGCGGCACATGGGGGAGCGGATCCATGGCATCCGGCCCGATCTGCTGTGGTGCCTCTCACCCTGTCCGCTGCCCACGGGGCTGACCAAGCTGATGCAGGACAGCACAGCCTGGCTGCAGGAGGGGGCGGTGGATCTGCTGCTGCCCCAGCTCTACCGCGACAACCTGGCAGGGTTCCGTCAGGTGCTCGAAGGCAACCTGCGGCCGTTGGCAGTCGAGCGACGCCAGCGGCTGGTGGCGGGGCTCACCCTGCGGGCCAACGGGGTGGATCTGCCGGCCGACACGCTGGTGCAGATGGTGCAGCTCTGCCGGGAGCAGGGGCTGGGGGGAATTTCGCTGTTCCACCACACGCCGCTGATGGGGAGCGACCAGCAGATCGCCCGGGCACTGCAGGAGAAGGGGGGCCTGAATCAGGTAGCCGTGCTGCCCTCCTTGGCCGCACCCGCCTGAGCCTCTCCCAGGCCCTGGGCGCTCAGATGGCGAAGGCGGCGAATCAGGTCGGCGATCGAATCGTCGGCGGCGGGATGGCTGGGGTTGCTCACCAGCTGGCGTCCCACCACGTGCGCACCCAGGTGGGCCAGCTGGAGACGCAGGGCCGTGAGCACGGTGTGGCCGCCGCCGCCAGAGTGGGTGGCGATCACCACGGGACGGCCGTTGAACAGCGCGCGGAAATCCGTGCCCTGCACCGAGAGCCAGGCGATGGCACTGGTGAGCACCGGCGGGATCGAGCCGTTGTATTCGGCGGCGCAGATCACCCAGCGGGGCGCGGCGGCCAGCTGGGCCTCCAGGCCCGCCAGAGCCACAGGTGGAGCGGATCCCTGCAGCCGGGAGGTGAACAGGGGCAGTTCCAGGCTGGTGAGATCCAGAACGGCAGCCTCGGCGCCCTGCTGGCGCGCGGCCTGGGCAAAGCGCTCGGCCAGGACCAGGTTCTCGCCATGGCTGGCGCTGATCACCAGAATCTTGGAGCTGGGCTGGGCGGTCATGGGGGGGGCGGAGCTGAAGAGAGGCTGGCAGATCGGCTGGGTGGAGATGGCAGCGGTCACGGAGCAAAAGCCAGCGGAGTTTGGATCGACTGGCGAAAACTGGAACCCAGAGGGATGGCTGGTGCGGGTCAACTGGCAGATCCTGCGTCAGGC
>JAYKIG010000006.1:0-8785 GCA_035286045.1 Cyanobacteriota bacterium | reverse complement strand
AGGCCGCCAAGGCCCTGGCGAGCATCAAGGTGGGTCCCAAGGGGGTGTACACCGAGGACTCGATCCGGGTCTACCTCCAGGAGATCGGCCGCATTCGCCTGCTGCGGCCCGACGAGGAGATCGAACTCGCCCGCAAGATCGCCGATCTGCTTCAGCTCGAGGAGCTGGCCGCCCAGTTCGAGGCGGATCATGGCCGCCAGCCCGACACCAAGGAGTGGGCCGCCCTGGTTGACATGCCGGTGGTCAAGTTCCGGCGCCGCCTGATGCTCGGCCGCCGCGCCAAGGAGAAGATGGTGCAGTCGAACCTGCGCCTGGTGGTGTCGATCGCCAAGAAGTACATGAACCGGGGGCTGAGCTTCCAGGACCTGATCCAGGAGGGCAGCCTCGGCCTGATCCGCGCCGCCGAGAAGTTCGACCACGAGAAGGGCTACAAGTTCTCCACCTACGCCACCTGGTGGATCCGCCAGGCCATCACCCGCGCCATCGCCGATCAGAGCCGCACCATCCGCCTGCCGGTGCACCTCTACGAAACCATCTCGCGGATCAAGAAAACCACCAAGACCCTCTCCCAGGAATTCGGCCGCAAGCCCACCGAGGAGGAGATCGCCGAATCGATGGAGATGACCATCGAAAAACTGCGCTTCATCGCCAAGAGCGCCCAGCTGCCGATCTCCCTGGAAACACCGATCGGCAAGGAAGAAGATTCGCGCCTCGGCGACTTCATTGAAGCCGACATCGAAAATCCCGAGCAGGATGTGGCCAAGAACCTGCTGCGCGAAGACCTCGAAGGGGTGCTGGCCACGCTCAGCCCCCGCGAGCGGGATGTGCTGCGTCTCCGCTACGGCCTCGATGACGGCCGCATGAAAACCCTCGAGGAAATCGGTCAGATCTTCGATGTGACCCGCGAACGCATCCGTCAGATCGAGGCCAAGGCCCTGCGCAAGCTGCGCCACCCCAACCGCAACGGCGTGCTCAAGGAGTACATCAAGTGAGTGGTGGCCTGGCGGGCCTGCGGGGCCTGCGCAGTGCCCCTGGCGATCTCAGTGTCCCGGCCCGGGCGGAGCTGCTGGCCGAACTCGGCCCGCTGCTGGAGCGTTGTGACTGGTTCACTGTGGGAGTGATGGCTCCCTCGGTCCTCCATGCCCTGATCTGCCTGCGCCAGCTGGAAATGGCTCTGGGCTGGCCCGCTCTCCAGCTGGATCCGGCCTGCGTGGCCCTGGAGGCCAACGATGGTCCGGTGTTTCTGAAGGGCAACCAGACCACGGGTCACTTCCTGGTGCGATGCGAAGCCGGCCTGGGCGAGGGTCTGCTGATCACAGGCCACAAGCCGGGGAGTCCCGCCGCCGAGGACACCTGGGGGCCCTTGCCCCTCGATTTCTTCGGCCCCTAATCTGGGCGGCTGTGATTCGCCCGTGATGGCCCACCACCTGCGCATCGCCTCCCGCCGCAGCCAGCTGGCCATGGTGCAGACCCACTGGGTGCGCGACGCGCTGGCCCAGGCCCACGCCGACCTGGAGATCACGATCGAGGCCATGGCCACCCAGGGCGACAAGATTCTCGATGTGGCCCTCGCCAAGATCGGTGACAAAGGGCTGTTTACCAAGGAACTGGAGGCCCAGATGCTGGTGGATCGGGCCGATATTGCGGTGCACAGCCTGAAGGACCTGCCCACCCAGCTTCCAGCAGGCCTGATGCTTGGCTGCGTGACCGAGCGGGAGGATCCGGCCGACGCCCTCGTGGTGCATGAGAAGCTTCGGGATAAATCCCTGGAGACCCTCCCGGAGGGCAGTGTGGTGGGCACCAGCTCCCTGCGTCGGCTGGCCCAGCTGCGCCATCATTTCCCCCACTTCATTTTCAAGGATGTGCGGGGCAATGTGATCACGCGCCTGGAGAAGCTGGATGGGGGAGAGTTTGATTGTTTGATCCTGGCAGCTGCCGGCCTGGGCAGGCTTGGGCTGGGCCACCGCATCCACCAGCTGATCGATCCCTCGATCTCCCTCCATGCTGTGGGTCAGGGCGCTCTCGGAATTGAGTGTCGGGAGGGCGATGAACGTGTGCTGGAGCAGATCAAGGTGCTGGAGCACCCCCCCACCGCCCGCCGCTGCCTGGCGGAGCGCGCCTTTCTTCGCGCACTGGAGGGTGGCTGCCAGGTGCCCATCGGAGTCAACAGCCGCTTTGACGACCAGACCCTCGTGCTCACCGGCATGGTGGCCAGCCTCGATGGCCAGCGCCTGATCCGGGATGAGGTTCGGGGCGATGGGGCTGACCCCGAGGCGATCGGCATCGCCCTGGCGGAGGCCCTGCGCCAGCAAGGAGCCACGATGATTCTGGAGGAGATCTTTGCCAGCGTCCGCCCCGGCACCTGAGGGCCAGACCTTTCAATGGAGCCTGGTGGGATGG
This sequence comes from Cyanobacteriota bacterium, assembly GCA_035286045.1. Taxonomy (GTDB): domain Bacteria; phylum Cyanobacteriota; class Cyanobacteriia; order PCC-6307; family Cyanobiaceae; genus Cyanobium. Next base: position 6,385 of record JAYKIG010000006.1, on the reverse strand, counting down.
GCTGCTCTGGTGGGCACCCTGACCGGCCTGGCCATCGTGACGTTCCACGAGCTCCAGAGCTTCATCAATAACTTTCTCTATGGCCCCTTTGTGGAGGGCCTGCTGGTGATCGGCCGTTCACCAGCTGCTGTGGGCCTGGCTGAGGCCGGCGGACTGGATCTCCCCCCTCTGGCTCCGGATGGGGGAACCCCTTTGAAATCCATGCTGCAGCTCGGCCTGGAGGGCCTCGGATGGTTGGCCCCCAGTTCTCCAGCTCCCCTCCCTGAGCCGGCCACCAGTGCGAACGATGCCCTCACCGATTGGCTGGCCCTCTGGCCGGTGCTGGTGGTGCCCACTCTCGGTGGCCTCGCGGTGGGGGTGTTGCGATGGCTGGCGGGCTCCATCGGCCCCGGCATTCCCAGCCTGCTGGCCATGGCGGATGGGGCCGTGGCGGCAGCCCCCCGCCTCCCTTTTCTGCGTTTGCTGGCCGCCGCCCTGAGCCTCGGCAGCGGGGCCTCCCTTGGTCCGGAGGGGCCCAGCGTGGAGAGTGGGGGCAACCTGGGTCTATGGGTGGCGAGTCGCTCCGGTCTCACCCCCCAGTCCCAGAAGGCCCTGGTGGCGGCAGGCATCGCGGCCGGCCTGGCGGCGGGCTTCAAGGCGCCGATCGCTGGTGTGTTCTTTGCCTTTGAAGGCAGCTTCAATGCCATCCAGAGCCGTCCAAGTCTGCGGGCCGTGTTGGTGGCGGCTGTGGCTTCAGCCCTGGTGACCCAGTTGGTGTTGGGTGATTCGCCCATCCTGCGGCTGCCTGCCTATCAGGTGAGGTCTCCTCTGGAATTGCCTCTTTACCTGGGTCTTGGGTTGGTGGCCAGCCTGGTGTCCCTGGCCCTGGTGCGCCTACTGGCCCTGGGGCGCCATCCCCGTGTGCTCCGCTTCGTGGCCCAGCTGCCCCCCGGTCTGGCCACCGCTCTGGGGGGAGCCGCCGTCGGTGGCTTGGCCCTGCTGTTCCCCGAGGTGCTGGGGGTGGGGTACGACACGATTGAGAGTCTGCTCGGTCAGGACGAGGCCATTCCCCTGCTGACCCTGGTTGGGGTAATTGCCGCCAAGCTTCTGGCTACAACCCTGAGCAATGCCTCAGGTTTTGTGGGTGGCGGTTTTGCCCCAGCTCTGTTCCTCGGGGCCGTGCTCGGCAATGTCTACGGTCAGATCCTGGGTGCCGGAGGGCTGAATCTGCCCGTGGCCGAACCGCCTGCCTACGCCATGGTAGGGATGGCGGCGGTGCTGGCGGGCAGCGCCAGGGCCCCGATCACATCCATCCTTCTCCTGTTCGAACTTACCCGCGACATCCGCATCGTGCTGCCCCTGATGGCGGCGGCAGGTTTGAGTGCCGCCCTGGTGGAGCGCTGGCAGGGGTTCCATTCGGTCGATCTGCTCGGTCGTGATCTGTTGGAGGAGCAACGACGCAACCTGATGGCGTCGATCTCCGTTCTCGAGGCCCTGGAGCCGGAAGCGCCCCTGGTGCTCCCGGCCTCCACCTCCAGCTCCAGGGCCCTCGACCTGCTGATCGAGGTGCATGGCCACTGCCTCCTGGTCACTGATCAGGGCAAAGCCATCGGGTTGGTGAACCTGTCCGACCTGCAACGGGGGTTGCAGCGACAGAAGCAGGATCTCACCCCCTCCGGGCCTGGCAAGCTTTCCACGCTCAGGGATTGTTTGCGCTCAGAAATGGTGTGGCTTCCTGGGGGCGCCACACTCAGCCAACTGGAGGACCAGCTCGTCCCTGGAGGTTTGCGGCAGGTGCCTGTGTTCGCCGTTTCTGCTGAGGGGGAAGCCATGCTTCCCATAGGCCTTCCCGCTGCTGGTTTGCCCGAAGCCAAACTGCTGGGCCTGGCCAGTCGGGATGGGATGGCGAGGGCCGTGGCCCGCCATCTTCAGAGGGAGGGATCTTCCGCCGCAGAAATCAGCGCTTCGGCCACGGGATCCGCCTGAGACAGAAGCCTCAGAATGCGCTGAAGATCAAGGTCGGACAGCTCCCCGTCATCTCCCCATTTCAGGGCTGTGCTGTTGAGCTGGTCGGTGGTATGGGCCTCGCTGCAGGTTTCAGACATGGTTAAGGCGGGTCTTGGAATGGCCCGATTCGCTTTGGTTCGCAAGAGATTAGGGGGTGTCACCTTCGCAGCGGAAGGGTTTCCGGGCGATCTGCAGAATCTTTTCCGCTATGCCGCCAGGGTGGGATGGATCCTTCCCCGAGGTTGCAGTGGGCGGCTCCTTGGGGGCAGAAACACTGTCCTGGCAGGCGATTTCTCGCTCGGCACGCTCCTCGAGCTCAAGGCGCAGTCGGGCCAGTCGGTTGGCGGTGCGGTCGTGCTGGATCACCCACAAGAGGGGCACAATGATCAGGGAATAGCCAAAAGTGGGCAGGGTGAGCCAAAGGCTCAGGGCTGTGCACCAGCGTGGGCAGAGATAGGCGGGGGCTGGGGTTGCTCCATCCAGTCCGATCGCTTGCGCCCGGCTCACGATTTCTTGCTCGTCGGGAGGAAGGAATCGCATGGAGGATGTCTGCCATCCCTTGAAGTCTGTGGCCCAGGGATTAACAGCCCCTTAAGTGGGGCATGCCCATCACCTCCCTCGGTCTTCTGCCGCACCCGCCCCGGATCGGCGTTTGCCCTGAAGTGACGTCTCCTTGGAGAAGACACGTTGCTCTCCCCTGCCGCCGGGCAGTTCCCTCGCTTCCTGTCGAGGCACCATGCCCTTCTTCTCTCCCTGGTGGCTGGAGCCGGTGCCCTGCTCTTTCTCCTGGGCCTCGGGAACACGGGGCTCGTGGACGAAACCCCAGCCCTTTTTGCCGCCTCCGCCCGCCAGATGGCCCGGAGTGGCGACTGGCTCATCCCCCACGTGAACGGTTTGCCTCGGTATGACAAACCGCCGCTGGTGTATTGGCTTATGGCCAGCCTCTATGCCCTGCCAGGCTCCAACCGGTGGGACCCGCTGGGCACCTGGGCCGCTCGCCTCCCCTCGGCCCTGGCCACCATCACCACCATGGTGCTGTTGGCCGACACTGTCTATCGCTGGCCCCAATCCGATGGCGTTCATGGGCGGGGAAGGGGGGTAGAGCGGAGCGCTCCGGCCCTTGCAGCGGCCCTGGCCTTTGCCCTCAGCCCCCTGGTTCTGGTGTGGGGCCGCACGGAGGTAAGCGATGCGCTCTTCACCGCCACGCTCTCCAGCAGCCTTCTTCTGGCCTGGCGCAGCTTTGCAGCAGAGACGGGGGCCTGGTGGCCCTGTTGGGTTGCCCTGGCGCTGGCGGTTCTGAGCAAAGGGCCTGTGGCCCTGGTGCTTTTTGTCCTCATCTGGATCCTGTTCTGGATCCTCGGAGCCTCTCGCGCGCGGCTTCACGCACGGCTCCGTCCTCTCTCGGGCCTCGCCCTCACCCTGGTGCTCTCCGCTCCGTGGTACGGACTGGCCCTCTGGCGGGAGGGCCAGCCCTATTGGGAGAGCTTCTTCGGTTACCACAACCTTCAGCGTTACACCCGGGTGGTGAACAACCACGAACAGGGGTGGTGGTACTTCTTTGCCGTGCTGCTCCTGGCCAGCCTTCCCCTTACTCCCCTGCTTCTCCTCTCTTTGGGGCGCAGCCTTCGCCAGGCGCGCTCCCCCCTCAGGGCCCCCACCTCCCTGTCGCTCTTCGCCAGCGCATGGTTGCTTGCCGTGTTGGCGTTTTTCTCCGCATCGGCCACCAAGCTCCCCAGCTACTGGCTGGTGGCCACGCCTGCTGCTGGGGTCCTTGTCGCCATGGCCCTTCAGACCGGACGGGATCGCTCGAAACCTCCCTTCTCTCGTGGCCTCACCATCTCAGCAGGCCTATTGCTGATGCTTGCTGCCGCTCTTGCAGCCTCACCCTTCTGGCTGTCCAGGATTCACGACCCCACGTTGCCAGGGCTGCAGGAGGTGTTCTCCAGGAGCCCTGCCCTTGCTGTCGGGGCAGCGATCATGCTTGTTGCGGCCCTGTTCTTCACCGGGTTGGCCTCGAAGCAGCCCATCCTGAGACTGGTGCAAGGCCAGGTTGCCCTGCTCCTGTTGGGGCCGCTGGTGCTTATACCCGTGTGGCAAATGGGCGACCAGCTCCGCGGATCTCCCATCCGTCAACTGGCTGCTGTCGCCGCTGGGGAGAGGGGTGATCAGGAACCCCTCGCCATGGTGGGCATGCGCCAACCATCTCTGCACTACTACAGCAATGCCACGGTGATTTTCGAAGGGCGATCGCCGACGGCCTTGGTGAATCTTGCCGATCGGCTGAGGCGTGAGCAGCGGCCGGGCCTGTATCCCGGCTACCACCATCCCAAGGTTCTGCTTGTGATTGATCATCAAACAGCCGATGCGCCCTACTGGCGCGATCTGAAAGGAGTGGAGTTGGCCCGGGCAGGGTCTTATCGACTCTTGAGGCTGGACCGGGCCTGGCTGGAGGGAAGAGCTCTGGCACTTGAGCGCCACGGTGAGGATCCCAACTGGCAGGATCCCCGACCGGAGCGCTTCTGATCAACGAATGCGGATGCGTCGTCTGATCTGGCGCGACCTGCCGAACGCCGCTGCGGCGCCAAACAGGGGCAGGGGACCTGGGACGGGAGCCGTGGCTGTGGCGATGGCATATTTCACTTGGGCGCTCTGCATGGGAGTGCCGTCGATCAATGAGCCGGGAGCGCTTAGATCCTGGAGGCTGCCGATCACCTCTGTGATCGAGGCGTCGTAGGCAAAGAGGGGTCCGTAGCCTGCCGTGGACCCTTCACCAAGGAAGCTGAACACTTGCTCGGCAAAGAAATCCGCATCGGCCTGGCTTCCCCACCAGGGCATTTGCCCAAGGGGCGGGATGTCAAACGAACTGACCGAGCTGAGGTAGGAGGTTTCAAGAACCGAAACGTCATAGAAAACGCCACCAAAGTCGACCCCTAGGGCTTTTGCTGGGGCTGAAGAAAGAAGGGAAGCGGCTGTTCCGGCCAGAACAGCGAAGGCAGCAAGACGGAAGGAGCTTTTCATGGAAAAAATAGTGAGTAAGGAAATCAGACAAACACAAACTGGGAGGGATTGGTGAGGCTGAGGGAAGCCAGGGTGGAACCCTGGACAAAGCCGATCGCCTCAGGGGTGGGAGAGAGGGCGTCGATGCGCACGCCTGCCACGCCGGCGTAGCGACCGCTGATGAGGCGGTAGTCGCTGGCCAGGCCGTGGAGCTGGATGCGATCACCTGCATGGAAATCGCTGATCAGCGCCAGATCAGCGCTGCCCAGACCAGGAGTGCCGTCGTCATAGAAGCGTCCTGAGGCATCGCCCAGAACAAAGAGGTCATCAGCACCCCCACCGGTGAGCCGATCGAGGGACCCCTGTCCACGGAGTGAGGAGCCGGTGGGAACCCCGTTGAGGGTTTCAGAGGCGCTGGTGCCGATCAGGATGTCACTGGCGTCGGTGATCAGGCCGACGCTGGGTTGCCTGAGCAGGACGCTGACGGTGGAACCGACCTGCTGAGTTCGTGCCGCATCGCTGAAGAAGCGAAGCTCGAGGGTTTCGTTGGGGTCGTTCTCAGGATCGGCGGCGATGGCCTTGGAGAAGCCAGCGCGGCCATCGGATCCGAGGACTGTGGATCCCTCGAGCACACCATCGGAGACGTCTGAGGCCGTGATGCCCGAGCCGCCAAAGCGCCAGAAGAGGGGGGAACCGCCAGGCACATTGGTGGTGGAGACACCGATGGCGAGGGAGGAGCCCTCATCCACCGCATCAGCACTCTTGCTGAAGGTGTAAACCGGTGCCGAGAGAACGTCGTCGTTACGGATGAGGCCGCTGGCGCTGGTGGCGCTCGCAAGCACTACGCCACCCACCGGGTTGATGAGATCAACGGAGAAGGACTCATCGGCCTCGAAGGCGCCATCACCCACCACATTGATCGTGATCTGCTGGCTGGTCTGGTCTGACGCCAGGGTGGCGATGCCGCTGGGGAGGGTGGCGCCAGCGAAATCAAGAGCATCGGCAGGGTTGGGGCCAGAGGCGGTGACGGCCCAGGCCACGGTCACGGGCCCGGATGGATCTCCATCGCGCTGGATCGTGAAGGTGAAGGGGGTGGAACCGATGTTGCCTTCCGCCTTGTCGGCTGAGAGAGGAGCCAGGGACAGGGTGGCTGGATCCACCACGGTGTCGATGCGTTGGGCCAGGTTCTGGAGTCGCTGGTCGAGCGCTGGGGTGGTCTCCGCCTTGGTGTAAGGAGCAGACTGGCTGGTGGTAGCCAGCAAGAACTCCGCCAGGGCATCCTGCTCGGAACCATCGACCGCAAACGTGGCTGCACCGCTGCTGGTGGTGGCCTGCAGATCCACCCGATCGAGACCGCTGAAGCTGGGGAAGGGATAGCTGTCACCCCCACCAGCCAGGAAGT
>JAYKIG010000005.1:0-53771 GCA_035286045.1 Cyanobacteriota bacterium | reverse complement strand
CTTCTTCGATCTTGGGCATCACCTCGATGCCGGCAAAGCTGGTCTGGCGCTTGTCGTTGGCGTTGAACGGTGAGATGCGCACCAGACGATGGGTTCCCTTTTCATTGCGCAGGTAGCCGTAGGCGTATCGCCCCTCCACCTCGATCGTCGCGCTCTTGATCCCGGCTTCCTCCCCTTCGCTGAGTTCGTCCACGGTCACCTTCATTTTGTGGTCTTCCGCCCAGCGGGTGTACATGCGCATGAGCATCAGAGCCCAGTCCTGGGCATCGGTGCCACCCGCACCGGCGCTGATGGTGAGCACAGCCCCCTCCCTGTCGTAGGTGCCGCTCAGGAGGCGCTCCAGCTCCCAGCGGTCGAGGTCGCCCCGCAACCGTTCCAGCCCCTGATGGCCCTCCCCCAGCAGCTCCTCGTCCGGCTCCAGCTCAAAGAGCTCCAGGGTGGCTCGGGCATCGTCCACCAGGCCTGCCCAGCGGCCCAGCTGCTCGAGCTGGGCCTTCACCTCATCCAGTTGACGCATCTGGCGCTGGGCCTGGGCCTGGTTGTCCCAGAACCCCGGCTGGGAGGCCAGCTGTTCCAGATCCTGCTGCCGTGCTTTCAGGGCAGGGACGTCAAAGACAGTCCTGGGCTTGGCCCAGGCGGTCGCTGAGTTCAGAGAGGTCCCGTTTGAAATCGGTCAGATCGAGCATGGCGCGCCCCAGTCCTTTTCCCGACCGTATCAGCGCCGCCGATCCCCCGTGGCAACGGTGCCTAGGATCGGCGGCGCCCCGGACGATCGACCCATGGCACCGGACGCCCCAGCGGCCGCCACTCCAGCAAAGGTGGAGATCTACACCTGGCGGTTCTGCCCCTTCTGCATCCGCGCCAAGAATCTGCTCGACAGCAAGGGTGTGGCCTATACCGAATACGGCATTGACGGCAATGACGAGGCTCGCCGCCAGATGACCCTCCGGGCTGATGGCCGCAGCAGCCTGCCCCAGATCTTCATCGCCGACCAGGGCATCGGAGGTTGCGACGACCTCCATGCTCTCGAGCGCCGCGGCCAGCTGGATGCCCTTCTGGGACGGCAGGGGTGAGCCAGAACGCCGGCCCCCCGTTGGCTTCCACCCGCCAGCTGTTCATCATCGATCCGCTGGCCCGACTCAATCCGGCCAAGGACACCAGCGTTGCCCTGATGCAGGCCCTCCAGCGGGCCGGGGGGCAGGCCTGGTGCTGTGAATTGGCCGATCTCTCCGCCGAGCCCCATCCGGACGGAGGCTATGGGGCCTGGGTGCGGGCGTGCCCCCTGGAGCTGGCCCCCATGGAAGCCTTGGTGGGTCGCTGGGTGGTGCCCGATCCCTGGGTTCGCCCAGGCACCTCCCGGAGGATGCCCCTGGATCAGTTCCCCGTGGTGTGGATGCGGAAGGATCCACCGGTGGATGAGGCCTATCTTTACGCCACCCACCTGCTGGATCTGGCGGAACGGCGGGGCGTGCGGGTGCTCAATCGCCCGGCCTCCCTGCGGGCCTGGAATGAAAAGCTCAGCTCCCTCCGTTTCGGCCACCTGATGGCGCCCACCGTGGTGAGCAGCCGGGTGGACACCCTGTCGGACTTCGCCCGCACCCAGGGGGAGGTGGTGCTCAAACCCCTCGCCGGCCGAGCGGGGCAGGGGGTGGTGTTCGCCTCCACCTCCACCCCCGGGCTGCGCGCCCTCCTGGAGCTGGTGACCCAGATGGAGGCCCTGCCGGTGATGGCCCAGGCGTTTCTGCCCGGGGTGAGCGCTGGCGACAAGCGCATCCTCCTGGTGGACGGGGAGCCCCTCGGGGCTGTGAACCGGGTGCCCACCGGGGGCGAATTTCGCAGCAATCTGGCCGTGGGGGGCGCACCGGAGGCGGCGGAGCTCACGGCGGCGGAGCGGGCGATCTGCCAGGAACTGGCGCCGGTGCTGCGGGAGGAGGGATTGTTTTTCGTCGGGATCGACGTGATCGATGGCCGCCTGAGCGAAATCAACGTCACCAGCCCCACGGGCGTGCGGGAGGTGGAGCGCCTCGGGAATCTCCCCCTGGCGGATCAGACGATCGCCCGGCTGCTCTCCGCGGGGCCGGTGGGCAGCAGCTGATCGAGCAGCACCTTGAGCTTGAGGGCCACCTCCTGCTCCTCCCGCTCCGGCACCGACCCCCGCACCAGGCCGGCGCCAGCGGTGAGATCGAGGCTGGAGCCACGCAGCTGGCCGCTGCGGATCGCCACCCGCAGTTCACTGTCCCCCTGGCTGTCGATCCAGCCGATGGGGGCGGCGTAGTGGCCCCGCTCAAAGGGTTCCAGGCTCCGCAGCCAGGCCATGGCCTCCCGCCGTGGCAGACCTGCCACCGCGGGGGTGGGGTGCAGGGCCTCGGCCAGGGCCAGGGGGTTCTGGTGCCGCATCAGGGCGGTGATGGGGGTGTGCAGATGCACAAGCCCCCCGTGCCGGGCCAGGCGGGGATGCCGTGGGCGATGGGGGGCCAGCCCCACCTGGCGCAACCCCTGGCTGATGGTGTTCACCACAAGCTCGTGCTCGCGCCGATCCTTCTCGGAGCGGAGCAGATCGGCGGCTTCGGGGCCACTGGGGCGGGTGCCAGCGAGGGCATCGCTGCGCAGGAGCCCCTGGCGCACGGTGAGCAGCCGTTCGGGCGAAGCACCCAGCAGGGCCCCATCTGCCGTGGGTTGCCAGAGGAAACGGCAGCTGCCCCGCTGGCTGCGGCGCAGATGGGCCAACAGGGTCCGGGCGTCGAGGGGCTGGGCCAGCTCCACCCGCTGCCGGGTGGCCAGCACCAGTTTGCGCAACTCACCCCCCTCCACCAGGGCCAACCCCCGCTCAAGGCCCCGCCGATAGCTGTCCTGCCAAGGGGAACACTCCTTCACAGCCCCCATGGCCGCGAACGAACCACCGAGGTGGGCTTCCAAGGATGCCAGATGCTCAAGGTGGCGAGCCATCTCCCAGAGCTCCTCCGCCACGCTGCGGGGGGTCACCGCTCCCCCAAGGGAGCGCTGGAGCCGCAGCCAGCAATGGCGCCCCTGGCGGCTGAGCTGCCAACGCGGCAACACGGCCTCCACCCCCGGGGGATGGCTGCCCTGGTCCAGAGGGGAGTCGAAAAAGGAGAAGGCCAGCAGGATCCGGGGCCGGGCCAGGGGGGGCAGGGGCTCGGCGGAGGTGACCAGACGCTGCAGGCTCAGGCTGCAGAACTTCTGGGCCAGCTCAAAGCGCCGGGGACCACTGAGCTGCAGGCTGTGGCAGCGGCCGCTCGCACCGAGGCAGAGCCCGGGGGTGCCATCCCAGAGAAAGCGAAAGGGATCGGTGGCGCCAAGGGCAGGGAGCAGCACCAGGGGGTCGATGGAAAGAGTCTGACGGGATTGGAGAGGCACCGCCAGGCTGAGGACGGGCTCCTCATCCACAGCCCAGCCCCCCGCCTGCTCCGCGCGGCGGGCGATGGCGGCTGCGTCGGCGAGCAACCCGGGAAAGGTCAGGGAGGCCAGCACCAGGGGAGCCTCGGGTCTGGGCGATGGGCTGCTCAAATGTATGGGTGTTTCCCCGTCTCCCGCCTGTGCCAGGCCCGCAGGAGCGCCAGGTCGTCGCAAGCCGTTACGCCACACCCTCCTCTCCACCCCCTTCGGAGGCGGGAGGGGCGGAACCCGACCGGCGCCGGCTCTGGCAGGCTGCCATCAAGTGGCCCATGTATGCGGTGGCTGTCATGCCCGTGTTGCTGGCGACCGGCTGGCGCCTGGGTCAGGCCCAGCCGGTGCGCGTGGGCCAGCTGACCCTCTTCCTGGGGGCAGCCATCCTGCTGCTGGCCTGGGAAAACCTGGCTAACGATGTCTTCGATGCCGACACCGGCGTGGATGCCCAGGGCAAGCCCCACTCCCTGGTGAATCTTACCGGCCGGCGCGATCGCATTGCCCTCCTGGCCCATGGCTGCCTGGGGCTGGGACTGGCCCTGATGGCCCTGGTGGCCCTGCGCAGCTCCCAGGCCGTGTTCGTTCTGGTGCTGGGCTGCTGCGGCGTCGGCTACGTCTATCAGGGACCCCCGTTCCGCCTGGGCTACCGGGGGCTGGGGGAACCCCTGTGCTGGCTGGCCTTTGGTCCATTGGCCACGGCGGCGGCCCTGATGGCGCTCGCTCCAGGCACCGGATCGGCCGCCGCCATCCCCTGGGGGACGGCTCTGGTGCTTGGGGCGGGCCCTGCCCTGGCCACCACCCTCGTGCTGTTCTGTTCCCATTTCCATCAAGTGGAAGAGGATGGGGCCCATGGCAAGCGATCCCCCGTGGTGCGCCTCGGCACCCGGCGAGCCGCGGCCCTGGTGCCCTGGTTCGTGGCAGGCAGCCTCGCCCTGCAGTGGGCCCCGGTGCTGGTGGGCTGGTGGCCCCTCACGGCCCTCCTGGGAGGCCTGGGTCTGCCCCCAGCGCGGGCCCTGATCCAGCTGCTCGCCGCCCACCACGCTCAGCCCGAGCGGATCGGGAGCAGCAAATTTCTGGCCCTGCGGTTCCAGGCGCTGAGCGGCCTGGGACTGGCGGCGGGCCTGGCCCTCGGCCCCTGGTGGCAGGGGCTGGTGGGGCGGTGAGGGCCCACCAGCCACCCCTGCAGGACAGCCCGGACGTCCTGGGCTCAGGCGGGCCGCTGGAGGAGCCTCTCAGACTCTCCTGGCGATCCTTTTCCTTCCCCTTACCCGCTTCCCTCCATACCTCCGCCGGCTCCCTGACCGAGCGACGGGGATGGCTGCTCCGGCTCGAAACATCCAGGGGAGCCCGCGGCTGGGGGGAAGCGGCTCCCCTGGCGTTTGGCGCCGCTGCAGAAGCGGCCCTCCACCATTGCGCCTCCGCCCTGGAGCGGCTGGGCTCCGGCCCGACGCGCAGCGAGGTGGAGCGATTGCTGCCCGCCCTACCCCCCCCGCTGGCCTTCGCCCTGGGGGCAGCCCTGGCGGAGGCGGATGGTTGGGTGGGACCCGCCGCAGGCGGCTGGCGCCCTGCACCCCCTTCGGCCTGGTTGCTGCCCGCGGGGGAGGGGGCCCTGCCGGCGGCCCGGGCCCTGTTGAAGTCGTGGCCCCCTCACGGAGGGCCCCCAACCCTGAAGTGGAAGGTGGGAGTGCATCCGGCCCCACTGGAACAGGCCTGGTATGGGGCCTTGGCCTGCCTGTTGCCCGCGGGGGCCAGGCTCCGGCTGGATGCCAATGGGGGATGGGATCGCCCCACCGCCTGGAGTTGGGCGGAGCGCCTGGAGGGGGATCGGCGGCTGGAATGGCTGGAGCAGCCCCTCGATCCAGCTGATCAGGATGGCCTGGAGGCGTTGGCCCGACTGCTGCCGGTGGCCCTGGATGAATCCCTCCTGCGCCAGCCCGAGCTGCGCCATCGCTGGGAGGGCTGGCAGGTGCGCCGGCCCTCCCAGGAGGGAGATCCCCGCCCCCTGCTGCGGGAGATCCAGGGGGGCCGGGCTCGCTGGATGGTGAGCACAAGCTTTGAAACCGGCATTGGTCAGCGCTGGCTGGCCCACCTGGCGGCCCTGCAGGCGGAAGGCCCCACCCCGACGGCTCCGGGGCTGGCCCCCGGCTGGCAGGCCCCAGGCGAGCTGGGAGCCCACCCACCCGAAACCGTCTGGGGGGCCTGTGGTGGATTCTGAGATCGGGCATGCAGGCTGAGGCCATGGGCGAGCCATCCAACCCCCAGCAGCTGGTGGCGGCAGCACCGGGCGACCCGCCGCCCGTGGAGGCCTTGCAGCGGCTGCTGAAGGGCGGGGGGCTTCTGGGGTTAGCCCCGCAGCAGGAGCTGGCGGCCCTGCGGGCCGCCGTGGGCGGCGGGCCAGGGGAGTGGATCCAGCAGGGCCCAGGAGTGGTCGTGGGCAGCGGGGGAAGCATGGGGCGTCGGCGCTGGTGCTTTCAGCCCCTGACCCACCTGAAGGCCTCCGCTGCGGCCACGGGCGCCTGGTTGGCGGAGCTTGGGATCGACCCCAGCCGGGCTCTGGTGGTGAATCCCCTGCCCTGGCATCACGTCAGTGGGCTCATGCCCTGGCTGCGGAGCCAGTGCTGGGGGGCCGAGCACCACTGGGTGCCCCCCGGCCGACTTCGCCGGCTGGAAGGGCTTCCCTTTCCTTCCCCCTCCTGCGGGGGGGCCGTGCTGTCGCTGGTGCCAACCCAGCTGCACCGGCTCCTGGCCCAGCCCGCTGGCGTGCGCTGGCTGCGGGAGTTTGCGGTGATCTGGGTGGGAGGAGCGCCCCTGGCGGAGGCGGAGGCAGTGCGCAGCCGGGAGATGGGGCTGCGGCTGGCCCCCTGTTACGGCAGCACGGAAACGGGCTCGATGGTGGCGGCCCTGGCTCCGGAGGCTTTTCTCGAAGGCCACGCCGGTTGCGGCCACCCCCTGCCCCACGCGGAGCTGAGGGTCAGCCCGGGCGCTGGAGCCGGCGCCGTGGAGGTGCGAACCCCGTGCCTCAGCCCCGGCCACATGGAAAGGGGCAGGCTCCAGCCCCTGGAGCGCGATAGCGAGGGCTGGTGGCGCACGGGGGATGGGGGTCGGCTCGATCAGGGGGGCCTCACCCTGTTGGGACGGCTGGATGGGGCGATGCACTGCGGCGGCGAAACCGTGTTTCCCGAGGAGGTGGAACACACCCTGCAGACCCTGGCGACCCAGCAGGCCCTGCCCGTGGGAGCCCTGCTGCTGGTGGCCGAACCTGACCCGGAGTGGGGCCAGCGGCTGGTGGCCCTGGTGCGGGGGGAAGGAAGTCCAGAGGAGGGGTTGATCGCAGCGCTCCAGGAACTGGCGACCGAACTGCCGCCGGCCCAGCGCCCCAGGGCGTGGCGGCTCTGCCCCGAGCTGGCGCCGAACCCCATGGGCAAATGGGAGCGGAAGCGTTGGCAGCGCTGGCTCTCAGGCCAGGGCTGAGAGCTGATGGGCGCGGCAGAGCCGCACAAAGGCGCGCACCCGCTCCGCTTCCTTTTCGCCGGCGGCGTTTTCCACGCCCGAATTCACATCCACGCCGGCGGGGCGAACGGCGGTCAGGGCTGAGGCCAGGTTGGCCGGCGTCAGTCCCCCGGCGAGGATCACGGGCTTGGCGCAGGCCTCCACGATGCGCCGACTGATGCTCCAGTCGTGGGTCTGGCCCGTGCCGCCGATGCGATCGATCGTGCGGGAATCCAGGAGCAGGGCATCCACGAGGGGCTCGAGGGCCACCGCCTCTGCGATCGCGGTGTCGTTCACCACATGGATGGCCTGGATCAGCTTGGTGCCGGGCAGGGCGACGCGGAGGGCTTCGATCTCCCCGGTCGGGATGGCGTCGTGCAGCTGGAGGGTGGTGGGCCTCACCAGCAGGGCCAAGGCAACGATGGTGGCGGCCTCCTGCAGGTGTGTCACCATCACGCTGCTCACGAAGGGCGGCAGGGCCGCCACGAGCTCCGCGGCCAGGCGGGGGGAAACTTCATCCTCCGTGCGATGGCGCGCTCCGAGGATGAACCCCACCCCATCGGCGCCGGCAGCGAGCACCACCTGCTGATCGGCCAGGCCGCGCACTCCGCAGATCTTCACCCGCATGGGCTCAGGCCCGGCAGGTGAGCATCCAACCGCCCGTGCCGTCGACCCGCCAGCGGGGCACCCAGTTCTGGAAGGAGTAGTGGAGCCCGGCCCCATCGTGGTGGCTGAGGTAGCCCCCATTCACCAGATCACAGTTGCCGTAGGGATCATTCACAACGAAGCCCGTGGCGTCGTAGCCGATCACCACGATCCAGTGGCCTCCCCCACTGGGGGCAGAAACGGGGCCATCGCAGAGCCAGCCCACGGCCACGGGGCGGCCCGCGTCGATCTCCTCCTTAAGCAGGGCCACGGTGCCATTGGTCTGGTAGTGGGCCTCCAGGCCGAGGGAGCGGAGCGCCCCCAGCTGGGCGTCGGCCTCCGTGCTGTCGCCGTAGCGGGCCCGGAGTTGGTCGTAGACGTTCTCGTTGGGCTCCTTGCCCCAGTACATGGCCAGCATGGCCGAACTGGCGGAGAAGCATTCGCGCCAGCCCTGCCCATCGGCCATCAGGAGCTGATCGTTGTAGGGCACCTTGAGGGGATTGCTGAAGCGGGAGGGGGTTGGTGCCGGCCGGTCAGGCGACCCTTCGCCGGCAGCCACCGGGGTGCTCCAGAGATGGGCTTCCGCCTGGCGCCGTCGCAACAGGCCGGCCTCCACGGCGGTGCCGGGATCGCAATAGAGCAGCAGGGTCTGGGGCACCTGGGTCCAGTCCTTGTTCCTGAGATCGCGGGTGATGGAGCCGAAGTTGGCGTCATCGCCATAGAAATCCGAGCCCAGATTCCAGGCAAAATCCAGCAGGGCGCAGCGCTGGTTGGCATTCATCTGTTGCCAGAAGGGAATCCTGGTGGCGAGGTGGTTGGCGCAGGCCTGGGCCTGCCGTTGCAGTTCCCCATCGGCCTCGGCGCGGGAAATGGTCTGCCCTGGTTGCACGGGCCGACCCTCGATCGTGGTGAAGCCATAGCCGATGGTCCAGGGTTCGGCCCCGCTGGCGGGGTCGGGATAGGCATGGTCGACAAAGCCCTCAAAGTCCCGGATCATCTGCAGGGCTGGTGCGTAGTCCGATGGCGGAGGGGCCGGGCGGGGGCTGGCTGCAGGCTGCCGAGAGGCCACCGGCACAGGGGTCTGGCGCGGTTCAGGGGCCGGGATGGGGCGCGGTTCGGGGGCCGGGATGGGGCGCGGTTCGGGACTGGCCGTGGGCCGCGGCTCCGCAGCGAGCACCGGCAGGGTGGCCGCAAGCCGGGGGGACGGGGGCGAGCTGGGGGGAGCGTTGGGAACGGTCTGGTCTGCCCTGGCCTGGCCAGCGGAGGCACTGCGGATGCGGGGCTGGATGGCCGTGGAAACTTTGTTCGCCACATAGGGGGCGAACAAGCTCAGACCGGACAGGAGGAAGGTGGTGACGGCGGGCATGGACGCCGGCAGCTGGCAGGTGAGGCCAAAGCTGTAGAGAGCGAAGGTGCCGAAGCCCATGTAGAGCATCAGGATCGCCAGCCCGCCGAGGGTCGCGATCATGCGGCTGCTGCTGGCTTCCAGCAGGGTCAGGGCCACGGGGTTGCCGTCGGCTCCATGGAGCACCTTGCCGGCGCTTGAGCGCGAGGCCATTGCCAACTGATCGCCGCCCGATTCCGTCCAGCGCAGTTCCGCCGGAATCGTGAGCCGGGTGGGTTCGGAGAGGGCATTGGCCAGCGACCAACCTTCCTTGGTGAGGCGCCGTTTCACCAGATAAAGGCCGAGGAACGTTCCCAGCGCGACGATCAGCGTGAGGAGGTACACCAGCGGCACGGCCATGGTGCGGCAGGCATCGGTGTTCACTCCGGGGGTGTTCACCCCCATGGTTCCAAGCGTCTGGCCGAGGGCGACCGGCCCGCTGAAGCCCATCAGGGCGAGGGGCAGCAGGTGCCAATGTCGGATTTGGGAACCCATTCAGAAGGGGAGGCTGTCCCCAGGATGGACATGATCACCAATCCTGAACACTGCTCGATATTTGGATCAACATCACGCGTCACAGCCTCTGGGGAGAACCCTCAGAGCGGCCGCACTCCCTGCGCCAGGCCGGAGGCCTCCAGCCAGCGGGCGATGGGGTCAGGAAGGGAGCAGGGCTTTCGCTCGTCTGCTGTGATTGCTCGATGGCGCGTGCGGCCACGGGCCACCGCTTCCCCTGTTTTGGAAAACGCGTAGTGCACCTCAAAACAGCCTGGATCCACCAGCACCGGACGCAGGGTGATGGTGAGAGGATCGCCGACGCGCAGGGGGCGAAGAAAATCGGCACTGCAGTGAACGATCGGGAGAACCGGTGCCCCCGTCTGCAGAGAGGAGCCCGGGAAGATCTGGGCTGGGGGGATGCCGAAGCGCTCGAGACTTTCCTCGTAGGCCTCGTGGCACCAGCGCAGCAGCTGGTGGAAGTGCATCACCCCAGCCGCATCGGTTTCACCGAAGCGCACCGTGCGACAGAGCAGCAACCAGTCGTCGGGTTGCATGACGGGCAGGCAGTGGGATCCCATCCTGACCCGGAGGATGCGGCTCAGGGAGTGGGGAGTGGGGAGGTGCGAGAGCGCTCTGGTGGCCGATCCTTATCACCGTTGAGCAGGCTTGACCAGATGTCATTGGCCATCTTGTCGTTGAGGAAGAACCGTGGCTCGGGCATGGCCAGCCGCTGGTTATCGATACCACTGATCAACCAGGCGACGGCTTCTGCATTGCGAAGCGGTTCAAGGCTCTGGGCAGGAAAGATGCCCGTCTCAAGCCGTTAATTAGCCAGGCTGCTGGCCATGCGCTGAAGGAGGGCCTTCTGGCTGTGATACATGGTCTGGGCCCTCGAAGCGTTGACCTGCTGTTCACCAAGTTGAAGCAGGTTGATCGATACGCCCAGGATGGCTGCAGACGAAAAGAACATCGTGCGCTGCACTCGCGTGATGTTCTTTACCCCCTCCGGGGCCACCAACAACAGACAGACCACCACCATGGTGGCACTGGTGGTGGCCAGGGTGAGAAGGGCTGCACCCTGATTGTAGTAATACATGTTGAGATGGCAGAGGCTATCCAGTTCATGCACGATTCCGTTCAGCTGTTCGTTCAATCGCACCCGCTGGGCTGGGGAGGCGGCAGACAGGGCCTGGATCAGTCGCGTCCCTTGCAGGTATTGCCGAAGGAGCTGGTTTTCCACGGGGCCGCGTTTCAGGCTGGCCGCGAGGTCGTCATGGGGCAGCCTGAGGCAGATTTCGCCCCGGCTGGTGATCCTGTCGCTGATTCCCCAGGACCCCAGATACATCACGAGTCCAGCCAGCAGGATGGTGGTTGCGAGAAGAGCCTCCCCGAAGTGGCTCAGCTGGCGATCACGGCTGGTGGAGTTCAGGAGGAATCCCATCCAGCAAGGCAGGTCGGGGGAATCGGGAGCAAGTCCCCACTGCTTCAATCGATGGATGCGGTGGCCTGAAGGTGGCGAGGCCTTACGGGAGCGGGGCGGATGAAATTTTTTCCTGAATTCTCTATAGATTCACCACCCTGTGCCGTCGTTTCAGCGCCGCCATCGCTGGGTTGAAAAGGGCCTGCCATTTGCCGGGAAATGTAGGGCCCTGATAGAGATTGTTGCCCCGAGAATAACTGCAAGCTCCAAAGGCAGCAAGTTTCACGGCAGGGTTAGGTATTCGTTCAGCGATCCACCGACCCCATGATCACGTCGATGGAACCGAGGATCGCCATGATGTCGGCCACCTTGTTTCCTTTGAGGATGTGGGGAAGGATCTGGAGGTTGTTGAGGTCGGCGGCCCGGATCTTGAAGCGCCAGGGGGTAACGTCGTCGTTCCCCTGGATGAACACGCCGATTTCGCCTTTGCCTGATTCCAAACGGGTATAGAGCTCACCGGAGGGAATCTTGAAGGTAGGGGCCACCTTCTTGGCGATGTATTGATAGTCGAAACCGTAGGCCTCGCTCTGCTTGCCTTCCGCCATGCGCTTGGCCTCCAGATTTTCCGTGGGACCGCCAGGAATCATGCGAATCGCCTGCTGGAGGATCTTCAGAGACTCGCGCATCTCCTGAAGCCGCACCCGGTAGCGGGCATAGCAATCACCCTCCTTCTCCCAGGCGATCGCCCAATCGAAATCGTCATAGCACTCATAGTGATCGACCTTGCGCAGATCCCAGGGCACACCGGAAGCCCGGAGCATGGGGCCCGACAGACTCCAGTTGATCGCCTGCTCCCGGGTGATGGCGCCCAGGCCTTCGATGCGGCGGCGGAAAATGGGGTTGTTGGTGATCAGCTTTTCGTATTCATCGATCTTGGGGCCAAACCAATTACAGAAGTCCTGGCATTTCTCAAGCCAGCCATAGGGCAGATCCACCGCCACCCCACCAATGCGGAAGTAGTTGTTGTTGATCAGGCGCTGGCCCGTGGCCGCCTCCCAGAGGTCGTAGATCATCTCCCGCTCCCGGAAGATGTAAAAGAAGGGCGTTTGAGCACCCACATCCGCCAGGAAGGGGCCCAGCCACAGCAGGTGGTTGGCAATGCGGTTGAGCTCAAGCATCAACACCCGGATATAACTGGCCCGCTTGGGCACGGGGATATCAGCAAGACGCTCCGGGGCGTTCACCACAATGGCCTCGTAGAACATGCCCGCCGCATAGTCCATGCGGCTCACGTAGGGCACGTACATCACGCTGGTGCGGTTTTCAGCGATCTTCTCCATGCCGCGATGGAGGTAGCCGATCACCGGCTCACAATCCACCACATCCTCCCCATCCAGGGTGACCACCAGCCGCAACACCCCGTGCATCGAGGGGTGATGGGGGCCGAAGTTGACCACCATCGGCTCGGTACGGGTTTCCAGCTGGGTCATGGGGGGATCGGGCGTGGGCCGGAGCCGTGGTGGGGCGGATTCTAAGGAGGTGTTGCATCAACCGGACAGGGCCGGCTCCAGATCCGTGGCGGCGAAGTCGTCCCCCTTGAAAAGCATTGGTACCTGCAGGCTGCGGGCCAGGCCGTAGCTGAAACAGTGGAGACCCTTGCCGTAGCGGCGCCAGCCTTCCAGAGCCACAGCACATGGGGCTCCTGGAGGGGCACGGACGTGATGCCCACAGCAGCAAAAAGGCGGTCAAGTTCGGCCTGGCCGGCCTCCCCGATCTGCCCCGTGATCAGCGCCAGGGCCTCGGGCTCGGCTTTCAGGATGGCCAGGAGGGCTGAGGTGTCTATCACCATGGGGGCTCAGATGGACCTCAGCCACCCAACCAGCCCTGAAAGCCCCCCAGCTCCCCCCGCACCCCAGGCCAGAGGCCAAGAGCCAGAAGCCGCAACCGCTCCACCGGCTCCGGCTGCAGCTCATAGGCATAGAGATGGCGCACCAGGTGACGGAAGCGCAGCAGCTCCTGAAGCCCGGTGATCGAGGCGGTGCTCAGCACAGCGGGCCGTTCTGCGGTGGCGTGCCCCATCCGCTCCAGCAGGCGCCGGTGCCAGTCCCCCCCATCGGGTGTGCCACCGTTCAGGACCCTGCTGATCTGAAGCAGACACCGCTCAATGCCGGTGTAGAGGCTCTGGAGCCTCAGGGCGGCGGCATCCACCCGGAGCCCATCGCCATCCATCGGCTCCAGTCCGGCGAGGCTCTCCACCAGGCGATCCAGTTTCTCCAGCTCCACCTGCAGATCCAGGGCCAGATCCAGCCGCTGCCGGGGGGAGGGGGTCGCCATGGATCAGGGAAGCGATCTGGCCCGCTGGTGCAGGCGCTCCCGCCAGTGGGGAGGTAGATCCTCACTGCGCACGACATCGATGGCGATGCCGCTCTCACCGGCGGCTGCCAGGGCCCCATCCACAATCCCCTCCACCACACCCAGGGCGTCCCCCTGGGCATCGGCGGGCAGACCCTCCACCGCCAGATCAAGGTCGGAATGGCGCTGAAAGGTTCCAGGCTCCTGTGCGGAACCGAACAACCACACTCCCTGCAGCGTGGGCCAGCGCTCCCGCAGGGCCCGGGCCGCTGCGGCGGCGGCCTCCAGCAGCACCTGCCGGCGCCCCTCCAGTTGGCTTCGCTCTTCCGCCCAGCGGCGATCCAGCTGCTGGTGGTGGAGATCCAGAGGGGTCATGGCTCCACGTTAGGAAGGATCCATGGACCCCGCCCCCTTCACCCACCAGAGCGTGCTGAGCGCCGAAGTGCTGGAGGCCTTCTCCGGCCTGCCAGCTGGGCCGGAAGGCGCTCCGCCGCACCTGATCGACTGCACCCTCGGCGGCGGCGGCCACAGTGCGCTCCTGCTGGCGGCCCATCCCACCCTGGAGATGATCGGCCTGGATCAGGACCCCGCCGCCCGGGCCGCCGCCGCTGAGCGGTTGGCGCCCTGGGGGGAGCGGGTGCGGATCGAGGCGGCGAATTTCGGGGCCTTCACACCCCAGGGGCCGGTGCAGGGGGTGCTGGCGGATCTGGGGGTGAGCAGCCCCCAGCTGGATGGGGGGGACCGGGGCTTCAGCTTCCGCGCCGAGGGGCCCATCGACATGCGCATGAATCCCCAGGCCGGCGGGACGGCGGCCGACCTGCTGGACCGCCTGGAGGAGCCAGCCCTGGCGGATCTGCTCTATCAGCTGGGGGAGGAGCGGCTCTCCCGCCGCATTGCCCGGCGCCTGGTGGCCGAGCGGGAGGCCAGGCCCTGGCGGGAGCGCACCACCGCCGAGCTGGCCTACGCCATTGCCGGTTGCTATCCGCCGAAGGCGCGCCACGGCCGGATCCATCCCGCCACCCGCAGCTTCCAGGCCCTGCGGATGGCCGTGAACGACGAGCTCGGGGCCCTGGAGCGCCTGCTGGCACGGGCTCCCGATTGGCTCGTGGCGGGCGGCCTGCTGGCGATCATCACCTTCCACTCCCTCGAGGATCGGCGGGTGAAGCGGGCCTTTCTGGAGGATCCACGACTGGAGCGGATCACCCGCAAGCCGCTCATGGCCACCGGCGGGGAGCTGGAGCTCAATCCACGGAGTCGTTCCGCGAAGTTGCGGGTGGCCCGAAGACGAGCCGCACCTCCGGATGCTGTTCCGCAAGGTGCCGAATCAGGGCCCGGATGAGCAGCAGAACCCCTGCCATCTCCAGTGCTTCCTCAATAGCGGAGGACAGGTTATGAATGAGGCTATCGCCAGTTTTCTCGAAAATCAGGCCATTGATCGATTCCAAGACGATGGCTCCAGAAAGATAGATCAGACCTGCCCAGGTGAATCGAATACGAGTGGTGGCTGGAAGCTCAGCAAGAAATTGCCAGAAGGAAAGTAGCATCAAGACTGAAACGCCCAGGCCAAAAATGACCCAAGTGTGATAAAGAATACCCGTGGCATTTCGCCTAGGAGCCAGCGTGCTGGATTGGTGAGATCCTCGTGAAACTGAACAATCTCATCGATGGCCATTAGAAGGATGCCAACGGATAGTAGAGCCCAGGATGCTTTTTTCGCCGCCTCGGCTCTGCTGATCAGCCAGAGCAGGAGTGCGGCGATGGTCAGCAAGAGTGATGAAAAGAATGTAGGAATATTGGCTTCGCGCTTAATGTCAAAAAGAGGGACCAATCATTTGGCAGTTGGGATGCCAAATAGAAAGCGGATCAGTAGGCAAACGAAGTCTGTGGCAAGCAAGAGCAGCGTCGTTCGGGCCAGGATCGGCAATGGATTGATTCGGATGGGCCGTGGGGCATGACTCATCTAGTGCTGATCTGGGACAGACAAAATTATTTTATCCCGATGCAAGGCATCAAGAGTGGGGTATGCTAATCTGGATCAACAGGCAGGCCCCTTGCCCCCAGGGCCAGCCGGCGGGCGAGCAGCAGGAGGGGATAAAGCCGCCGTGCCCTTGTTTCCGCTGCCATCAGGGGGGCCAGCACCTGCAGCAACGCGGCGCTGGGGGTCATGCGCGCGCACAGCCACTGGATCGCCGCGGCGCCATGCCAGATCTCCTCGCCATCGATCACCATCGCGCCATCGCGCAGGTGGAAGCCTCTCCGGGCGAGGGCCTGCCGCAGGGCTCCATCGCTGCGCCCATCACGGATCTGAAGGCCTGGGATGCCGCTGCGCAGTTCACTGAGTGCGGCGAAATGGCGGCAGAAGGGGCAGCCGCCATCGAACACCAACACAGGGGAGGGGTCTGTGTCCCCGCCTCCGCCCAGTGGGCCATGTTGCCCGGGAACATCCCCATCCATGGATCGGCCCCCTTGTAGCCAGCAACCTCAGCCTGGCGCACCAGCCCCTGGGCCTGCGAATCGGGCAAGCGGATCAAAGCATTGCTGCCGTGCCAGTCTCAATCCCCACTGGCCTCGCTCCCCATGCCCATCATGCCCGGGATCGCCGGCCAGGAAGAGGAGATCCTTGCCCTGGTGCAGTACGACCGTCCGGTCTTCCTCCCCCGCACCAACCTGAAGCTGGAGGGGATCCAGTCGGCCTTTGCCTGTGCGCTGCACATGCACCAGCCCACCATTCCGGCCGGGCCCGATGGGGAGCTGATCTCCCACCTGCGATACATGCAGGAGCACAGCCATGAGGGCGACAACCACAACGCCCCGGTCTTCGCCGAGTGCTACCGGCGCATGGGGTCCATCATCCCCCAGCTGATCGACGAGGGCTGCAACCCGCGGATCATGCTGGATTACTCCGGCAATCTGCTCTGGGGCTTTCAGCAGATGGGCCGCGACGACATTCTGGAGCCCCTCAGGGTCCTGGCCTGCGATCCCCGCTATCAGCCCCATGTGGAGTGGCTGGGCACCCTGTGGAGCCATGCGGTGGTGCCCTCCACCCCCATCCCCGATCTGAAGCTGCAGATGCTGGCCTGGCAGCAACACTTTGCGGCGATCTTCGGGCCGGAAGCCCTGCAGCGGGTGAAGGGGTTTTCCCCCCCGGAGATGCACCTGCCCAACCATCCCGACACCCTTTTTCACTATGTGAGAGCCCTGCGGGAATGTGGCTATCGCTGGTTGCTGGTGCAGGAGCACAGCGTGGAGAATCCGGATGGTTCCCCCCTTGGCCGGGAGCAGACGCTGGTGCCGAATCAGCTGGTGGCCCGGAGCTCCACTGGGGAGGTGGCCACGATCACGGCCCTGATCAAAACCCAGGGCTCCGACACCAAATTGGTGGGGCAGATGCAACCCTGCTACGAGGCCCTAGGGCTGGGCCGGCAAACCCTCGGCGGCAGGGAGGTGCCCTCCCTGGTGGCCCAGATCGCCGATGGGGAAAACGGCGGCGTGATGATGAACGAATTCCCGCCAGCCTTTGCTCAGGCCAATCAGCGGATCGCCGCCCAGGGGGGAGGCACCACCGGCACGGTGGCCATCAACGGCACGGAGTATCTCGAGCTGCTGGAGGCTGCCGGGGTGAGCGCCAGTGATTACCCCCCCATTCAGGCCGTGCAGCAACACAAGCTCTGGCAACGGGTGGGAGAACAGCCGACCCCAGCGGCCACGGAAGCGGCCATCGCCGAGCTGAAGGCCAGCGATCCCCACTTCTCCATGGAGGGCGCCTCCTGGACCAACAACCTCAGTTGGGTGGAGGGCTACGAGAACGTTCTCGAACCCATGCACCGGCTCAGTGCCCGCTTTCACCAGGTGTTTGACCCTCTGGTGACCCAGGATCCAGCCATCACCCAGACCCCTGCTTACCAAGACGCCCTGCTCCACCTGCTGCTGCTGGAAACCAGCTGCTTCCGCTACTGGGGGCAGGGCCGCTGGACCGATTATGCCGAAGAGATCCACCGGCGGGGGGTGGCAGCTGTCGCCTATGGAGCCGCCTCCGCCACCGCCTGACCCATCCCCCGGAGCGCCACCCAGGCCCGCAACACCTCCGCCACCGACCAGGCCTGGGCAATGCAGCCACGGGGCCAGTGGGGAGCCTCCCCATCAAAGATCTCGCTGATGCTGCCCACACCGGCCGTTACGAGGTGATGGCCCACGGCCTCCAGGAGGTGCAGCGCCCCCTGCGGATCCCCATGCACCCGCCCATGGGCCAGGGCGTAGGGCCCCAGCCACCAGCCCCACACCGTGCCCTGGTGGTAGGCCCGATCCCGCTCCAGGGGGCTGCCGCCGTAATGGCCCTGGTAGCCGGGATGGCGGGGATCAAGGCTGCGTAAACCCACCGGCGTGAGCAGGTGCTGGCCGCAAACCCCCACCACCTGCCGGGCCTGCTCCGCTGAGAGCAACCCATCCGTGAGGGCCACCGCCAGGAGCTGATTGGGCCGTAACGCCCCATCATGGGAGCCATCGGGTTGATCGAGCACGTCGAAGCACCAGCCAGCGGCGGCATTCCAGAACCTCTGGAACCCCCGCTCCGCCGCCGCCGCCAGATCCCGATAGCCCTCGCTAGGTTTCCCGCAGAGCTCGGCAAAGGGCACCATGGTGCGCAGGGCGCAGCACCAGAGGGCATTCACCTCCACCGGCTTGCCGATGCGGGGGGTGATCACCTCCCCATTCACCTTGGCATCCATCCAGGTGAGCTGCAGGCCCTCCTCTCCGGCCCGCAACAGGCCATCGGCCGGATCCCGCCGGATGCCATGGCGGGTGCCCTGGCAGTGGGCTTCCACAATCTCCTGGAGCCTGGGAAACAGCTCCCGGATCAGGGCGCCATCCCCCGTCGCCTGGTGATACAGCCGCAGCGCCTCGACGTACCAGAGGGTGGCGTCGACGGTGTTGTAGTCGCCCTCCCCCAACGTCTCCCGACCTTCAGGAAAGCAGTTGGGCACCATGCCCTGGCTGATGAACCGGCCATAGGTGCGCAGGATCTGGGCGGCGATGGCGGCACGGCCGGTCACCAGGGTGAGGCCCGGCAGGCTGATCATGGTGTCCCGGCCCCAATCGCCAAACCAGGGGTAGCCGGCAAGGATCGATCGGCCCTCCCTTCCCTGGCCCTCCTCTGGCCGGCCCTCCGGGGGGGTGGTGCGCGCCACCACAAACTGATCAGCCGCCAGCACCAGCTGTTCCACCCAGGGAGGCGCCTCCTTCGCCAGCCCTGGATGGGCCTGCTGCCATCGGGCCAACAGCGCGGCGTCGTGGACCCGGCGCCCCTGCAGGGCCCGCTCCCCATCCAGCGGGGGCTCCCGCTCGGTGCTCGCCACCACCGTGAGCGTGGGCGCCTCGGCACTCAACAGCGCCGTGATCCGGCAAGCCCGCAGATGGTCATCCCGGCTGGGCAGGCCCCGCTCCTCCTCCGCCGGCAGGGCAAAACCCCCGCACCACTCCCCAGGACTGGCCAATGTGGTGGCGCCCCGATCGCTGAGCACCACAAAGGGCGGCGCCACCGTCCCCTGGGGCACCAGGCGCACCCCATGGGACACGGCCTGCAGGGAGATCTCCGGACGGGGGATTCCACCATGGTGGGAGCGGCTGTTCACCAGGGCCGTGAGGGAGAGCCGCAAGGGCTGGCTGGCCTGCAGCAGCCGATAGAACACGGTGGTGGTGTGGGCACCTGGCTGCATCCAGAGGCGTTTTTCCAGCAAGGCATCCCCCAGGGCGTAGCGCCAGGTGGGCACGGTGCCCTCCAGGGCAAAGGAGACGATCCAAGGATGCTCCAGGGGAATGGAGCGCCCACCCACCTCCAGTGCCTCCTGCAAGGCGGCCACCAGCAGGGTGCGCTCACAAGGATCGGCGGGAGCCCGAAGGGCGGCCATCAGGAGGCCGTGGTAGGCGCGGGTGCGGGTGCCGGCCACGGTTCCGCTGCCATAGCTGCCGAGCCCATTGGTGATCAACCACTCCCGCTCCTGGCCCCTGGCCAGATCGCCCGTGATCTCACTGCCGAAGCTGATGGCCATGGCCCAGCTCTCCTGATGCGCAGACCGCCTTCCGGTCTATACCTTGAACAGTGCATCTCCCGCCCCCATGACCTCCTCAGCCCCTCCTATCGACATCGGCATCCCCGCCGAGCAGCGACAGACCATCGCCGAGGGTTTGGGGCGCGTGTTGGCCGACAGCACGGTGCTTTACAGCAAAACCCACGGCTTCCACTGGAATGTGACGGGGCCGATGTTCAACACGCTCCACCTGATGTTCATGGAGCAATACACCGAGCTCTGGACCGCGCTCGACAGCATCGCCGAGCGGATCCGCTCCCTCGGCTTCCCCGCCCCCTATGGAGCAGGCGCCATCTCCCGCCTGGCCTCCATCACTGAAACCCAGGGCCATCCCGCCGCCCTGGAGATGGTGCGAGAGTTGGTGGGAGGCCATGAGGCCGTGGCCCGCACGATCCGCTCGGTGTTTCGCCTGGCGGAGGAAGCCAACGACCAGCCCACCGCTGATCTGCTCACCCAGCGGCTGCAGATCCATGAAAAGACGGCTTGGATGTTGCGCAGCCTGCTGGAGGGCTGAGCCGGCTTCAGCGCCAGCCGTTGGCCTGCATCAGGGCAACGGCATCCTGGTTGCGGGCCCCCATGGCCTGAATCGAAACGCCGTCATCCTTGAAGGTGCCCCAGCTGTTGAGGATGGAGTTGCCCCCGAAACCCCTGAGGGGAAATTCGTTGTTGGCGGCGGCGTAGCCCTTTCCGCCGCTGGCGGAGGCCAGGAATTCGATCAGTTTGGTGGCCGCCGCGGCCTTTCTGGAGTTTCGGGTCACCCCGGCCCCGGTGACGTTCACATGGGCCGGGGTGGGAAACACCACCTTCAGGTTGGCCGCCAGGGTCTTGTCCGCCGCGCCGCTCTCACCAGCCAGCATCCGGGCCACGTAATAGCTGTTCACCACCCCCACGGCACATTCACCCTTGGCCACCGCCCGGGCCAGGGGGACATCGGCGGTGAAGAAGGGTTGGCGGGTCTGGTGGTTGGCCACCATGCCCCGGATCCAATCCCGGGTGGCCGCCTCGCCCCGCAGGATCAGCTGGTCGGCCACTAGCGACTGGTTGTAGACACTGCGGCTGTCGCGCAGGCAGAGCTTTCCTTTGAGGGCCGGCTTCGCCAGATCGGCATAGGTGCGGATTGTGGCGGGATCCACCTGCTTCGGGTTGACGATCACCACCCGCACCCGGCGGGTCAGGGCTGTCCAGCGGTTCTGGGGATCGCGGAGGTTCGCGGGCACATCCCGTTGCAGAGCCTCCGAGCGCACGGGCTGAAAGAGACCCATCCGGGCCGCCTTCTCAAGGCGGGCCGCATCCACGAGCACCAGCACATCGGCCGGGCTCTGGGCCCCTTCCTGGCGCAGCCGTTCAATCAGGGCATCGTCTTTGCCTTCCAGCAGCTTCACCCGGATGCCGGTGCGGGCGGTGAACTGCTTGTAGAGGGCCTGGTCGCTGTTGTAGTGGCGTCCGGAGTAGACGCCGATTTCCGTGGCCTGAGCCCGGTCCGCCCCCCGCAGCAGGGCCGCCACGGTTCCGGCGGCGAGAAGGCCAAAGCCAATCAGAAGGGGAACGGGCAGGGGAAGGGGGGATCGGGTCACAGTCGCTGGAGACAGCCTGGAGAGTCCAGATGCCGCCCAGGGTAGAAACCAGCCCGGGAGGGGGTTTGGGCAAATGCTGCCAGGCCATGTGACATTTGCTACGCGGACACAGCTGCAATTGAGAATCGCTTGCAAAAGACAGGGGCTCCCCTGTACGTTGCGAATCATTCGCAAGACGGTCGTGTTGGCTCAGGCCGCCCATCGCCCCCCCTCGTCCCCCCCTGGGAGTGCCATCCAACTCCAGGCGGGCCAATCCGTGCTCCTTGATCCCACCCTTCGCCCCTCCGGCGCCTGCCTGGAGGTGCTTGAGGGCATCGCCCGGGTGTATTGCCCCTGTGAAGAAACCGAGGGCATGACCATCGCCTTCCTCCAGGCGGGCGACCACCTGCGCACCGACCGCCTCTGCAGCGAAGGGGTGTGCGTGGAGGCCCTCACCCCCCTGAGCTTCTGCCGCCATGGCCTCAGCGAAGACGGAATGGGGTTTGACGCCGTCAACGAATGGACCCTGCAACTCCTGCGGATCCGCCATCTGGGCAACGCCGAAACCCGGCTGCACGCCCTGCTCGCTTTGCTGGCGCGCCGACTGGGCCGGCGCTGCGGGCCCTGGTGCGATCTCCCCTTCCGGCTCACTCACGAACGCATCGCCGAACTGATCGGCACCACCCGGGTCACCACCACACGCCTCCTCTCCCGCTTCCGCAACGCGAACATGCTGGTCGTGCCCGTCGGTGACCCGGGGCTGCGTCTGGCCCCCTCCCTGGTGGAATCGGCACCCCTGGCCGAGGGCTAGCGCTTCGCCGCCCGCAGCGCCCCGCCCGCAGCGATCAACCCCAGCAGGGGAGCCTCGCCCCCCAGCAAATAGGGGGTCTGCCGCCTGCTGGCCGGCACGGTGAAGAGCCCCGTGTCCTGCCGACCGGGGGGCAGGGCCGCCGCCACCCGCCCTGAGGGATCCACCAACAGGCTGGGGCCGGTGTTGGCCGCACTCACCAACCAGCGGCCGCTCTCCAAAGCCCGCAGCTGGGCCAGGGCCTGGAACTGCCTCTGCAGGGCCAGGGGATAGGGGTCGAGGTTGGCGGTGGTGAGCAACCACCGGGCTCCCCCCCGGCTGGCCTCCGCCAGGGCCTGGCCATCGGCGATCTCGTAGCAGATCGCCACGCCGATCGCCCCTTCCGGGCGGGGCAACAGGCGGGAGGCGCTCCCCCCCTCAATCCCTCCCACGGAGGACAGACCGCTCCAGTGGAAGAGGGGAGCCAACGGCACCCACTCCCCCAGGGGCACCACCCGGTGCTTGTCCACCCAGCTGTCAGGCCGGATGGCCGGAGGGGCAAAACGGAGCACGGCACTGTGCACGCGGCCGCCATTCCGGCGGAACCCCCCGCTGAGCACCTCCACCGGGGCGGGAGCGGGCAGGGGCTGGCCCAGGGCCAGGGCACCCTCAGGCAGCACCACCGTGGCACCGCTGGGCCGGGCTTCCACCATGGCCGTGGCGAGCTGACCCAGGAGGCGCTCCTGCTGGACAGGAAGAAATTTCTCCCGGGTGGGAATGGCCGGCTGCACCACCAACACCTTCTCCGGGGCCAGCGGAGTGGGGCCCTCTGCCGGGATCTGGGCCGCCAGAGACTTGCGGGCCGCTCCACCCGCCCCATGCACCAGCACCAGCGCCGTGAGCAGGGCCAGCCCCCGGCGCCAATGCCAGGAACGGGCCACCCTCCAGAGCCCCCAACCCAGGAGCACCTGCACGGCCGCCACTCCCCCGGCCCCCACGAGGGCCGCCAGGCCCGCCAGCCAGGGATCCCCCGGCAAGGGGGAGGCGCCCAGGCCGATCCAGAACAGCGGGCCCTTGGCCAGCAGCACTTCACTTCCCCCCCACAGCCCGGCGGCCAGAAGGGCCGTGCTCGGGCGCCCTGGATCCAGCCGGCGCACCAGAGCCGCCCAGGCCGCCACCAGTGCGCCCCCAAGACCGGCGCACAGGAACCACAGAAGCAGGCAGAGGGGAAGGCTCAGGGGCAGGGGCACTCCCACCCAGTCGAGGGGGTGCAGGGAGGGCAGCCAGCGATGGCTGATCAGCACGGCCCCCAACCCCCAGAGTGCGCCGCAGGCCACCCCCTGCGGAGAACCGACCACGCCCCAGAGCAGCCCCAGGCAGGGCCAGAGCAGCCAGGGCCAGCCCAGGGGAGGCAGGGACAGGCCCGCGAGGGTGCCAGCCGCCAGCGCCAGGAGCGGCCGGAGGCGCCGGTCATTCCCCATGGTCATGACCCCGTGGTGTTGCCATTCTCAGAACGGCTCCTCTCCAAACCAACCCCACCATGGACCAGGGCAACCTGTTGCAGATGCTCCTCCTGCGGGGCCTCGGAACCACCACCCTGGTGGCCGACCGCCTTCGCTACGTCACCCAGGAGTGGGTGCAGAGCGGAAGGCTGGACCCCACCCATGCCTCCGCCCTTGTGGACGATGTGCTCAAGGCCGTGCGCGGAGAGACGCCGGAGGTGGAGCAGCAGGCCGAGCGCCAGCTCGAGCGCAACCGTGACCAGCTTCTTCAGGACCTGGGCCTCGCCCGTCAACGGGAATTGGATGAACTGCGCGGCCGCATCGACCGGCTGGAAAGCCAGTTGCGACAGGCCCAGAACAGGGGCGACTGGACCGACGGGCTCAGCTGAACCCAGCCCTGGCAGAATCCGTTGGATTGCACAGGCGATGTGGGTTCACGTATGCGCGACATTCTGATCAGCGTTGGGGTTTGCCTCGCTTGCCTCACGGTGGCGATCATCAGCCAGCTGCTGAACCCCACCGTGGTGGAGGCCGCCCCACCCGAACCCACCACGCTGGGAGAGATGGCCACAGCCACGCTGGATCGCCCGATGCCAGGAGCCGGCCCCGCAGCGGTGTCCTCCCCCCTGGAACTCGACCCCGACGACGCCAACCCCTTTCTTTTTGCGATGGCTCCCATGGATGACTCCACCCTGGCCCAGGCCAATGCCCTCGGCGGCGAGATGAGCGCCCCCAAGTCGCGGATCACCGCCAGCGGCCTCGAGATCACCGACCTGGTGGTGGGTGAGGGGGAAGAAGCGAAAGCCGGGCAAACCGTGAGCGTCAACTACCGCGGCACCCTCACCAACG
Source organism: Cyanobacteriota bacterium (assembly GCA_035286045.1). Lineage (GTDB taxonomy): Bacteria > Cyanobacteriota > Cyanobacteriia > PCC-6307 > Cyanobiaceae > Cyanobium. The sequence continues at coordinate 29,807 of JAYKIG010000005.1, read as the reverse complement.
GCAAGGAATTCGACAGCAGCTACGGGCGGGGTCCCTTCAGTTTTCCCCTCGGCGCGGGGCGGGTGATCAAGGGCTGGGATGAAGGCGTGGCCGGCATGCGGGTGGGTGGCAAGCGCAAGCTGGTGATCCCCCCCGATCTGGCCTACGGCTCCCGGGGCGCAGGAGGGGTGATCCCTCCCGATGCCACCCTTCTGTTTGAGGTGGAGCTGCTCAAGGTGGGCAACTGAGAGGAGGGTCCTGATCGTTAAGATGCCGCAGCCGTCCGGTCCGTCCGGGCCCTAAACCTGCACGCTTCCTTTTCCATGGCGCACCAGCTGCCCGCCCTGCCCTACGGCCTCGATGCGCTCGAGCCCCACATCTCTCGATCCACCCTTGAATTTCACCACGGCAAGCACCACGCGGCCTACGTCACCAACCTGAATAACCTGGTGGCCGGCACCGACCTTGAGGGTCAGTCCCTTGAATCCACCATCCTTTCCGTGGCTGGTGACGCCAGCAAAGCCGGCGTGTTCAACAACGCAGCCCAGGTGTGGAACCACACCTTCTACTGGCAGGGGATGAAGCCCGGCGGAGGTGGGGCACCCAGCGGCGCTCTTGCCGCCAAGATCGATGCGGATTTCGGCAGCTTCGATGCCTTCAAGGAGCAGTTCAAAACCGCTGGTGCCACCCAGTTCGGCAGCGGCTGGGCCTGGTTGGTCCTCGACAACGGCACCCTGAAGGTCACCAAGACCGGCAACGCCGACCTGCCGCTGGCCCACGGGCAGAAGGCTCTCCTCACCATGGATGTGTGGGAGCACGCCTACTACCTCGACTACCAGAACCGCCGGCCGGACTACATGAGCACCTTCCTCGACAAGCTGGTGAACTGGGACTTCGTGGCTGCCAACCTGGCCGCCGCCTGAGGTTTCCCTCCAGGTTGCCATCTCCCTTCTGGCGTTTCGGGCCCTGGTCCGGAACGCCAGTTTTGTTTGATCCCACCCCGGAAGGCACTGCCATGTTTGTGCTCAGCAAGCTGCTTCCCCTGCTCATGCTGCCCCTGGGGCTGACCCTGCTGCTCCTGGGGTGGGCCCTGGCCAAACGGCGCTGGGCTCCGGTGAAGGCGGCCTTTGCCCTGCTCTGGCTCTTGAGCACCCCCCTGCTCGGCCAGGGGCTCTGGCGGTTGATGGAGCGACCCTGGCAGCCCCTGCGGCCCCAGGCCATGCCGGACGCCGCGGCCATTGTGGTGCTAGGGGGTGGGCGCCATCCGGCCCCGGGCCCACTGCGCCGCACGGAGTGGGTAGATGCGGATCGCTTCTTCGGCGGACTGGAGCTCTTCCGGGCGGGCAAAGCCCCCCTGCTGCTGTTCACCGGTGGAGCGATCAGCCTGGAGCAAAACGTGCCCACGGAAGGGGAGGTGCACCGCCAACAGGCCCTCGCCCTGGGCCTACCCGCCCAGGCCCTCGCCGTGACCCCCTATGTGCGCAACACAGCAGAGGAAGCGAAGGCCGTGGCCGCCCAGCTGCCCAGGGGAAGCCGGGTGCTGCTGGTTACCTCAGCCTTCCATATGGCCCGGGCCAAGGCCCTGTTTGCGCGCCAGGGGCTGGTGGTGGTGCCCTATCCGGTGGACTTCCAGGCGCGGGGAGCCTGGGCTGGCTCCGTGGTTCGGGACTTCCGTTACTGGTTCCCCTCCGCTGAGGGGCTGGAGGACAGCACCCGGGCCCTACGGGAAGCCCTGGGACGGCTCATCTACCGGAGTTAGGAGCAGTCCTCGGCGCAGGCCCCCTCCACCACTGCCTCCGGCGGAATCCACATGGCATCACCAAAGGAGAAGAAGCGATACCCCTGCTCCAAAGCCTCCCCGTAGAGGGCCAGCAGCCGCTCCCGTCCGATCAGGGCACTGACGAGCAAGAGCAGAGAGCTCCTGGGCAGATGGAAATTGGTGAGCAGGCCCTGCACCACACGGAACCGGAAACCGGGTTGGATCACCAGGTTCACTGGGCCCCGATAGGGCTGAAGTTGCCCGCCATGGAGAGCGGCCACCCCCTCCAGGCTGCGCACGCTGGTGGTGCCCACCGCCACCACCCGCCCCCCCCGCAGGCGCGCCGCCTCCACGGCCGCCACCAGCTCCGGCGTCACCTCCACCCACTCGCTGTGCAGCTCCAGCCCTTCCAGCCTTTCCTGCTCCAGGGGCCGGAAGGTGCCCAGCCCCACGTGCAGGGTCACCGTGGCCCGCACCACCCCCCGCTCTTGAAGGCGCTGCAGGAGCGCATCGCTGAGATGGAGGCCCGCGGTGGGGGCGGCGACGGCACCGGGCTGGGCGGCATAGCGCGTCTGGTAGCGATCGCCCTCCACCCCTTCCGAACCCTGGATGTAGGGAGGCAGGGGGATGGATCCATAGCACCGGAGGAAGGGCTCGAGGCTGGGGGCATCCACCAGACCTGGAGGGAAGCGCACCACCCGCCCCCCGGATTGAGCGTGGTGGCCCACCACCTGGAGCGGCACAGGTGGGGGGTCCTGGCCCTTCGGGGGCTCCAGCTCCAACACCTCCCCGAGCTTCACCCGTTTGGCCGGCTTGAGCAGGCAGAGCCAATCGCTCCCCTCTCCCAGGGACCAGGGCTCCAGCACCAACACCTCCACGATTCCGCCGCTGGATCGCCGGGCCCGCAGCCGGGCGTGCAGCACCCGGGTGTCGTTCACCACCATCAGATCCCCAGGTCTGAGTTCCTCTACCCAGTCCCACACCTGGCGGTGGCGCGCACCCTCGCCCGGCTCCACGATCAGCAGGCGAGCGCTGTGCCGGGGTTCAACGGGGCGCTGGGCGATGGCCTCCGCGGGAAGGGGGTAGGCATAGCTGGAGAGCAGCCAGTCCTCTGGAGAGGTCATGGATCTCCAGGCTGATCAGAGGGCCAGGCTCTCAGGGTTGGTTTCGATCAGCTGGGCCAGCTCCTGCAGGAAGGCGGCCGCATGAGCGCCGTAGATCACCCGATGATCGCAGGTGAGGTTCACCTGCATCTGGCGCCCCACCCGGATGGAGCCATCCTTCCCAGCGATCAGCGCAGGCCGGGAGGCGGCCACCGCGAGGATCGCCCCGGTGCCGGGCGGCAGGATGGCATCGAAGCGATCCACCCCGAACATCCCCAGGTTGGAGAGGGTGATGGTTCCCGTGCTGTATTCCTCGGGTTTGAGCTGCTTGCTGCGAGCCCGGCTCACCAGATCGGCCCAGTTGCGGGAGAGGCTGTAAAGATCCGTACGGTCGGCCTGGGCGAGCACGGGGGTGATGAGGCCGCCGTCTTCCATCGCCACCGCCACCGCCACATTCACCGCTGGGGGGTAGGCCATGCCGGCTTCGCTGTAGGCCGCATTCATCTGGGGATGGCGCGCCACCGCCACCCCCACGGCCTTCGCCAGCAGGGCCGTCATCGTGACGCCCTTGCTCTTCACCTGTTTGTAGAAGGCATCCAGCTTGTCGGTGGTGATGGTGTAACCCACGTGGAAGCAGGGCACCGAGAGGCTGGCCACCATGTTGCGGTTCACCGCCTGCTGCAGGGTGTTGAACGCAGCCGTTTCCCCGGGTCTGCCGAAAGCGTCTCCGGCCTGCAGCGGGGCCGCGGCTGGAGCCGCGCCGCCATGGCTCGCGGCAGCCAGCTGGGCCGGAGCCGAACCCTCTGCCACCCGGGGCAGGCTCACCGGCTGGCCTGCGGCCCGCTCCACATCTTCGGCCTGAATGCGGCCATGGGGTCCACTGCCCCTGAGCCCCACCAGCTGAACGCCCAGTTGGGACGCCAATTTCTTCGCCCGGGGGGTGGCCACCACGCGCCCATCGGAAACGGCAGGGGCCGGTGCGGCCACCACGGCGGGCGCCACCGGCGCAGACGCCGCCGGGGCAGCCACAGGGGCCGGTGGGGGAGGGGCCGCCACGGGAGCCGCAGGAGCGGCGGCGGAGGCGGGAGCTGGGGATGCGGCAGCGGTGGCATGGGCCTGGGCCTGTACCTCGGCGATCTCGGCTTCGCTCTCGGCAATCAGGCCGATGGTGTCGCCCACGGGTGCGGTGCCGCCGGCCTCCACCAGCACCACAGCCAGGTAGCCCTCCTGGAACGACTCCACGTCCATATCCGCCTTGTCGGACTCCACCACCAGCACGGATTCTCCGCGCTCCACCCGGTCGCCGGGTTTCTTGAGCCACTGCACGATCTTGCCCTCGGTCATGGTGGAACTGAGGGCGGGCATGAAGATGTCGTGGGTAGCCACTGGCCGTGCTGCCGCGCAGGAATCGCGATCCTACGCAGCCCCCTGCACCGGATCTGTGTGCAACGGCTCAGGACTCAGCCGATCCCCTCCAGGGACTCCACCACCCCATCCCGCACCAGAACGGAAGCCTGCATCTTCTGCACCAGGTTGTCGCCAAGGCGCACCTCGGTGAGGCTCTCCAGCTGCCCCTGGTCGACCACCTGCTCGAACTCCAGCTGACGCACCTGCTGCTGCTGCTCGAGCACCTGGCGTTTCTGCTCCTCCAGTTCGGCCCGCTTGGCCCCCACCTGCTGCTGAATGGAAGCCACCTGCTCCTGCACACGAGGATCCAGGGGGTTGAGGCTCTGGCTGCGCACCTCATTGATCACCCGCTGCCCCTCCTGCTCCAGCTGGGCCAACTGCCCATCCAGGTTGCTCAGGGCATTGCTGAGTTCACGCTCCGCATCTTCCTTCCAACGCGGCGTCACCACGGCCCGGATGGTGATGGCACGTTTGATGGTGAAGGACTCGGCCATGGGTAAAGGGAGGGTCGCAAAGGAGATCAGCCCTCACCGTAGAGGGAGGCGATCGTTGCTGCATCCCTGCTGGCGATCCGATCCCGTCGCTGCTTGAGGGTCTGGGTGAGCAGGCCGTTTTCCATGGTGAAGGGCTCCACCAGGGCCACCCCGCCCAGACGCTCATCGGGCCGGGACCCGGGTCGGCCCGCCAGCAGCCGGTTGCATTCCCTGGCGAGGGCCCTGACCAGGGTCGGATCCAGGCTGGCCACGGTGCCCTCTGCCGAGAGAGCTGGCTCCGGGAGACCCTGGCTGCGGGCCCATTGCAGCAACGGTTCGGCCTTGGGCACCAGCAGGGCCCCGAGCTGCTTGCGGTCCTGCCCCACCAGCATCACCTGCTCGAAGAGGGGAGATTCCACCAGGGCCTCCTCCAGAGGACCGGGCTCAATATTCTCCCCGCTGCTGAGCACGATGGTGTCCTTGGCGCGGCCCGTGAGCACCAGGCAGCCATCGGGAAGGAGCCGGCCCAGATCGCCGGTGTCGAACCACCCCTCCCCATCGAGCACCTTGGCGGTGGCCTCCGGTTTCTGGTGATAGCCCACCATCACCTGAGGCCCCCGGGCCAACACCAACCCTGGCTCCCCGATCCGCAGGGCGGCCCGGCTTTCCGGATGCACCACCCGCAGGGCTGTCCCCGGCAGGGGCTGGCCCGCACTGCCCCGCCGATTGCACCAGGGGCGCCGGCAGCTGAGCACGGGGCTGGTTTCCGTGAGGCCATACCCCACCAGCAGCTCGATGCCGATGGCCTCAAAGAAACCATCCACATGAATCGCCAGGGCCCCACCACCGCTGATGGCAGTGCGCAGCTCTCCCCCCACCAGCTGCTGGCGCACCTTGGGCCAGAGGGCCCTTGCAGCCAGGCCATGGAGGGGGGCCCGCAGCAGGGCCTCCCCAGCCGCCTTCAGGCGACGGGGGGCGGGCTCAGGCGCCAGGGTGAGGTCGAGAGCCGTGCGACGGGCCCGATGAAAGGCCCGGCTGTTGGCCAGGGCGCGGCCCAGGAGGCGCTGCCGGGAAGCTGGCATGGCAGCGACCGCATCCTCGAAACCGGAGAGCAGGGCCTCCCAGAGGCGGGGCACACTGATCAGGTACTGGGGCTTCACCTTCTGCAGATCGGCCTTGAGGTGGCGCAGGGTGGTGTAGGTCTGACGGCACCCGCAGGAGAGCAGGAAGTATTCAGCGGTGCGCTCATAGGCATGCCAGATGGGCAGCACGCTCAGCACCCGATCGCCTGGGGAGGGGGCCACGGCCACGCCGAGGGTGCGGAGCTGATGGAGCAGGTTGCCCTGGCTGAGGGGTACGCCCTTGGGCTGCCCCGTGGTGCCGGAGGTGTACAGCAGGGTGGCCAGCCGGGCCTCGCCACCTCCGGGCATGGGTGGGGTAGGAGCGGTGGCGCCCACCGCCACCAGGCCATCCCAATCCAGGCTGGGTTGGCCTCCCTCCAGGGGGGCCGGCGGGCCCTCCAGCACCAGCACGAAGCGGAGCCGCTGCAGCTGCTCCAGGGCCAGATCAAGCTTGCGGAAGAGGGCGGCCGATTCCACCACCAGGGCCACCGCGCCGCAATCCTGAAGGATGTAGCGCAGCTCCTCCGGGGGGGCAGCGCTGCCCCGCACCGCATCGGCGGCCCCCGCCCGCATCAGTCCCTGGTCGGTGATCATCCAGCGGGGACTGTTCTCCGCAAAGAGCGCCACCACGTCGCCGGGGCACACGCCCAGGGCGGCGAAGGCTCCTGCCGCCCGCTCGATGGCCTCCCCCAGCTCCTGATAGGTGAGGAGCATGGGGGGGGTGCCATGGCTGTCCTCCAGGGCCACGGCGGCCCCATGGCGACGGGCCAGCACAGGCCAGAGCTGCTCCAGCCCCTGCACTCCCTCCCAGGCATCCCGGCGGGCCAGGGCGGCCCGATCCCCGTCGGAGCCCGACCAGTGGATCTCTGCAGGCACAACAGACATGGGAGCGCAGCTCGGCCCGCCTATGGTTACAGGCCATCCAGGGCTTCGGTGGGGTCTGGTGGACGCAGCTCCAGACCAAACTCCTGGCGGAAGGCCTCGAGCAGCAGGGGGCGCACCATGTCGGCCGTCAGGCCAGGCCGCCACTGGCTGAGCCGGCCCACGGTGCGATCCTGCAACCCGCAGGGAACGATGGCCGCAAAGGTGTCCAGGCGACAGCACACATTCAGGGCCAGTCCGTGCTGGCTGATCCAGCGTTTGGCTCCCACCCCGATCGCTGCCACCTTGGTGCCTTCCAGCCAGACCCCTGTGAGCCCCTCCATGCGCTCCCCCTGAAGATCCAGCGCTGCGAGGGTGCGGATCACCACCCCTTCCAGGGCCCTCAGAAAGATGTGCAGATCGGCCCCGTGCCGCTGGAGCTGGAGTACGGGGTAGAGCACCAGCTGGCCCGGGAGATGGTGGGTCACCTCGCCACCCCGATCGATGCGAAACAGCGGCAGGGGTGGGGAGGCGGGATCAAAGCACAGATGGGCTTCGCTGGCGCCGCGGCCCAGGGTGTAGCAGGGTTCATGCTCCATGAGCAGCACGGCGTCGGAGCCCGCCGGATCTCTCAACAGCCGTTGCTGCAGCTCCTGCTGCCAGGCCCAGGCGCGGGGAAAAGCCACCGGCCCGCCGGCTTCAAAAAGAATTGCGCTGCCCTTGGGTGCCATGGCTCAGTCTCTCTACTGTGACAACAACCCACCCCGTGGGCCGATCCAAACCGGACGCACGCCACCGCCATGAAACTTCTGATTCACGGTCGCAACCTGGACATCACGCCCGCCATTCGCGAGTACACCGAAACAAAGCTCTCGCGCGCCATCAACCACTTTGAAGATCTGGTGAAGGAGGCCGATGTGCATCTTTCGGTCGCCCGCAACCCGCGGGTTCCCCAGCAGACGGCGGAAGTGACCATGTTTGCCAATGGGGTGGTGATCCGGGCCCAGGAGCGCAGTGAAAATCTCTACGCCAGCATCGACATGGTGGCCAGCAAGCTGGCCCGTCAGCTCAATCGCCACAAGGATCGTCTTCAGGAACGTCTGCAGGGGCCCGTGCATCGCTCGGCCGCCGCGGAAGAGGCTGGAGCCGCCACCCTCCCCCAACCGGGCCATCCCCTCACGGAGGGCCTGGAGCCCAACCTCCCCCATCGGGGCGTGCGGCGCAAGTACTACAGCATGGCGCCGATGCGCCTGGAGGAAGCCCTCCACCAGCTGGAGATCATCGACCACGACTTCTATGTGTTCCGGGATGCGGACACCGAACAGATTCAGGTGGTGTATCGCCGCAATCACGGTGGTTTCGGTGTGATCCAGGCCAAGGACGCATGAGGGAGGAGTTTCCCGACCTGCCGCCCCTCATCGACCACGCCCTGCTGGACCCCCACCATGGACTGGAGGCCCTGCGGAACTGCTGCGACGAGGCCACCCACTACGGCTTTGCCGGAGTATGTGTGGCCTCCCGCTGGGTGGGCGCCACCCGGGAGCGGCTGGGCCCCCGCAACACCGTGAAGGTGGTGGCGGTGATCGGGTTTCCCTTCGGCGCCGTGCCGCCTGCCATCAAGCGGGCGGAGGCGGAAGCGGCCCTGGAGAGCGGCGCCGATGAACTCGATGTGGTGCCGGATTTCGGGGCCCTTGCCGATGGCGACAGCCGCACCCTCCTGGCGGACCTGGCGCCGATCGTGGAACTGGGACTCCCGGTGAAAGTGATTCTCGATCAGGCACGGCTGGAGGAGGAGGCCCTCGGCCTTCTCGTGGAGGTGAGCATCGATGCGGGGGCACGCTTTCTCAAGACCAGCAGCGGGTTCGGTCCCCCTGTCACCCCCTCCCAGGTCGGACGGCTGCGGGAGCTGGCCCGGGGACGGGCGGCCGTGAAGGCGGCTGGAGGCATCAGCACCCTGGAGCAGGTGCAGGCCCTGGTGGAGGCGGGTGCGGAGCGGCTGGGCACCAGCCGGGGCGTGGCCCTGATGCAGGCGCTCACCGCCAGCGCCCGCTGACCCCATGGGAAGCGAACGGCTGCTGGAGGGGGTGGCACTGCGCTGCTCCGCCCTGGGGGAGAGCGATCGGTTGCTGACCCTGCTCACCGAGGAGGAAGGGCTCATCCGCCTGGCCGTGCCAGGAGCCCGGAAACCCCGCAGCAAGCTGGCAGCCGCCTTGCCCCTGGCCCACCTGCGGTTGCAGGTGGGCGGGTCCAACCTGCTGCGGGTGCGACAGCTCACCCTGGTGCGCAGCTTCGGCGGACTGGGGGAACGGCTGGAAACCCTCTCGGCCGCCCAGTCCCTGGCAGAGCTCTGTCTACAGATGGTGCCCACCGGTGCCCCTTCGGCGGGATGGCCCGCGATGCTGCTGGTGCATCTGGGTCGGCTGGAAACCATCGTGCAGGACGTTCAGGAGCGGGTGGAAGCCCTGGCTGTGGCCGTGCAGGGCAGCCTTCACCTGCTGGCCCTCGGGGGCTACGCCCTGCCCCTGCAGCAATGTGCCCTCGAGGGCACGGCCCTGGATCCGCCCCTCGGGAATTGGAGCTGGCGCTGCAGCCTCCTTCCGGGGGAGGGGTTGGCCTTGGGAGCCGTACCAGGCGCCGCCATGCTGTTGAATGCCTCGGAATTGGCCCTGTTGCAGCGCCTGATGCGGCCAGGGTTACCCCGCGCGAAGGATGGACGCCTGATGGGGCCCGAGCCGGTCTGGCTCCGGCTGCTGGCGCTGATCGCGATGTGGTGTGAGCACAACCTGGAGCGCTCCCCACGAGCGTTCAGACTGCTTCGAGCCAGTGTGGAAGAGATGCCTTCCCCATCCCCATGAAGGATCCGGGCGTGCCCCAGCTGATCGAGCCCCCAGCCAACATCCCCCCCCTGCCTCCTGGGGAGACGGGGTTGGGCGCCGTGCTGGCCCGACCCAACTTCCGCCGGCTGTGGATCGGCCAGATCTTCTCCCAGCTTGCGGACAAGTTCTACATCGTGTTGATGGTGTTCCTGATCGCCCAGTACTGGGTGCCAGACAACCTTGGCGGGAACACCCCCCTGGCGGAGGCTGCGGCCGCGATCCGCATCAATCTGGAGAGCCGGGCCCAGGTGATCACCCTTCTGGCCACGGGCATCTATGTGGCTAACACCATTCCAGCGGTGTTGCTGGGCACGGTGGCAGGGGTCTGGGCCGATCGCTGGCCCAAGAGGTCCGTGATGGTGGCCTCCAATGGCCTGCGGGCAGGTCTCGTGCTGCTCGCCCCCCTGGCCCTGATGCCCGGGCCCCAGTGGCTGGGGCTCAGCTGGGGGTACTGGGCCCTGGTGTTGATGACCCTGGCCGAATCGGCTCTCACCCAGTTTTTCGCCCCCGCCGAGCAGGCCTCCATCCCCCTGCTGGTGCCCCCGCACCAACTGCTCGCCGCGAATTCGGTCTATCAGGCCACCAGCATGGCGGCCACGATCGTGGGGTTTGCCCTCGGAGACCCGATTCTGCGATTGCTGCGGAACGGTCTCGGGGCGCTAGGGGTGGAGAACGGCGAGTTCTGGCTCCTCCCCCTTTGCTACACCATGGCCGCCGTGGCGATTCTGGGCATCAAGCTCGAAGAGCCCCCCCGGCAGGTGCGCCGGGTGTCGATCTGGCAGGAAATCGGGGAAGGCCTCTCGGTGCTTCAGGAGCGGGCCACGGTGCGCACGGCCATGTTGCAACTGGTGTTGCTTTACAGCCTTCTGGCGGCGCTTTACGTGCTGGCCATCAGCCTTGCCGCGGCGATCCAATCCCTCGGACCGACAGGGTTTGGAACCCTCCTGGCCATGAGTGGGATCGGCCTGGCCCTCGGGGCCCTCACCATGGCCCAGCTCGGGGAGCATTTCAGCCGCAAACTCCTGGCCTCCACGGGGCTGGGCACGATCGCCTTCAGCCTGGTGCTCCTTGGCCAGCTGCGGGGCAACCTGGTGCTCACCCTGCTCCTGTGCATCCTCCTGGGCCTGGGGGCCGCCCTGCTGGCGATTCCAGCCCAGACCACCATTCAGGTGGACACCCCTGAGGATCTGCGGGGCAAGGTGTTCGGGCTGCAGAACAATCTCATCAACATCGCCCTCAGCCTCCCCCTCGCCCTGGCGGGCACGGTGGTGAGCCGCTACGGGTTGCTGCCGGTGCTGTGGGGATTGGCGGCCATTGCCCTGATCGCAGCCCTGAGCGAGCAACCCTGGAGACCCTCCTGACAGCTCCCGCTGCTAGCTTCAGGCAGATTGAGTTCATGCGGTGACGCACATCGCCTGGCTGGGTAAGAAATCTCCCTTCTGCGGCAACGTCACCTACAGCCTGGCCACCACGGATGCCCTGCGCCAGAGGGGCCACCAGGTGAGTTTCATCCACTTCGACACTCCCGCCACCGCCGCCCTCGGCCGCCAGGAGAGTCTTCCCAGCCCGGTCGGTGCCGTGAGCAGCAGCGGCGGCAGCGAAACCGCGACCGAGAACCCGGAAGTGGCTCTTCCCTATCTCGTGAAGTCGCAGGTCTACACGATTCCATCGCCCGGGGCCCTGCGAGAGCTCCGGGAATCCCTGGAGCGGCTGCGGCCCGATGTGGTGCACGCCAGCCTCACCCTCTCCCCCCTGGATTTTCGTCTCCCTGAGCTTTGCCAGCAGCTGGGTGTACCTCTGGTAGCCACCTTCCACCCCGCCTTCGATGCCACCCTGCGCAACATCACCGCAGGCACCCAGCAGCTCACCTACCAGGTCTATGCCCCGTCCCTGGCCCGCTACGACAAGGTGATCGTGTTTTCCGAGCTCCAGGCCGACCTGCTCGAGAGGCTCGGGGTGCCCCAGGAACGGCTGGCCGTGATCCCCAATGGGGTGGACATCGACACCTGGTCTCCAGCCAGTCCTTCCGTGCAAAGCAATCTGAACGAGCTGGCGCAACGCTTTGGGCGGCGACGGGTGTTTCTCTACATGGGCCGCCTCTCCACTGAAAAAAATGTGGAAGCGCTGCTCAAGGCCTGGCGCTTGGTGCAACCCCAGGGCTGCGTGCTGCTGATCGTGGGAGATGGCCCCCTGCGCAGCGCTCTGCAGAACAATGATGAGGATGTGATCTGGTGGGGCTACGAAGCCGATCTCCAGCGCCGGGTGGCCCTGCTCCAGATCGCGGAGGTGTTTCTTCTCCCCTCCCTGGTGGAAGGGCTCTCCCTGGCTCTGCTGGAGGCCATGGCCTGTGGCAAGGCCTGCGTGGCAACCGATGCTGGGGCCGATGGGGAGGCCCTGGAGGGGGGGGCAGGCATCGTGATCAGCACCCAGGGGGTGACCACCCAGCTGCGCACCCTGCTGCCGGTGTTGCGCGATCAACCCGTGCTCACCGCCGAGCTGGGCCGACGGGCCAGGGCGCGGGTGCTGGAGCGCTACACCCTCAGCAGCAACATCGACGCCCTGGAAAAACTCTATGGCGACCTCACCCACCACCCGGCAGCCGCGGCCTGATCCCGGCCTGGGCACCGGAGGGGCGTCCGCGACTCAGTAGCGCTCAGGCACCGGACGGCGCCACTCCAGGGGAACCCCCTTCGCAGCCAGCTCCTGCGCCCTGGCCTCCAGCCGACGGCGATCCAGCCGCCAGAGGCGGTAGAGGCCAGCCCTCTCAAGCTCAACAGGGGCCAGATCCCGCCAATGGGGGGTTTGGGCCGTGCGTTCATCGATCACCACCAACACGGAGGGCTGGCTCTGGAGGGAGCTGGGCTCCAGGCCCTGGCGCCGCTCCTGGCTGAGCCGATCACTGAGGTTGCGCAGGGCCGAGGGCTGGATGCCCTCATAGATCACCACCCGGCGGCTGTAGTAATGCAGGGAGGGCTTGAGGATGCCAACCATGGCAAGGGGTTCCCCGGGTCGGGACTGCTCCTGGATGGTGGCGGCCAGGGTGCGCACGGGCTCGCCCCGCAGCCGATCCCCCAGCCCCCAGCTGGGCAGGAGGGCGAGGGGGACGAACAGCACCAGGGGCAGCTGCAGCGCCAGGAGCCGGCCCCGGGAGGACGAAAGCAGCCAACCGAGAAGGGACGCAGCCAGCCAGCACCCTCCAGCCACCGGAAGCCGACCGGCGCGGATCAGCTCTGACGGCAGGGTGGGGAGTTCCGGATCGCGGATCAGGGGCACCAGCCAGGGTCCGGCAAAGAACACCCCCCCGATGAGGGCGGTGAGCAGGAGGGTGGCCCACCAGGCCCAACTGCGGGCTCGATCCCGCCCGCCCGCCCCTGCCTGGGCGGCAGGAGCCCCGGCCGTCAGCCCGATGAGCACAGCCGCTGCAGGCACGGCCGGCAACCAGTAACTGGGCAGTTTCGTGGAGGCCGCGGTGAAGAACCCCAGCACGGCCAGGAGCCAGCAGGCACAGAATCGCGCCAGGGAGAGAGGAGCCGCCACCCGGCGGGGCTGGCGGCCCCATCCCAGGGGCCCGATCGCCCTGGCCAGCCCCAGCAGCAGCAAGGGCGTGAAGGGCAGACTGGCGATGATCAACACGGGGCCGAAAAACCACCAGGGCTGGAGGTGGTGATTCACCACCGAGGTGAAGCGCTGCAGGTTGTGGTACCCGAAAAAGCTGTCCCAGAAGGGTCGACCCTCCTTCGCCAGAGCCAGGCCATACCAGGGCCCAGCCACCAGGGCGGTCAGCAGAAGGCCCCGCAGGGGCTTGAGGCAGCGGATCAGGATATGGAGATCGGCCTGCAGACCTGCAAAGAGGCCCAGGGTGAGGGCCACCAGCACAAGCGCAACCGGCCCCTTGGTGAGCACGGCGAGCCCCAGCAGCACCCAGCCTGGCCACCAGGCTCCGCGAGGGGCGGCGTAGCACCGCCAGAAGCAGAGCAGGGCCAGGGCCACAAGGGCGCTGAAGAGGGCATCACTCACCGGTGTGCGGCCCCAGAGCAGCACCAGGGGGGAGAGGGCAAAGGCCAGGGCCGCCTCGATGGGAAGGAAGGGGAAGGCTTCCCTGGGCCGGGTGGGGCGCTCCCCAGCCCTCTGGGGCCAGCGCAGAAGCGTGACCGCCAGGCCGAGCATGACGGCCACCGAGGCCAGGGCAGAGGGGAGGGCCGCGGCCCAGGAACCGAGGGGATTCCAGAGGGCCTGGCCGGGGAGGGCATACAGGGCTCCCATGAACCAATACACAAGCGGGGGCTTGTCGTAGCGGGGCAGGCCGTTCACCCGGGGGATCAGCCAGTCGCCGGTTTCCGCCATGGCTCGGGCGGCTGCGGCAAACAGAGGCGGAGTTTCGTCTACCAACCCGGTGCTGCCCAGGTTCCACACGAAGATGAGCACCCCAAGGGCCAGGGTGATTCCTCCTACCAAGGCACGCTGGCGCCGAGGGGAGGACCCTAGCCGCGTCGGGGCCGGACCGATGGGGAGAGGGACGGAATCGGAGGGGATCAAATCAGGCGGAAGAACGGCTTTGGACTGTGTGCAGAGGCTGATCCTGGCGCACCCAGGCGGGTGGAGTGGCGAAAACGGAAGCCCATCAGGCCGGGCCCGAACGCGCCATGGCCGCCCGTCCGAGGCGCACCACCACCAGGCCGATGACCAACATCCACAGGCCGTACACCGCCGCTGGCACGGCCATCTCGGGATTGCCCAGCAGTCCGGCCGTGATGGCGATCGCCAGGGTGCAGTTCTGGATGCCCACCTCAACCGCGAGGCAGATCTGTTGGGCCGCCGGCAGCCCCAGAAGCCGCCCGGCCAGATAGCCCGCCAGGGTGGCAAACCCGTTGAGCAGCACCACGGCCAGGCCCACCTTGACGATGAATTCAGGCAGCCTGCTGCTCTCCTTGATCAGCACCACAAGGATGATGGAGCCCAGGAGAACGGCAGCCAGGCGGCTCACCTGGGCTTCCAGCCGCAGAGCGAGGGCGGGGAACTGCTGCCTCAAGGCCATGCCAAGGGCTGTGGGGACGAGGGTGATCAAAAGGATCTGCAGCATCGTGGTACCGATGGGCAGGCTGATCTGGGCCTCGGTGCCCATGAGGATGCGCAGAGCCTGATTTGCCAGCACCGGGATTGTGAGCACGGTGATCAGGCTGCTGATGGCGGTGAGGCTCACCGAGAGGGCCACATCGCCCTTGGCCAGATAGGTGATCAGATTTGAGGAGGGCCCACCGGGACAGATCGCCAACACCATCAGGCCCACGGCGATGGGCGGTGGCATGGGAACGATCCACACGATCAGGGCCCCGATCAGGGGAAGGAGCACCAGCTGGGCGAGGGTGCCAGCCGCCGCCGCCTTGGGATCCCGGCCGATCCGCCGGAAGTCGTCCAGCACCAGGCCCAATCCCATGCCGAGCATCACGCTCGCCAGGGCCAGGGGCAATAACAAATTGGTAAGAATGCTGCTCTGCAAGGGGTGCGGCCGGTCCTGGCGATCGCAGATGATCCACGGGCCAATGACCCTAGAGGATGGTCAAACACCGGGCTCGTTCCAGCTGGGTCTGGGCCTTCAGCCGGTGCCCGTGCGGGCGATATCGAGCACGTCGGCCATGGAGCGGATCTGATCGATCGTGTCCTGCAGCTGGCTGTCGCTGGTGAGTTCGACCCGGAGGTCGATGCGGGCGGGTTTGCCGGGGGTGGTGCGCACCCGGGCATCGCTCACGTTGATGCGGTGATCGGAGAGGCGGGTGAGGATGTCCTTGAGAACGCCCACCCGGTCGAGCACCTCGATGCGCAGCTGCACCGGATAGCGGCGGCGCTGCTCCTCCGCCGCGGCCGGATTCCAACGGACGGGGAGCCGCCGTTCCCCCGGGACCTGGGAGAGGTTGCTGCAATCCTGTCGGTGGATCGTGATGCCATGGTTGCCAAGGGCCACCGTGCCCACGATGGGGGCTCCTGGCAGGGGGCTGCAACACCCTCCCATCCGGTATTCCAGCCCCTCTAGGCCGAGAATCGGGCTGCCCGACACCGGGGCGGGGGGAGCGGCGGCCTGGGCGGCGGCAGCCAGCCCCGCGGCCACCGCCTCATTGCTGGGGGGCGGGGTGGCGGTGGCCGCCGCCAGCCGGATCTCTTCTCGCAGGCGGTTCACCACCTGCTGCAGCGTGACCCCCCCGAAACCCAGGGAGGCCAGCAGGTCGTCCGTACCCACAAGGTTGCACCGTCGGGCC
Organism: Cyanobacteriota bacterium; assembly: GCA_035286045.1. Lineage (GTDB taxonomy): Bacteria > Cyanobacteriota > Cyanobacteriia > PCC-6307 > Cyanobiaceae > Cyanobium. The sequence continues at coordinate 13,977 of JAYKIG010000005.1, read as the reverse complement.
ACCCGAGCCATGGCTTCGCCCTTTAGCAGGGCATCGAAGCCGTCCCGTCCCAGCTCCCGCTCCAGCATGTCCGTGCCGCGCAGGATGTTGTCTTCCCGGTGGCTGCGCTTATACCAGGCCCGGATGCGATTGCGGGCGGTGGGGGTGGCCACGAAATTCAGCCAGTCCAGGCTGGGATGGGCCGCCTTGCCCGTGATGACTTGCACGAAATCGCCGTTCTGGAGCTGTGTGGCCAGGGGGCAGAGGCGATCGTTGATCCTCACCCCCTGGCAATGGTTGCCCACTTCGGAGTGAATGCGATAAGCGAAATCCACAGCCGTGGAACCCTTGCGCAATCCCACCACATCCCCCTTCGGGGTGAAGACGAACACCTCCTCGTCGAAGAGGTCTTCCTTGATCGAGGCCAGGTAGTCGCTGCTGTCTTCCGAGCCCCCATCCTTCTGCCAATCCACCAGCTGGCGCAGCCAGTTGAAACGCTCCGCATCGCCCGCGGCCGGGGAGCCCCCCTCCTTGTATTTCCAGTGGGCGGCAATGCCGAATTCCGCCACCTGGTGCATCTCGCTGGTGCGGATCTGCACTTCGATCGGTCGGTGCCGACCGATGACGGCGGTGTGCAGCGACTGGTATCCATTGGGCTTGGGCAGGCCGATGTAGTCCTTGAAGCGGCCAGGGATGGGGCGGAAAGTATCGTGAACCACGGCCAGGGCCCGGTAGCAACTGTCCACCGAAGGGCAGAGGATGCGCACGGCGGCGATGTCGTAGAGCTCGTGGAAAGCCTTCTGCTGCCGCTGCATCTTGCTCCAGATGCCATAAAGATGCTTGGGGCGGCCATGCACCTGGCACTCCCCCAGGCCCACCGCCTGGAGGCGATCACGCAGCAGACCAGCGGTGACCGAGAGCCGTTCCTCCCGCTCGCTGCGCTTGGTGGCCACCGATTGCTGGATCTCGCGGAAGGCCTCGGGCTCAAGGATCTTGAAGGCCAGATCCTCCAGCTCCCATTTGAACCGGCCGATGCCAAGCCGGTTGGCCAGGGGGGCGTAGATCTCCCGGGTTTCCCTGGCAATGCGTTGTTGCTTCTCGGGTTTGAGGGCCCCGAGGGTGCGCATGTTGTGAAGCCGATCGGCGAGCTTCACCAGCACCACCCGGATGTCGCTGGCCATGGCCAGAAACATCCGCCGCAGATTCTCGGCCTGAGCCTCGGTGTGGTTCGTGAAATGGATGCCTCCCAGCTTGGTGACTCCCTCCACCAGGGCCCGCACCTCCCCGCCAAAGTGGGCCTCCACCTCCTCGGGGGTCACCTGGGTGTCCTCCACCACGTCGTGCAGAAAGCCAGCGGCGATCACGGCCGCGCTGGCGCCGATGTCCCGCAGGAGATCCGCCACGGCGATGGGGTGAACGATGTAAGGCTCGCCGGTGGCCCGGAACTGGCCTTCGTGCAACTGGAAGGCAAAATCAAAGGCCGAAGCCAGCAGGGCTTCCGTATCGGTGGGGCAGCTGTCGCCCGAGCCCGGGGGCACATGCCGCACACATTCCTGCAACCACTCCGGCAGGGGCACGCCGTAGTCGGTAGGCTCATGGATCAGGCGGCGGCGCTGGAGAAGGGCCTCTGGAGGGACCGCAGGTTCAGACCCAGGGCCGTGGCCTTCCGTGGAATCCTCTCCGGCGCCCTGAGCCTCCGGGGCGATTCGATCGGGGACGGTCCTGAGCATCGACCTCCTCGCGCTTTCCCCATGGTAGTCAGCCTGCAACCCCAGCAGCAGGAATGTCCCTAGCCCCCCGTCACCAGCCAAGCTGGGGCGAGTTTTCACACCCCCATGGCACCTCCCCGTGCCCCCGTGCTCGAAGTGCACCAGCTGAGGGTGCGCTACCCCGGCGCCCCCCAGCCCACCCTGGATGGGTTGGACCTGCGTCTGTTGCGGGGCGACCGGATGGCCCTGGTGGGGCCGTCCGGCTGCGGGAAGAGCACGGTGGCCCGGGCAGTGCTCCAGCTCCTGCCGCCGGGGAGTGTCTGTGAGGGCACCTTGCTGCTGGCGGGACAGGATCCCCGCCGGCTGGATCAGGCCGCCCTGCGCCGGCTGCGGGGGGAGGCCGTGGGACTGGTGTTTCAGGACCCCATGACCCGTCTGAATCCTCTCCTCACCGTGGGGGAACACCTGCGGGACACCCTGGCCGCCCACCGGCCCGCGAGGCGCGAGCAACTGAGGGCCCGGGTGGAGGAGCTCCTGGCCCGGGTGGGCATCGAACCGGCCCGCTACGGCAGTTACCCCCATGAATTCAGCGGTGGCATGCGTCAGCGGGTGGCCATCGCCCTGGCCATGGCCCTCAACCCACCCCTGGTCATCGCCGATGAGCCCACCACCAGCCTGGATGTGGCGGTCACGATGCAGGTGATGGCCGAGCTCTGCGACCTCTGCCAGGAGGTTGGCAGTGCCCTGCTGCTGATTACCCACGATCTGGCCATGGCCGGCCGCTGGTGTGAGCGCATCGGCGTCCTCGATGGGGGGGAGCTGGTGGAGGAGGGAGCGAGCCAGCAGGTGCTCACCGCCCCCGCATCCGAAGTGGGAAGGCGGCTGGTGCAGGCCGCCCGGGAGCGGGAGGGAAGGCAGAGCGAGGCCCCCGCCGAAGCGCCCGTGGTGCTGGAGGTGGAGGAACTGCGCAGCTGGCATCCTCTGCCTTCCCCTCCCTGGGCACCCCGGTGGCTCAAGGCCGTGGATGGGGTCAGCCTCACCCTGCATGGGGGCGAAACCATCGGGGTGGTTGGGGCTTCCGGTTGTGGCAAGAGCACCCTCTGCCGGGCCCTCATGGGGCTTGCTCCCGTGCGGGGAGGTGCGGTGCGGTTGTTGGGGCAGGATCTGCGCCACCTGCGGGGGGAGGCGTTGCGGCAGGCCCGCCGCCAGCTCCAGATGGTGTTTCAGGATCCGCTGGCCTGCCTCAATCCGCAGATGTCCGTTGGCGAAGCGGTGGCCGACCCGCTTCTGATTCACGGGCTGGCGGGGCGGGGGGAAGCCCGGCAAAGGGCCCGGGACCAACTGGCGGCGGTGGGTCTGGAGCCTCCGGAGGCCTTTGAACACCGCCTGCCCCGCCAGCTCTCCGGGGGTCAGCAGCAGCGGGTGGCCATCGCCCGGGCTCTGATCCTCCAGCCCAGGGTGCTGCTCTGCGACGAAAGCGTAAGCATGCTGGATGCGGAGGTGCAGGCAGAGGTGTTGGTCCTGCTGCGGGAGCTGCAGCAGGACCTGGGGCTGGGGATGGTGTTCATCACCCACGACCTCTCGGTGGCCAGCGGCTTCTGCCATCGCGTGATCGTGCTCGACGGGGGCAAGATCGTGGAGGAGGGACCTGGCGCCGCCTTACTGAGCCAGCCCCGGGCGCCCATCACCCGCACCCTGGTGGAGGCCTGTCCTAGGTTGCCCGCCGCCACCTGAAGAGCGGGCCCTTGAGCCCAGGCGGCACCAGCCCTCTACATTGCGGGCCAGGCCCGATCCAGCACCGCGCCGTTCCCCATGCTCAAAAAACTCCTGTTCTCGGCGCGGCTGCTATTGATCGCTCCCGTCTTCGGGCTCCTCGCTGCCAGCGTGGCCCTGTTTGCCAAAGGGCTGCGATTGGTGCTGGAACAACTGGACAATGCCTTCCTGGTTCCCGCGGAAGGCCATGACCTCCCCTCCTTTGAAGTCAGCGTGCTGGAGGGCATCAACCTGCTCCTGGTAGGTGCTGGTTGCCTGGTGCTGGCCCTGGGGATGTTCTCGCTCTTCATCAAACCCCTCCCCCTTCCCATCGCGATGCGAGCCGAGAGTTTCCACAGCCTCAAGGGCCAGTTCGCCAATTTCGTGATCATTGCCATGGCGGTCTCCTTTCTCGAGAGCCTCAGCAATCTCCAGGGCATGATGCGCGATCCGAACAGCTCCGGCAGCGAGATCTTCTTTGCCGGGGCAGGCATGGCCGTGGTGACTCTGGCCCTGCTGGCCTTCAAATACTGGGGAGGGGAGATCACCCCGCAGGCCGAGTTGCGATCCGAACGGGGCCAAGGCTCTCCTTAACCGCATAAGTTGGGGAGCCCTCCATGCCAACGCTTTTACGGATGCGCGCCTCAACCCCCCGTTGGAACCGGGCCAGGAGGGCTCTGGCAGGGTGCATCAGCGCCCTCCTGCCCCTGGCCCCCCTGGCTCCGGCCCAGGCCCTCGAGGAGATCGTGGCCTATCTCCCTCTGCTGGAGACGCGCTTCACCCTGAAGGTGAGTGAGCTGAAGAGTCCTGAAGCCCTGCGCAGCGGAAACAGCGACCTGGCCGAGCTGGATCGGGCCACCAGCGGCGCCTTGGGCCGAGAGCTCTGGGAGGTGCTGAACCAACCGGTGCCCCTGAGCATCAGCAACATCGTGGATGGCTCGATCGGCTCGCCCCTGGTGGAGCAGGCCATGCTGGTGCTCTCCTCTTTCGGGCAGGTGGAAGGTCAGCCCACGGATCTGAGCGGCGAAACCCTGCGCCTGGCCCTGGAGCGGGCCTCTGTCAAGGGTCAGCCCACCTTGCTGGATCTGATCGCGGCCCTCCCTGGCAAGCGACTCAGCCTCGACCTCACCCAGGCCAAGCTGATCGCCCAGCGCATCGTGAACCAGCGCGATGAGGCGGAGAAGCTCCTCGCCACTTTGCCGCCAGCGCCGCAGCCAACGACCCCGCTCGCCGGGGGAGCCAGCACGACCCGCACGATCCAGCTCGCCGTCGCTCACCGCAAAGAGCCCCTGGCCCTGGTGGTCGTGGAACCGCAATCACCAGGGAACGGCAGGCTGGTGCTGATCTCCCATGGTCTCTGGGATTCCCCGAAAAGCTTCCTGGGCTGGGCCAAGCTGCTGGCCGGCCGGGGCTATACCGTGCTCCTGCCCCGCCATCCCGGGAGCGACAACAGCCAGCAGCAAGCCGTGCTGGCTGGCAAGGCGCCCCCCCCCACACCCAAGGAGCTGGCGCTTCGCCCATTGGATCTCAAGTCGGCGATCGACCAGGTGGTCACCCTGGGCCTGTCCAACAAGGTGAACAACCAGCAGGTGGTGGTGTTGGGCCATTCCTGGGGTGGAACCACCGTGCTCCAGATGGCGGGCGTGCGTCCGAAAGAGACCAACCTGCTGGAGCAATGCGGGGATCTCGCTGACCCCAACCGCAATCTGAGCTGGACGTTGCAATGCAGCTGGCTGAAGGGGGTGGACCAGGCCGCCATCAGCGATCGGAGGGTGATCGCCGTGGCGGCCGTGAGTCCCCCGACGTCGCTCCTGTTCCCCCGTGGCGCAAGCGACCACCTGAACGGCCGGGTGCTGGTGGTGAGTGGCAGCCGCGACTGGGTGGTGCCTCCGGATCCGGAAGCGATCGACCCCATGCGCATGGCCCACCGGCGCGGCAACCAGCTGGTGCTTGTCAACGGGGGCGACCACTTCAACCTGCGGCCTGAAGATCGGGCCGATGGGGGGGTGCTGGGCCCCCTGCTTCTGGCCTGGGCCGATGCAGCCTTTGCGGCTGGGGAGGCTGCCCGGCCCGGCCCGGACGCTCCGCCCCTACTGAAAGGCGGAGCCTGGGGCAACACAGAGATGCCAATGGTGGATGCAACCTGGCATCTGGGGCACTGAGCCGGAGAAAGGCAAGAATGTTCAACATCGAAGGCTTGAGGATCGCGATAATCATGATGCAAAAAGATGAGATCTCTCTTCTACCTCTATTCCTTCGCTATCACGAATCTCAGTTTGGGGTGTCATCCCTGTTTATTTTTGATAATGGCTCGACCAATTCAGAGGTGATCACCGAACTGAAGTCAGCGGAGAAGAGAGGCGTAAGAATCGACTGGGGCTACCGCGGACCCAAAAACTTTGACAACAAGGGCAATATCATTGCCGAATTGATCAAGAATCTCGACCGGACAGATCCACACGACTTTTACTTTCCTCTGGATTGCGACGAGTTTCTTGCCTGCCTCACTCCAGAGGGCGTCTCGACAAACCGGAGGGACATTGACTCGGCCCTGACACCTTTCAAGGAGAGTCCTTCCACCTTGCGGATCAGCCATAAATACTGGGCCAACCCCCTGCATCGAAATCGCTATCAGGTTTCCACATACAGTCCCAAATGTTTTTTTGCCAAAGCCAGCTGCAAATTCTTAGACCATGGTTTTCATAATGCCAAATCACTTAGTGACGCACCCGATTTAACAACGCCAATCGTCTATTACGAGTTTCACTACAAAACATACCTTTTGCACCGAGTGAACAGCACCGCAAAACTGGCCCCTTACCTCTCTGATTACAGCAGGAAAGGCCTGCGCCAGTTCGTTCAACGACAGTATCACAATCATCATTGTGCCAAAGATCTCTTGCTCAGCAAGTACGAGTATCTAAAGAAGTTTGCTATCAGCAATTATCCCATCATAGACTCCTCCTTCCTCGATGAAATCAACCAACTGAGCGTTGATGTGAACCGATTGTTCGAGCGCGTGCCCCCCTCTGGGATTCGGCTCTGGATAGCCTGGCTGAAGCTTCGTCACACCATGGGCAAAGCACAAGCTGCTCTGCAGGAGCGATGGAGCGATGGGGTCCACATTGTTCAACGGATCCTGCGTCGGGTGATCAGCCGTCCTTAGATCCCTCCAGGAGCTCATGGCAGAAGCTGTCCGCCAACCGGACAGCCTCCTCCCAGTTGTCCGCCTCACTCCGACCGGAAGCGCGGGTGGGCTTGAAGCTGTGGTCGCCGTTAGGGATCCATTCCACCCGCACCTGGGGCGAGAGCTGGTAAGCGGCCACCTCTTCCCGACGGCCAAAGGGGTCGCGCTCCCCCTGCAGGATCAGGGTGGGAACCGCCAGCGCCATCAGATGGTCGATGCGAAGCTGACTGGGGCGTCCAGGGGGGTGGAAGGGATACCCCAGACAGATGCAGGCCCGCACGAGCTCGGGAGCAACATCCTTCACCAACAAGCTGGCCACCCGCCCACCCAGCGACTTGCCGCCGATGATCAACGGACCCTGGCCCGAAGCGTCCGCCACCACCGCACGGAAACTCGCCTGCAACGTCTCCAGATTGTTCGGGGCTGCCTTCCGCCCCGTGAGCCGCTGGCGGGCCATGTAGGGAAACTCGAAACGCAGCACCCGCCATCGCCGCTGGGCCAGCCCGGTAGCGATGGCAGACATGAAGGGGGTATCCATCGGCGCCCCCGCTCCATGGGCCAGCACCAGCGTGGCCCGGGCATCGGCAGAGCCATCAATCAGAAGGGCGGAGGCCGGCTCGGGCGGCGCCGTCAATTTCCGCTTCCCACCGCGTAATTCAGCACGGCCATCCAATTGCGCCGGGCCTCATCAGCGTTGCACCAGATGTCGCGAGCACACTCGCTGGCGAGTTTCCCCATCTTGCGCCGGGTTTCATAGTCGGTCAGGCGCAGGCATGCCTCATGGGCCTCCTCCCGGTTGTCCCACAGAAAGCCTGTGCGTTCTGACCAGATCATGTTGGGAAAGTTCCACTTGTTGGGGGCCACCACGGGCAAGCCCATGAGCTGGGCTTCCACGATGGCTCGGCTTTGATTTTCAACAAATTCCCGGTGGCAGTTGTAGAGGAACACATCGATCGACCAGAGGAATTCCTGGGTAAGGATTGCTCCAGGCCGCAGGAGTTCCCAACGGTCGGTGAAGTTGAACCAGGAGTAGGTCTTCTCCTGTTCCTCTCCCCAGCCCATGATCCGATAGCGGGCTTCCAGGCCCTGGGTCACCTCCTCGTAGAAGAGGGGAAACTTCTTAGAAAACTTCAACCAATCATCTCGGCTCACCTTGCCAAACACCGTGAAAGGCCGCTCGATGCGCTCCACAAAGGGCCAGTTGGTGCCGTCAAAGTAATTTTCCAGAATGGCTGTCCTCTGGTCTTCCCTGGCATCCAGCACCGCATCGATCAGGGCGTTCCGGTGAAAGGGGGAGGTGAAGAGACAGCAATCCACCTTGCCTTGCTCGATGGCCTCCAGCTCCTCATCGGTGTGCCACATCATGTCGTTCGACCAGAGGAAGGTCAGCCCCTTGTCCTTGATGAAATCGATGCGCTCCCGCTCAGAGAAGAGCCTGAAATTGCAGTTGGCATAGGCAAAACCTTCGATCCTCTGCGGAAGAGCTTCAGGCATGCAGTAGGCCACGCCAAGAGCATCGAAATAGTCGGTATTCTCCTTCTCCTGCAGTCGGAAAGCATCATTGGGGATGCAGGTGATGCGGAAATGGTCCTTGAGCAGGATCAACAACTCCTTCAACCGAGTATCCGCCCCTCCCATGTCGGAGATCCATTGGAAGATGTAAAGGTCTGTCCTCATGCCCGTAGCCTGTCGATCAACCATAGGTCGGTCCGGAGGTCTTGGACAGTGCAGTCAGGAGGCCTGCGCCGAGCCGGAGGTCTATCGTCCCATCTTGTCAGTCAAGACCCCATTTTACCCAACCTTCACCCCCTTCCAAAAGGCCACCCGACCCTTGATCTCGCTCGCAGCGGCCTTGGGTTCGGGGTAGAACCAGGCGGCGTTGGCATTCACCTCACCATCGACGACCAGGTCGTAGTAGTGGGCTTCTCCTTTCCACCCGCACACCGTGCGGTGCTTGGAGCTTCGGAAACAGTCCTTGTTCAGGGCCTCGTGGGGGAAGTAGGCATTCCCTTCCACGGTCACGATGTCGTCGCTTTGAGCAATCACGGCGCCATTCCAGCTCGCTTCCATGATCGATGCCGCATGAAACAACCATCATGGCGTGCAGTGAGCAACTGCCAACAGGGGGCCAAGCCGTGTCCAGCGCTACAGCCTCGCCAGCAAATCGCCGTTAAAACCATCAAAAATCAACGATTTCATCCGATCTTCGTTCCACAGTAAACACCAACCCCCCCCGCATCATGACTTCCGAACAGGCCGCGCAGCTGATCGACAACACTCTTGATCTCGTGCACCAACGGTTGCAGGATCTTGAGGCCAACGCCCAGGTGCAGGAACATCAAGCCCTGGCAGATGAATTCCGGGAGTGGCGTCACCCCATCGGTGGACATATTGACCTGATGGTGTTCCCTGGCCTGGCCGGCGCCTGACGCCACCCTCCATGATCATCTGCCAGGTTCAGGCCATCAACCTCTCCTGCTGTGGTGCTCCCACATACAGCGTCCATCGCCAGAGCGATCCCCGCATGGTTCCCTAAGGACCAGGCTTGACTGATATCCGGGAAAGCTAACAAAAATACGGACTGTGGCTAGTGAGTGAAGCAGGTCTTTCCACACGCGGGATGTCCCAGACCCATCGCCACACCTATCACGCTGCTGCGGCCGGTCTGCTTGCGGCTTCAATGCTGGCCCTTCCAGGCAACCTGCAGGCGGAAACCCTGTTTAGTCTTGAGCTTTTCTGCAGCATGAACGGCACTGACGCGGTGCCCTGCCGCATCGAAGCCATCAATAGTGCCCAGGCCCAGTTGCTGAATGCAGCCTGCCAGGTGGCGTTTGGAAGCTGATCCCCTGCTGCAGGTGGGGGTGTTTCTGGCCTCCCTGATGGCCAACCTGCTCTCGGCCCTGGCAGGGGGGGGCGCCGGACTGGTGCAGCTGCCGGTGTTGATTCTTTTAGGGCTGAGTTTTCCCCTGGCCCTGGCCACCCACAAGGTGGCCAGCGTGGCCCTGGGCATCGGCGCGACGCTGCGCCACTGGCGGGAGCGATCGCTGAATCTCCGGCTGGCGGCCTTCATCCTGGCCTGTGGATTGCCGGGAGTGGTGTTGGGGGCACGCCTGGTATTGAACCTGCCGCCAAGGCTGTGCACCCTGCTTCTGGGCTTGCTGACGATCGGCCTGGGGCTCTACTCGATCGCCCGGCCGACGCTGGGGATGGCTGCGGAGCGGCGCGACCTCACCAGGGGCCGGGTGCTGATCGGCGGGTTGGTGCTCTTTGCCATCGGCGTGCTCAATGGCTCCCTCACCTCGGGCACCGGCCTGTTTGTGACCCTGTGGCTCGTGCGCTGGTTTGGGCTGGATTACGGCCGGGCCGTGGCCTACACCCTGGTTTTGGTGGGGTTGTTCTGGAATGGCACTGGGGCGATCACCCTGGGGCAACAGGGCAAGATCGCCTGGGCCTGGATGCCGATGCTGCTGGCGGGCTCCATCACGGGCGGCTATCTGGGTGCCCATCTGGCCATCGCCAAGGGCAGCCAACTGGTGAAGCGATCCTTTGAGGTGTTGGCGCTGCTGATGGGCAGCTCCCTTCTGATCAAGAGCTTCTGATCGCCTCTGGCAAGGGGCATTACCCGCCACAGTCCCTGCGCTATGGGTTACATCGACAACCCGTGGCGGGCTCGCCCCCTTCGGAGAAGCTCGGTGGCGGTAGCATCGTAAACCGCCTTGGCTTCCGTAGAGCTGCGGCCCACGCAAGTCATGCCGAGCTTGCCATACTCCGAAAGGCAACCCAGCAGGTGGAACACGCTGCCCCCGAGCCTGGCCTGGTCGTAGTGCAAGCCGGCCTCGGCAACAATATCGATCAGGTCCATCGGCAGCAGACCGTGCAGTTCGGGAGCGGTGAAGTTGTCGGTGGCGCAGTAGTGGAGGGGATGGCCGGTGGGGGAGAGGAAGAGGCCGGTAGCGGGATCCAGGGCGCCGGTGGTGATGGCTCGGAGCGCCATCATCGGGTGGGTGGTGCCCCCCTGGCGCAGGTTGATCTCGATGGCCTGCAGGTCCCAGCGGTCGCCGAAGCGGCGTGCGAGCACGTCTACGGCGAAGCGCTCCAGGGCCCCCTCCAACGCCAGGGCCTGACCGATCATCTCTCCCATGCGCATCAACTCCACCCGGTAGGCATCGGCGGCAGGGAAGGCGCAGCCCAGGTAGGTCTGTCCGCTCACCCCCCCCAGGATCTGCTCGTGAGTGGAGATCACCTCCACGGTACCTCCGGGGTGGATCAGACCCTGCACGCTGGGGGATGTGAGAGCCTCTCCCCCGTCCAGCCAGGCCTCCACCAGGGCGCCCTGCTGAACCAGCAAGTCGCGCCACTGGGGGGTGGGCATGGGCAGCTGCTCCAGGGCCTGGCGCATCACCTGCCGCCGCTCGGCGCTGCTGCGCTCCGCCAGGGCCAGGGGCTCCAGCTCCAGGGGCGCATTGCCCTCGCCGCTGATGCCCTCATTCAGCTTCACCACGCAGCGCCGCAGGTGGGGATTGCGTTCCCAGAGCTCCGCAGCCACCTCAGCCAGGTCGTCTAGCTGGTGCACCAGGGCGCTTCCATCGGGATGGGGGAGGCCGCAGCGGGCAAAGAGCTCCCGGCTGCCCGCCTTGCTGCCCCAGTGGCTTAACGCCGGATCGGTGCCGAACAGGGGCACCTGGAGCCGCTCCGACAGCTCCTTCTCGAGTTCCGTCACCACGTAGCAGGCGATGAAACTCTTGCCCGGGCGAAGCTGTTCGGCGATGCGGGTCAGCAGGGCGGGGCGCTCCAGCAGCTTGGCGGTAAGGGGCCGGGAGGATCCGTCGTCGGTGTCGAAGAGCTGGAGGCGGCGGCGGGCATGGGCGGTGGGCACCCCCGGCAGCAGCTCCAGCACCGCGTCCACTACCAGATCGGGCAACAGCTTGCTGGTGACATAGACCATGCGCACCCCCGGATCCCGCAGGCGGATCAGGGAAAAGAGCTGGCGCTCCTCGTAGTGCACCGCCCCGGTGATCAGGTCGAGCTCAGCCGGATCCACCGAGAGGGAGGGCACCATCAGCAGGTCGACGTCCAACCCACAGGTGCCGTGCTCCTGGCCCCAGGCGGGTTGTAGCTGGCGCTGCAGGTCGCGAAAGCTCAGGGGCATGGGGTGAGAGGAGCGTCCAGATCGAGCATGGCGTAGGAAGAGGAATCCTGCACCGCCTCACACAAGCGCCCAGTTGGCCAGCACAAGGCTGAAAGGGTGGGCAAGATGGGGCACCTCCGCAGCGGTGACAAAACCACCACGCCCTGCCAGTTCGGCCCGTCCAGAAGCACCAGCGGGTCGGATACCGTACATTTCGTCATGGCTGCTAAAAATTAGCCCTCAGCGTGACCTGCACTCCGGTGATCGCTCATGGCCCTGATCATTGCGCCATCCCTCGTGACGCCTATGGCCCGGGGTCTTTTGGGATGTGGTTCCGCGAACGAAGGCCCTACCCTTAAGCAACAGAGGCTGTTGCAGGCATTCGTCCGTCACCTTTGGTCCCGCCCAGATATTGCGGTTGATCGTCTGGAACCAATCGCGGCTGGGGAGTTGGCCTCCTGTTTGGTGGATCGCGAAGATCGCGAGACTTTTCACCAATTTCAGGTGACCCTGGAATTCTGTCGTCATCCCCAGCCCCCTGAGCAACTGCAACTGGGCGATGCCTATGCCGATGCACTGGGTGTATCCAGCGCGGCCCGAATGTTAGCCAATGATCTCCTGCACAAAGGGATGGACAAAGCAGCTGACGATGTAGCCAGAACCTTTAACAGGTTTCTTCCGCTGCGCTCGGAACCGAGCCTTGCCAGAGAGCCCGTTTCAGCCTCAGAACCGGAGTTGGATCTGGCTCGCAGGATTCAGGCGTTGTCCAAACTCCCGGAGGGTTCTCTCGGCAGGGGGCTGATGCACTACTACGAGCGTTTTGGCAATCCATTCCGGGTCTGGAGGCCTGAACGTTAAACCACCTCTACATCGCCCATGACAGCACTCATGTGATTGCAGGGATTACCGCCACCGAGGCCGGGGAAATTGCCCTCAGCCCTCAGCGCCTTCCAACTGGCGATGCAGGACAACCCAATGAATGAAAGTGCTTTGCTGGCTTCGCTGATCACCCACGAAGCTGCTTTCGTGAGTGCCAATCCCACGATCCAACCTGATAGAGCCTGCTTGAATACGCCGATGGCTGCCCAGATGCTGGCCCAGGAGACGGCTCGCAGTAGACGCTGTAGCGGAGATTTCTCCTTGGTGGATCATTTCGACCTCGCACCCATGCCGCTAGACGAGGTGCGGCGTCAATTCAATGTTGAAGCCCCTGCTGATCTAGATGATGACCATCACTTTCTGTGGTGAACACGGATCTCTGTCCATACGGCGATACAGCTCTAAGCCGACACGTTCGAAGTGGGCCAGGAGAGCATGGTGATGAATCGAGGCCAGACAGGAGAGATCGATAAACCAGGGCAGCAGAAGGTCATCAAGATCGGCATCGATACGGACCAGGGAGGCGGAGTTAATGGCGGGTCGATCAGGATGAGGTCAATATCGGTAGCGGGGCGATAGCGCCCGAGAGCCCGAGAGCCGTAAAGGATGGCAGCTTCGATCTCGGAGTGTCTGTCGACCACATGGCGGATGGAACACAACCGCGGCCTCCGGTAGGCCGATGATCTGGGCGGGAGCCAGCGGGGGGACGTTGAGGCCTAAACCCGTGTGTCCTGGGGCCACGACCGCAGTCAATCACCTTGACTTGCGCACTCGATTCCTCAGCCGTCGGCTCCACCCAAGTGCCGCTCCCAGGCCGAAGATCGGCAGGGGACCCGGCGCCTGTACGGCACCGATGTCACGGGTGCCAAAGGCCGTGCGGGGGTTGCCATAGACATCCTTTGTGATCACGCTGCCATCGATCGGGTTGATGAGTTGATTGGCACCATCGGCATCAAGGATCACGGCGAGAAGTGGCCCCGCTGGAACCGCTCCCTCAGGAAGGGGGTTGTAAAACAGGCCATTGGCATCAAGCTCATAGGGCACTCCGTCGGTCAGGAGGCCAGGCTGGTTGAACAGCGTCCGCAACGCCGGACCCGAAAGAGTTGCCGTGGGCTGAACGTAGCTATTGGCATCGCTCAGGAGTTCGCCGGAACTCGGTGTGCCAAAGGGTGCGTAAGTTTCCGAGTAGGGATGCTGCACAAGGGCTAAGTCCATATTGATGGCGGATACTGCACTTTCCTTGAGTCGGATGGTGCCCCCAGCAAAAGCCTGCAATGGCGATCCATTGCACAGATAATTCGGATCACTCGAGGGAACGGAACAACTGCCCCCATTGGTATCAA
>JAYKIG010000004.1:0-27636 GCA_035286045.1 Cyanobacteriota bacterium | reverse complement strand
GATCCCCGGTGCCACCCCGATCGCCGCCGCAACGCCCCCCTGCGCCGCTCCAGCTCACATCGGTGGAGGTGCCGCCCATGTCGAAGCCCACCAGAGCGCCGAAGCCGAGGGCTGTCCCGATGCGGCCGGCGCCCACCAGGCCACCGGCGGGGCCGGAGAGGATCGTGTCCTTGGCGCGCAACAGGCCAGGGCTCTGCAGGGCGCCGCTGGAGGTCATCACCCGCAGGCTGGTGGCAGGGCCGAGGGCCTCGGCCACCTGCGCCAGGTAGCGCTTCAGCACCCCCTGCAGACCCGCCTCCACCACCGTGGTGGCGGCACGGGGAAGGAGGCGGGGCTGGCGGCTGAGCTGGTGGGAGAGCAGGGCCTTGCCCAGCCCCTGGGCCTCCAGCCAGGTCCCGAGGGCGCGCTCATGGGCCGGCTGCCGGTAGCTGTGGAGCAGGGCCACCGCCACCTGGCGCGGGCCATCGGCGAGGGCCTCACGGATGCGCTCCTCCAGGGAGGTATCCAGCAGCAGGGGGCTTACCTCCTCGCCATCGGCGCCAAGGCGCCCCTCCACCTCCACCACACGCACATCCAGGGGTTGGGAGCGCTCGATGCGAAGGGCAAAGAGATTGGGGCGGTGCTGGTCGCTGATGACCAGCAGATCCCCCAGACCCCGATTCAGCAGCAGGAGCACGGGGTCGCTGGCCCGCTCCAGCAGGGCATTGGTGGCCACGGTCGTGCCCAGCCGCACTTCGTGCACCAGTGCGGGCGGCAGCTCCTGGCTGTCGTCCAGGCCCAGATGCTCCCGGATGGCCTCCACCGCCGGATCACCCGGCCGCTCGGGTTGGACGGAGAGCGCCTTGCGCACCTGCAGGGATCCCTGGGGGGAGCAGGCCACCACATCGGTGAATGTGCCGCCCCGATCGATCCAGAAGCGCCATCCCCGATCGGGGCTCAAGGGGGGGAGGGGATCAGAGGCAGAGCTCAAACGCATTCCGGGGCGCTCTCCCATTCTCTGGGAATGGAGGCGGTGGCCATCGGCTAGAGCAAAACGCGCGGTGCCCATACGCTTCCCCCATGACCCACACACACGACCTCAGCCCCGACGACTGGCGGCGCATCTGCCATGCTCTGCGCTACCTGGGGAGGGATCTGCACCACCGCTCCTTCTCCGTGAGCGCCGATCGCAGGGAACTGCTCTGGGAGGAGATGGATCGCTGCCTGGCCCTGGCGGATCGGCTGGCAGAGGCCTCCGCTGAGGCTGAAACCTGATGGCGAGCCAGAACGGTGGCTTGCATCCCAGGGCCATCCCTAGCGCAAGACGATCGTGGCTCCGGGAATGGGCCCTGATGGCTAGGCCTCTCAAGGCGTGAACGGCGAACAAAGATCAGGCGAATGGCATTGAGGGCGTCATGACCTGTGGATCGTGCGGCACGCTTGTCCGACAGGCAAACCGCCCTGGAAGACACAGCCCGGGCCATCTCTCAGAAGCTGGCGGGACGGACCTTTCCCTGGGACATCAACCGCGCCCTGGAGCTGGCGTTGCTGAAGACATTCTGCGTGCCCTCCATTTCCGGCACGCTGCACAGCACCCGTGAATTCGAAACACGCCCCCTTAAGGGCTACGACGATACGGCGGTGATGGTGGCGGAACTGCTGCGTCATGAGCCCGACAGCCCGATGGGCTCGGCGGTGATCGCTCGCATGAATCGCATTCATGGCCACTACGCCATCAGCAATGACGACTTCATCTACGTGCTCTTCACCTTTGTGGCCGAACCCATTCGCTGGCTGGAGCGCTGTGGCTGGCGATCGCTCATTCGGGTGGAACAACAAGTCCTGTCCCGCTTCTGAAGGCACGTTGGGCAGCGGCTTGAAATCCAGGGCATCCCAGCCACGCTGGAGGAGTTGATGGCAGACAACCAGCGGGTGGAGGAGGACACCCTTGCCCTGCTGGTGCAGGAATAGCCCCCACCGGTTCGCGAACCACTGGCCCATGCCTGCGGGGCCTGTGACCATCCGGTGTATGCCAAATGATCACTCCCTGAGCTGCACCAGCACCTCTCGCTGGCGCGGTCCGTCGAGCTCCACCAGCAGCACCGCCTGGTAGCGGCCCAGCCCAAGGCGGCCCGCCACCACAGGCAGGGTGAGGTGGTTGCCCAGCAGCAGGGCGATCAGGTGGCTATGGGCATTGCGGGGCTCATCGGGCGGGATGTCCGCGCGCAGGTGCAGGTCGTTGTGCAGCCAAGGGCGATCCGCCGGCACCAGCTGGAGGAAGAACCGCTCGATGTCCGCCAGCAGCCGCTGCTCGTTTTCGTTCACCACCAGGGCCGTGGTGGTGTGCTGGCCGGCCGCCACCAGCAGGCCATCGCCCAGCCCACTGGTATCCACCAGCGCCTGCAGCTCGGCACTGATGTTGTGGCAGCTGAAGCTGCCGCTCGTCTGCAGCATCAGGCGATGGGTGAGCAGCGTGGCCATGGCCCTACCGCTCCAGCCACTGGGCCAGCACCATGCCGCAGCCCCCCCAGCGCAGGGCGCTCCAGAAGCGCTCCGCGCCGTGATCCCTGGAGCGCAGGGCCTCGGGCAGGGGATCCAGGAGCCGCTGGCTCAGGGCCAGGTGCTGGCGGCGGCGGCGCTCGGAGCGTCCCAGCGGTTGATCCCCCGATGAAGCGGGGGGCGCGGGCCGTCCCGCAAGGGCCAGCAGCGCCTGCAGGTGATGGAGCAGGCGGGGGGCAGCCTCCGGCCGGCCGGGTCGACGGGCTCCTCGATCGCGGGCAGACATCCAGCCAGCGCCCTCCTCAGGCGGAAAGATCCCACGCCAGGATGACACCTCCTCCCGCCTTCCCCCTATGTCTGCTTCCGGCACGCCTGAAGCCCTTTGGCCGCCGGACTCCCTGGCCCTGGCCCAGCAGCTGCAGCGCAGCCTCGCCATCGACGACCGGCAATGGCATCGGCTCAAGAGCCAGCGCTCCCGCCGCGCCGCCGAACAGCTCGCCTCAGCCCTGGTGCAACTCCTGGCCGCCGATGATCCCAGGGCCTCCCGCCCCACCCCCGCCCGCCAGGACGCCACCGCCCTGGTGGAACATGCCCTCGGCTGGCTCAAGGCGGAGATCAGCGATCCGGGCTGCCCCAGCCACGGCCGCTGACCCGCGCCCGCCGCACCGCCACCTGCAGCCGGTTGCCCCGGCCGCTCCAGCGCACATCATCAAAACAGTTGTGGATGATGAACAGCCCCCGGCCGGTGAGGGCCCCCGGGTTGGCCGGCAGCTCCCGATGGCGCGCCTCGCACGGGATGCCGGGCCCCTCATCCTGCACCTGCCAGATCACCCAGTTCGGCGTGAGGATCCGGCGCACCCGCAGGCATTTGCATGGATCACAACCATTGCCGTGGCGCACCGCATTCACCAGTGCCTCCTGCAATCCCAGTTGCAGATCCATGCGGGCTTCGGGCGAGAGGCGCAGGGGCTCCAACAGAAGATCCAGCAGGGGAGCCAGCTGCAATGTGGAGGGGGTGATGAAATCAGCCCAGCGCAGTGCCATCGTGCGGCGTGAAACCGTTGGCGGCAGATCAATCGACCCTAAGCCTTGGCCGTGCCAGCCTCCGTTCTCTGCAACACCGCCGGGTGCTGGAGCAAGGCATCCATCAGCCGCACCCCCCGCAGTTGATTCACCAGCGGCATGTGCCCTTCCGGGGCCTCCATCGACCAGGTGAAGGAGCCCGGATAGCGGGTCCAGATCCCCTCCTGCTTCCAGCCCAGCCGCAACCAGAGCTCCTCCCACCGCCCCTGGCACCGCCCCAGGATCCGCCCCTGCACCGAAAAGCCGAACCGGCCCAGGGAATACACGATCCAGAGCCGATCCAGACTCTGCAGATCCAGCGCGGGCATGGCCGCCACCTCGCTGAAATACACGTAGCCCCGGGTCTCCGCCGCCGGGCCGGCCAGCTGGCGCAGATGGGCGCTCGTGAGCTGGTCGGCCGCTTCAAACTCCTGCCGCAGCAGATGGCCCTGCAGGGGCCCGTAGTCGAGCCCCGCCGCACTCGGCGCGATCAGCCATCCCTCTGGCCAGGCCTCCAGCCAGGCCTCCAGGCCCTCCACAGGGGAAGATCCGGCCGTTTCCTGCAGCAGCTGCAGCAGACAACCCATCCGCCAGCTGTCGTCCTCCCGATCGGCGCTGCGCAACCGCTCGCCCACCAGGGGTGCCAGATCACCCACCCGCTGGCGCAACGATGGCACGAGGTTTCGGGCCTGACGATCGGAGCCCTGGAGGAATTGATCCAGGAGTTGATCAGCCCGGAGCGTGCTGGAAACCGGTGCACCGGAAAGCATGGCAGGCGATCAGCTGGACGCAGCAATCGGCATGGGCACCCTATCTCAAGCCCGAGAAGGGCTGCTTTGGCACTCCTTAGGATCGGTGCGTTCTCGCCACGACTCCATGCCCGCCTCCATCCAGTTTTTTCAGGGTGTGGATGAGCCAACCGTGCCGGATATCCGCCTCACCCGCTCCCGGGATGGCCGCACCGGCCAGGCCCTCTTCGTCTTTGAAGAACCGGAAGCCCTGGCCCCCGAAACCATGGGCGACATCACGGGCATGTATCTGGTGGATGAGGAGGGTCAGTTGGTGTCGAGGGAAGTGAAAGCCCGCTTCGTGAACGGCAAGGCCAGCGCCCTGGAAGCCACCTACACCTGGAAGACCCCCGCCGACTTCGAGCGTTTCATGCGCTTCGCTGAGCGCTATGCCGAAAGCCATGGCCTGGGCTTCTCCGGCCAGGGCGAGCAGGATGGGGACGCAGCGTCAGAGGATCAGGAGGCTTGAGCTTCGGGAACTGGCTGAGCCTGAGTGCCCTCCTCGCAGCCCTCCTCCTCCTGTGGAGCCTGCGGGAAGCCCTGGTGTGGCTCTTTGCCGCCATCGTGCTGGCGATGGCCCTCTGCACCCTGGTGGGCACCGTGCAACGGATCCTCGATTGCAGGCGCCCCCTGGCCCTGGCCCTCAGTCTGCTGGGGGTGGCTGTCCTGCTGGCCATCGTGGCCACCGCCATCATTCCACCCTTCATGGCGGAATTCGCCGAGCTCATCCAGAAGCTCCCCACCGCCGCCCAGACCCTTCTCAACCTGATCGACCAGGCCCTCGATTCCGCTTCGAAGATGCTTTACGGCAACCGGGATGGGGGCCTGGGCTGGCTCAAGGAGAGCCTCACCCTGCCCATCGGAAACGGCTCCAGCGGCGGCATCGTGGAGAACATCTCCGGTGGTGCCTGGAAGCTCCTGGGGGTGGCCGGCAACCTTGGCAGCACCCTGCTGCAGACCCTCTTCGTGCTGGCCGTGGCCCTGATGATCACCGCCCAGCCCACCGCCTATCGGGAGGTGGCCCTCCTGCTGGTGCCGGGCTTCTACCGCCGCAGGGCGCGGGAGGTGCTCCTGCAATGCGGCGAGTCGCTCAGCGCCTGGATGGGGGGTGTTCTCATCAGCTCCCTCTGCGTGGGCACCCTTGCTGCCGTAAGCCTCCTGTTGCTGGGAGTGAAACTGGTGGCCGCCAATGCCGTTCTGGCGGGTCTGCTGAACATCATTCCCAATGTGGGGCCCACCCTCAGCACCCTCTTCCCCATGTCGGTGGCCCTGCTGGATGCCCCCTGGAAAGCCGCGGCCGTGTTGGTGATGTACATCATCATCCAGAACCTGGAGAGCTACGTGATCACCCCATCGGTGATGCACCACCAGCTCAAACTTCTTCCCGGCCTCACCCTCACAGCCCAGCTGATCTTCACCGTGCTGTTCGGCCCCCTCGGCCTGATCCTCGCCCTGCCGCTGGCCGTCTGCCTGCAGGTGATCCTGCGGGAAGTGCTCATCCGCGACGTGCTCGACCACTGGACACCCGCCAGGGTGGAGCCATCCGCCACCGGTCAGCCATGAACGCCCGCTATCTGATCGGTGCCCTGGCCCTGGTGGTGGCCACGCTCCTGGTGTGGCAACTCCGCTGGGTGTTGCTGATCCTCTTCGGCGCCGTGGTGCTCGCCGTCGCCCTGGATGTGCCCATCACCTGGCTGCGCCGCACCTTTCCCCTCAACCGCCCCGCCGCCCTCCTGCTGGTGCTGGCGGTATTGCTCGGCTTGGGCAGCCTGCTCTCCTGGGTTCTGCTGCCGGAGGTGATCGAACAGGTCAACCTGCTGCAGCGCATCATCCCGGCCCTGCCGGAGCAGCTCAACAACCTTGTGCGGCAGGTGCCAGCCCTGCAGAACCTGGAGCGGGAACTCCTCAGCAAGGCCTCCCTCGAGCGGATGCAGCCCCTGGGCCAGCAGCTCCTCGGTTTCGCCGGTGGGGCCGCCAACGGCACGATCCAGACCCTCCTGATGGCCCTCCTGGCCGTGCTGTTCGCCCTCGACCCCCGCAGCCACCAGCGCCTGCTCACCGCCTTCACCCCCAACTTCTATCGGCCCCGCATCCAGCTGGTGATGCGCGAATCCAGAGAAGCCCTCGGTGGCTGGCTGGCGGGCATGACCCTCTCTGCCCTGGCGGTGTTCCTCACCACCTGGGCGGGCCTGGCTCTCCTCAAGGTGCCCCTGGCCCTGCTCAGTGCCCTGGTGTGTGGCTTGCTCACCTTCGTTCCCACCATCGGCCCCACCCTCGGCACCCTGTTGCCCATGGGGGTGGCCCTGCTGCTGGTGTCTCCCGGAAAGATGGTGCAGGTGCTGATCCTCCGTCTGATCCTCCAGCAACTGGAGGCCTTCGTGCTCACTCCGCTGCTGCTCAGCCGCACGGTGAACTTGCTTCCCACCGTGGCGCTCGTGTCCCAGCTCTCCCTCGGTGTGCTCCTGGGCCTACCCGGCGTGTTGCTCGCACTCCCCCTCGTGGTGGTCTTGCAGGTGCTGGGGAGAGAAATGCTCGTCCGCGACGTGATGGATCAATGGGATGGCAAGCCCGATCAGGCCTGATGGCCTCGATACAGCTTCCAGAGGGAAGGGAGGAGGGCCAGCACCGTTACCGCCAGCAGGTGGTTCTGAATCGCCACCATCAGGGTGGTGAAGGTGAAGTGATCCAGCAGCAGCCTCAGCTCCGATTGCAGATCCGCAAGGGCTAAACCAAGCAGCAGAACGGGGATCAGGGGCACCTTGCGCTTCACGGGCGCGATAGAAGGGGCAACAGGGTGGGCGCTAGGCCGATGCTCGACCAGCTGCCCACGGTGATGCCCAGGGCCAGGGCGATGGCAAACCAGAACAGGCTGCTGCCCCCGAAGAAAATCAGCCCCAGCAAGGGCAGCAGGGTGGTGAGCGAGGTGTAGAGCGAGCGGGTGAGGGTGGCATCCACCGCCACATCCACCTGCTCGGTGAGGGGCAGATGGGCCAGGGCCGTCTTCTGCTCCCGGATCCGGTCATACACCACCACCGTGTCGGTGACGGAGTAGCCCGCCACGGTGATCAGGGCCACAGCGAACAGGGAATCCACCTCCACACCCCTCAGCAGACCCAGCCAGGCAAACAACCCGCAGGTGATGAGCACGTCGTGGGCCAGGCACAGCAGGGCCAGAAGGGCGAAGATGCCGCTATAGCGAAAGCTGATGTAGGCCGCAATCGCCGCAAAACTCACCACCAGGGAGAGCAGGCTGCTGCGCAGCAGGCGGGAGCCCAGGGTGGGGCCGATCGTGTCCACCGACGTGCCCTTGCTGCTGAGGGGGCCCAGGGCGGGCTTCAGACCATCGATCAGGGCCTGCCCCTGGGCAGGGCTGAGGGCAGGAGCCCGCACCACCACCGAGCGGCCCCCATCCAGCACCTGCACGGAGGAGGCACTGAGGTTGGGAGCCTGCTGCCCCGGTTCCGCCACCAGGGAAAGGCTGCCCAGTTGGCGCTGCACCTCCGCCACGGTCAGGCCCGTGCAGGCCTGGCCACAGTCGCGCTGCAGCTGGATCTGGGTGCCCCCTGTGAAATCCAGGCCCGGCTTGAGAGGACTCTGGATCGCGGGATTCGACCAACAGAGCACCAGTCCCAGCACACTGAGGGCACTGGCCAGGCCGGATCCCCACCAGGCCAGGCGGCGGTGGCGATGGATGCGAAAGCGGGGTTCGGGTTGGGTCAAGGGAACATCCTCAGGCAGCCGCTGCCGGCAACTTGCTGGCCGGCAGGAAATAGGTGGGCCGGCGCAGGGCCGGGTAGCTCATCAACACCCGCAGCAAGGTGCGGGTGCAGGTGAGGGCGGTGAACAGACTCAACAGCAGGCCGATGGCGAGGGTGACCGCAAATCCCTTCACCAGCCCCGTGCCGAGCAGGAAGAGGGCGATGCAGCTGATCAGTCCGGTGACATGGCCATCGAGGATGGAGGAGAAGGCACGGGAAAAGCCCGAATCGATCGAGCGGATCAGGGTGTTGCCCCCCCGCAGCTCCTCCTTCACCCGCTCGAAGATGAGCACGTTGGCATCCACCGCCATCCCCACCGAGAGGATGAAGCCCGCAATCCCCGGCAGGGTGAGGGTGACGGGCACCAGGGAATAGATCGCCAGGTTGAAGAGGGCATAGAGGCTCAGGGCCGCCACCGCCACCACCCCGGGCAGGCGATAGACCACCACCATGAACAGCCCCACGAGGGCCAGCCCCGCCAGACCGGCGAGCAGGCTGCGGCGGATGTTGGCCGCACCGAGGGAGGGGCCCACCGTGCGCACCTCCACGATCTTCACCGGCAGGGGAAGAGACCCGCCCCGCAGCTGCACCTCCAGATCCCGGGCTTCCTCCGCGGTGAAGTTGCCCGTGATGCTGGCGGCCCCCCCGGTGATTCCGGCCACCTTGAACTGATCGCCCACGGTGGCCTCACTGATGGAGCGGCCATCCAGAACGATGCCCAGCACCCGATCCGTCCCGGCCAGCTCCTTGGTGAGGGCAGCGAACTTATCGCCCCCTTCCTTGTTGAAATTCAATGTGACATCCCAGGCGGAGCCACTGGCCTGTTGCACCCGCCCCGCCCCGGTGAGGTCCTTGCCCGTGAGGGCCGGGGGGCCATAGAGAGCCACCATCCGCTTGTTTACTTCCGTCTCCAGAAGCTCCAGTTGCTCGAGCTCGGAGGTGCCCTCCGGAATGGAGAGGCCCAGGGCCAGGAGGGCCTTGCGCAGGTCTTCCGGCGCCAGTTCCGGTGGTGGGGGTTGGCTGGAATCGGCCGCCTGGGCAGGAGCACGCCGGCTCCGCAGCACCGCTTCCACCTGGCGTTTCAGGGGCAACAGGGAGCGGAACTCCTTCTCGCTTCCAGGCTTCTGCGGGCGAAACTCAAGCAGGGCCGTGGTACCCAGCACCTTGGCTGCCCGGGTGGGATCCTGCTCGCCGGGGAGCTGCAACACCAGCTGATCGTTGCCCACGGTCTGCAGGGTGGATTCAGCCACCCCCAACCCGTTGATGCGCCGCTCCAGCACATCCTTCACCGCCTCCAGTTGCTCCTGCTCCACCCGCTGGATCGACCCCGCAGGCAGCACCTGCAGGGTGAGCTGGCTGCCCCCCCTGAGATCCAGGCCGAGGCGCAGGCCATAGGTGGCCAGCAGGGCTCCGGCGGCGATGGCCAGAGCCAGAATGAGGGCGAGCCAGCCCTGGGGACGTGCCATCTCAGATCAGGCCCGATGTGATCTGGCGTGCCGCTTCCACAATCTGGTGCGGCTGGATGATGGTGAGATTCTCCAGGTTGCCGTTGTAGGGAGTGGGGATGTCCTGGGAGGAGAGCCTCACAGGACGGCAATCCAGATCGTCAAAGCAGTGCTCGGTGATCAGAGCCAGCAATTCCGCTCCGATGCCTCCTGTTTTCATGCATTCCTCCACCACGATCACCCGGTGGGTCTTGCGCACAGACCGGCAGATCGTGTCGAGATCAAAGGGCTTGAGGCTGATCAGATCGATCAACTCCACGTCCACGCCATCCTGCTCCAGCTGCTCCACGGCCTTCAGGCAATGGTGCCGCATGCGGGAGTAAGTGAGGATGGTGACATCTTTTCCTTCCCGCACCACTTCAGCCTGATCCAGGGCACAGATGTATTCGCCTTCCGGAAGATCTTCCGAGAGGTTATAGAGCAACACGTGTTCGAAGAACACCACGGGATTGTTGTCGCGAATCGCAGCTTTCAAAAGCCCCTTGGCGTTGGTGGGCGTGCTGCAGGCCACGATCTTGATGCCAGGGATGGCATGGAAATAGGCCTCCAACCGCTGGCTGTGCTCCGCCCCCAGCTGCCGACCCACCCCACCGGGTCCACGCACCACGGTGGGGATGGTGTAGTTGCCGCCGCTGGTGTAGCGCAGCATGCCCATGTTGTTGGAGATCTGATTGAAGGCCAACAGCAGAAAGCCCATGTTCATCCCCTCGACGATGGGCCGCAGACCTGTCATGGCCGCACCGACGGCCATCCCAGTGAAGCTGTTCTCCGCAATGGGCGTATCGAGAACCCTCAGGTCGCCGTATTTCTTATGCAGATCTTTGGTCACTTTGTAGGAGCCGCCGTAGTGGCCCACGTCCTCCCCGATCACGCAGACGTGGGGATCTCGGGCCATCTCCTCATCGATGGCTTCCCGGAGGGCATTGAACAGCAGGGTCTCGGCCACGGCGCGGGCTGCAGGCACATTGGGGCCAACCTATCTCAGCCGCCTGCAGCAAAGGTGCTGAGAATGAGCACCGAGAGGAGCATGCCCGGCAGCAGAAGTACCACCAGCAGACCCAGGTCGTGAACGGTCATGCCCCTTGGAACACAGATCACTCAGTTTAGGAAGGTCCTTCCTGCCTTGCAGAATTCTGCTGAGCCCCTCCGGGCCAGAGGCTGCGGAGGAAGGTGAGGAACAGCCCCAGGCCCACAAAGGCAAAGCTGAAGGTGGCCAGGAAGGTCATGCCCACCACCAGGGTTTTCACGGCTGTGCCGATGCTCTGGGCCACCTGGCTGTTGTAGTGGGGCGGATGGGCTCCGTAGTAGGCCACCACCCTCTGGCTCAGCCCGAGGCACAACCAGGCCAGCAGAGCGCTGGTGAGGGCCCCACTGAGAAAACTCAGGGGCCCCTTCCGCAGGGCTTTGGGGCCCCCGCTCTCCCCGTCGGGTGCGGTTGGGGGAAGGGGGGGAAGGCTGGAGGAGGGGGGATCGCTCATGGGGGAGGGCCCGGCTGCCACAGGGTGGCACCGGACGACCGCAGGCCGCAGCACCAGCTCTCCAGCCCCGCATCCTGCAAGGGCTCCGCCAGGGTCCCCTGGGCCAGTTCTGCCGCCTCCAGGGTGGGAAACAGGGCGAACACGGTGGGGCCCGAGCCGCTCATGGCCACCACCAGCGCCCCGGGAGCCCGCTGGAGGAGTTCAAGGGCAGCGGCCACGCTGGGCACCTCGGGAACCACCACGGCCTGCAGATCGTTGCGCAACGGAGGGAACGGCCTCTCCCCCCCGAGGGCCTCTAGCAGGGGACTCTGGCGCAGGATCTGGCGCCGTTGCTCGAAATCCACCTCCTGGTGGAGATAGAAATCCCCCCGCCACTGACGGCATTGGCCATAGGCCCAGGGGGTCGACACGCTGGCCTGGGGGTGTTTGGCCAGCAGCACCCCCAGGCCAGCGGTGGCTTGCCGGCAGGGCTCCAGACGTTCCCCCCGGCCGAAGCAGAGCTGGGCGCCCCCCTCCAGGCAGAAGGGCACATCGGAGCCCAGCTCCTCGGCCAGGGCCGCCAGCTCGGCCCGCGGGGTGTGCAGGCCCCAGAGGGCATCCAGACCCACCAGGGTGGCCGCCGCATCGCTCGACCCGCCCGCCAGTCCCGCGCCGATGGGGATGCGCTTCTCCAGCAGGATCTCCACACCGCGATGGGCGAGGCCCCGATGGGCCCGCAGCGACTCAGCCGCCCGCAGCACCAGGTTGTCCGGGCCCACGGAGAGGTCGGCCCGATCGCAGCGGAGGGTAAGGGCCCCGTCGGGCCGATCCTCAAGGTGCAGCAGATCCACCAGATCGATGGCCTGCATGAGCATGGCCAGTTCGTGGTAGCCATCCGGCCGCAGGCCCAGCACCTCCAGGTGCAGGTTGATCTTTGCCGGAGCCAGCACGCGGCAGTGCGCCATGGGTCAGGGAGCCGGAGGGCGGGAGAGCATGGTGCGATTCAAGCTGGTGGCCAGGGCCACCCATCGGGCGGGTGAGAGATCCTGGGGACGGCACTGGAGGCTCACCCCGGCCTCCGCGGCGAGGT
This sequence comes from Cyanobacteriota bacterium, assembly GCA_035286045.1. GTDB lineage: Bacteria > Cyanobacteriota > Cyanobacteriia > PCC-6307 > Cyanobiaceae > Cyanobium. Next base: position 15,498 of record JAYKIG010000004.1, on the reverse strand, counting down.
CTGCCAGGGTGTCGTGGTCCATCAGGCCGGAGAGGCTGTTGCGCAGCATCTTGCGCCGCGCCGTAAACGCCCGCCTCAGCAGGGGCTCCAACGCCCCCGCCAACTCCTGGGGAAGCCGCTGCTCCGGTGGAAGGGGATCGATGCAAATCACCTCCGAGTGCACCCGGGGAGGGGGCTGGAAACAGCGCGGCGGCACCGGGCAGACCCCCTGGATGGTGCCCAGCAGCTGCAGGCGCACGCTCAGGGCGGAAAAGGCGCTCGAACCCGCCTCGGCCCGGAGCCGTTCCCCCACCTCCCGCTGCACCAGCAGCACGAGCCGCTGGAAGGGTGGGGTCAGGGGCCGGTCCAGGCGGCCCAGCAGCCGCTCCAGCAAAGGGCCGGTGATGTTGTAGGGGATGTTGGCCACCACCTTGTTGGGGCCCGGGGGCCCCACGGGGGGCAGGGGGACGGTCAGGATGTCGCCGCTCATCAGGGTGAAGCGCGGATCCGCCCCGAAGCGCTGGCCCAGGCCGGCCACCAGGTCGCGATCCAGCTCCACCGCCGTGACGTGGCCCGCGGGCGACGCCAGCAGGGCCTGGGTCAGCACCCCCCGGCCCGGCCCTACCTCCAGCACATGGTCTGCGGGAGTGAGCTCCGCCGCCCGCACGATCTGCCCCAGAACCTCCTGATCCACCAACCAGTGCTGGCCGAAGCGATGGCGGGGCCGATGGGATCCGAAGGCGGTGGAAGAAGCCATGGGATCGGCACCACTCCTCTCACGATTGCAGCCCGGCCGATTCCTGCGAAACCGGCTAGGCATGGAGGGAGCTACCGCACGCCCCCGATGACCCTTCCCAGGTTCCTTCTCCTCAGCCTTCCCCTCGCAGCGCTGGTGCTGGGCGCTCCCCCCGCCAGGGCGGAGAGCAGAACGGCCGAATCGATCTGGAGCCAGAGCGACGCCCAGCAACGGGCCATCGACCAGATCCCGGAGACGGATCGGGCGGGCATCACCAACACCCGCTGTCAGGAGGTGGGGGTGGGGCGGATGGGCAGCCTGCCTCGCTTCCGCTGCACGGTGTGGTTCACGCCGCCCCCCCCAGCGCCGGCGGCACCAGCGGTTCCCGCATCCCCGGCAGCCCCCTGAGGGGGCCTGCCGCGGTTCGGCCTCAGAACAGATGCAACCAGCGCACCGGCGCCCGACGGGGCGGCAGGGGCACAAGGGCGGCGACGAACTCCATGGGCTGATGGGCCAGGTGGGGGTGCGCAGCCTGCCAGCAGCACCAGGCTCGCTCGATGCGCTTCCGCTTTCTCCCGTGCAGGGCCCCGATGCCGCCGCCATCGCGATGCATCGGCCCCCTGCCCTTCACCTCCACCAGCAACAACCGATCGGGCTTGCACAGCACCAGATCGAGCTCTCCCCAGCGACAGTGCCAATTTCGGGAAACCAGCCTCCAGCCCCGCTCCTGCAACAACCGCAGGGCCCTCTGTTCAGCCCAGCGGCCCTCCAGCTGGCGGCTCGTCAACGGCATGGTGAAACAATGGGGACACAACACAGGGTTCCCAGAGATCGCCCGGGGCCACCACCCGTTTCCATCCCCCGGTAGCGGCCGCAGAGGAGCGGGATCCCGAACCGACCGAACCTCGAAAGCTGCTAGTCAGATTCCAAAAAAAAGGTTAGGGTCTGAAGGAAATCTTCACAATCCAAGAAGACCATATGTACACCCTCTCCAAAGCCACCCAGATCTTTCCGGACACGCTTAGCGCTGATGCCGTTCCCGCCATCACCGCCCGTTTCCGTCTGCTCAATGCGGAAGACCAGCTTGCCCTGATCTGGTTTGCCTACCTGGAGATGGGCCAGACCATCACCATCGCCGCCCCCGGCGCGGCCCGGATGCAGTTCGCCGAGCCCGTGCTGAATGAAATCAAGGCGATGTCCTTCGCCCAGCAGAGCCAGGCCATGTGCGATCTGGCCAACCGTTCCGATACGTCCATCGGCCGCACCTACGCCAACTGGTCCGTGAACATCAAGCTGGGCTTCTGGTATCAGCTCGGTGAATGGATGGCCGCTGGTCTGGTGGCACCCATTCCCAAGGGTTATCAGCTTTCAGCGAACGCCACCGCCGTGCTCAACTCCGTGAAAGCGGTGGAGCAGGGGCAGCAGATCACCCTGCTGCGCAACTTCGTCGAAGACATGGGCTTCGACCCCGCCAAGGGCGAAGGCCAGCGGGTGATGGAGCCCATCGCTGCCCCCACCCCTGAGGAAAGCCGCCAGAAAGTGTTCATCGAGGGAATCATCAACCCCACGATCAACGCCTACATGGACCTGCTTAATGCCAACGACTTTGATGCCTTGATCGAGCTGTTCCTTCCCGACGGCGCCCTCCAGCCCCCCTTCCAGAAACCCATCGTGGGCCGCGAGGCCATCCTGCGCTTCTTCAAGGAAGACTGCCAGAACCTGAAGCTCCTCCCCGAGCGCGGCTACTCCGAGCCCGCCGAAGGTGGGTTCAACCAGGTGAAGGTGACAGGCAAGGTGCAGACCCCCTGGTTTGGCGCTGGCGTGGGCATGAATGTGGCCTGGCGCTTCCTGCTCAGCCCTGAAGGCAAGATCTATTTCGTGGCCATCGATCTGCTGGCCTCTGCTGCTGAACTGCTGAAATTTGCCCGTTGACGGCAACCACCCGGCGGGGGCTGCTTCTCGCGGCTGGGATCGTGTTGAGTTGGCTGGGGAGCCTGGTGATCCTGCTCCCCACCACCCTGCCCGATCTGTCCCCGGTCTTGATCAGTGCCTCCGTCCTGGTGCGCACCCTGCTTCAGACCGGGCTCTTCATCGTCGCCCACGACGCCATGCATGGCACCCTCTGGCCAGAACGGCCGGGGGCCAACCGGGCCATCGGGCAGAGCCTTCTTCTTCTCTACGCCGCCCTCCCCTACTCCCGCTGCCTGGCCAACCACCGCAGCCACCATCTCCACGCTGGCAGTGCCCAGGATCCCGACCATCACCGCGAGGGGAGGGGGAACCTGGCTTCCTGGTTTTTTGGCTTCATGGCGGCCTACCTCTCCCCTCGCCAGATCACCGCTCTGGCGATTCTCTGGCTCACGATCGGGGCCGTAGGTGCTCGAACCTCTGCCAGTCCCCTGGCCAACGTGGTGCTTTATTGCATCCTCCCCACCCTCCTGAGTTCCCTCCAACTCTTTGTGGTGGGCACCTTCATTCCCCACCGAACCACAGGGCGTTCAGCCGAACCGGAGCTACCCCACATGCCCCGCAGCCTTGACTGCCCGCCGTGGATCTCCCTGCTCTGCTGCTACCACTTCGGCTACCACTGGGAACATCATGCGCTCCCCCATCTGGCCTGGCATCAATTGCCGAAAGCCCGGCGCCAGTTCAAGGACCACATCAATCCCCCCCTTCCCTTCGCGGTGTCCTTGATCGGGCGATAGGGTGCACAAAAGCCTTGTGCTGTCCGTTCACCTGCGGTTTCAACGATGACCAACACAGCTGTTCTGGTGTGGACGCCGCAGGAACAGGAGATCGCCCGGGAAGCCTTTGAAACCGCCCAGAGCCGAGCGATCAGCGCCCTGATCACCAAGGTTCAACGCCACTCCACTGGGCTGAGCACTGTGGAGTCGGTCTGGCAGCTCCACGATTTCCTGAGCACCCAGAGATTCGATATGGAAGGCCGTTTTGATTTTCGCCTCGAAGGCATCCTTTTTGTCTTCGCCGGTTTTGTGAAAGATGGACTGTTGGGTCTCGAAGATCTCCAGGGCCTCGATGCCGAGAAGCTGGCAAAAATCAAAGCCATGTCGCTCTTCTGATCTGACTTCGGATGTCAGGCCGATTCCCTTTTTTTCGTCTCCTCTCCGCCCTGCTCATGGGCCTTGTTCTGTTGCTCCCCCTGGGCGGGATGCCAGGGTGGACGGCTCAAGCGGCGATGGATGTGGCCAAACAGGTGCTCATCGGCGCCGACTTCCATGGCGCCGACCTGCGGGGCGCCACCTTCAACCTCACCAATCTGCGGGAAGCGGATTTCTCGGGGGCTGATCTGCGCCTCGCCAGCCTGTTTGGAGCCAAGCTGCAGGAAGCCAACCTCCGCGGCGCCGATCTGCGGGAAGCCACCCTCGATTCGGCTGTGCTCAAGGGCACCGACCTGCGGGACGCCTGGCTGGAGGATGCTTTCGCATACAACACCCGCTTTGAAGACGTGCGCATCGACGGGGCGGATTTCACCAACGTCGACCTTCGGCCAGATGCCCGGAAGGTGCTCTGCGCCGCCGCCACAGGCAGCCATCCCATCAGCCACCGCCTCACCCGCGACACCCTCAACTGCCCCTGAGCGCCGCCATGAGCTTTGATGCCCGCAGCAAGGAACGCCTCGAAGCGCTGGGGCGCACCCTGCCCAAGAAACTTCCCCTACCCGATGCCTCTAAAGGCCTCCCAAGCCCTCTGCCCCAGGCTGCCGCCATCGGAGGAAAGAAGGGGGAAGGCGCCCGTCACAGTCTGGAGAGGGAACAGGATCCGGCAGAACTCTTCCGCGTGCTGATGCAAACCAGTCCGGATGGAACCGTCCCCCCCCACCTGCTGGAGCGGTTGCGGGAGCTGGAAACCTCCTCCCTGGTGCCCCCTGCTCAGGAGAGGGCCAGCAAGACGCCAGGCCTCCCGGGACCAAGGGCCCAACCTCACGGCAGAGCATCCAGCCGATCGGGCCGGGCCAGCGCTGCTGGAAAGGAGGAACGGGATCTCTACTCGGACTTCGCCCAACGACTGCTCGACGACGACGACGCCTGAGCCAGGGCCCCATACAGAGCCCAACGGCGCTGAATCTCGGCCTCGGCCGCCCCTTCCAGGTGCCGGGCCCGTTCCGGATCGCTGTACCCCAGCATGCGAAAGCGGTTCTCGGTCTGCATGGCCTCCGCGAGAGGCATGCGAGGAGGGGGGCAATCCACCTGCAGGGGAGGCAGCCCCTGCTCCACACGGCGTGGGTCGTACCGGTAGAGCATCCACCGACCTGACGCCACCGCCAGGCGCTGCTGCTCCATGCCCCTGGCCATGTCGATGCCGTGGGCGATGCAATGGGAATAGGCCAGCAGGAGGGACGGACCGGGATAGCGCTCCGCTTCCAGGAAGGCGCGCAGGGTGTGCTCATCCCGGGCGCCCATGGCCACGCTGGCCACATACACCCCGCCCTGGGTGATGGCCAGCAAGCCCAGATCCTTCTTCGGGGAGGCCTTCCCACTGCTGGCGAACTTGGCCACCGCCCCCAGGGGTGTGGCCTTGGACGCCTGGCCACCGGTGTTGGAGTACACCTCGGTGTCGAGCACCAGCAGATTCACATCACGACCGGAAGCCAGAACATGATCCAGACCGCCGAAGCCGATGTCGTAGGCCCAGCCATCCCCACCCACCATCCACACGCTGGTCTTCACAAGGGCATCAGCCAGATCGAGCATCCGGGCTTCAGGCGACAGGGCCCACTCCTCCCCTGGCAGGCGCTCCAGGCCGACCCTCAGGAGACGTTTCAGCTCCCCTACCCTCGCCCGTTGGTCGACGATGTCGGCCTCGTCGTGCTGTTGAGCGGCCCCAGCCTTCAGATCCTCCACCAGGGAGGGGGGCAGGGGCTCAGTTCCGCTCGAGAGAGGAAGGGCCAGGCGATGGAGCGCCATCGCTCGCTGCTGGTCGAGAGCCACGCGCATGCCGTAGCCGAATTCGGCGTTGTCTTCAAACAGGGAATTGCTCCAGGCAGGTCCTCTCCCCTCCCCATTGGTGCTCCAGGGGGTGGTGGGCAGGTTGCCGCCATAGATCGAACTGCAACCGGTGGCATTGGCGATCAGCAACCGATCGCCGAACAGCTGGCTGAGGAGCTTGAGGTAGGGCGTTTCGCCGCACCCCGCGCAGGCTCCGGAAAATTCAAACAGGGGTTGTTGCAGCTGCTGCTGGCCGATCTTGTGAAGGTTGAGGTCGGCACGGGGCACCTCGGGCAGGGAGAGAAAGAACTCCCAGTGGGCCCGCCCCTGTTCGCGAAGGGGACGCTGGGGTGCCATGTTGAGCGCCTTGCGCCTCGGCTCCTGCCGATCCTTGGCGGGGCACACTTCGACACAGAGCTGGCAGCCCGTGCAATCCTCCACCGCCACCTGGATCGTGAAGCGCTGGCCTTCAAAGGCCGGATCCCTCGCGGCCGCATCGCGGAAACCCTCCGGAGCGGTCTGCAGGGCTTCAGGGACCATCACCTTGGCACGGATCACCGCGTGGGGGCACACCATCACGCACTTGCCGCATTGCACGCAGAGGTCGCTCTCCCACACCGGCACGTCGGAGGCCAGGTTGCGTTTCTCCCAGCGGGCGGTGCCCGTGGGCCAGGTGCCATCACAGGGAAGGGCACTCACCGGAAGCCCATCTCCGCGGTGGGCCAGCATCGGTGCGATCACCTCCCGCACAAACGGCGGGGCGTCCCGGAGATGGGACGGAAGCTCCTGGCCCGCAGGGCTCTGGAGCTCCATGTCCTGCCACAGCAGGGGTTGGAGGGCCGCCAGGCTGGCATCCAGGGCCTGAAGGTTCCTGCGCACCACCGCCTCCCCCTTCCGGCCGTAGCTGTGCCGAATCGAATCGCGGATGCGCTCCAGGGCCTCTTCGCGGGGCAGCACCCCGCTCACGGCGAAAAAGGCCGCCTGCATCACCGTGTTGATCCGGTTGCCCAATCCGGCGTTCTCGGCTACATGGTGGGCATGGATCTGCCACACCCGAGCCCCCAGGGCCTTCACCTGATGGCGCACCTCCGACGGCATCTGCCGCCAGGTGTCTGCGGGGGGGTAGGGACTGTTGAGCAGAAGGGTTCCCCCGGGCACCAACCCCTGGAGCTCCTCCAGCTGGGAGAGCAGATCCCAATGGTGAACGGCCACCAAGGTGGGCTGGGTGATCAGGTAGGGAGCCTGGATCGGGCGCGGCCCGAAGCGGAGGTGCGACACCGTGAGGGATCCCGATTTCTTGGAGTCGTAGACGAAATAACCCTGGGTGTAGAGCGGCGTCGTCTCCCCGATGATCCGGATCGTGGCCTTGTTGGCCCCCACCGTGCCATCACTTCCCAATCCGTAGAACACCGCACGCACCTCATCATCCGCATCCAGATGGAAGCTGTTGTCAACCGACAGGGAGTGGTGGGTGAGGTCATCGTCGATGCCCACCGTGAAATGGTTCATTGGCAACCCCTCCGCCAGATGGGCGAAGACGGCCCGGGCCATGGCGGGGGTGAACTCCTTCGAGCCCAGGCCATAACGGCCTCCCACCACCCTGGGGAGGGGGGAGCCTCCATGGTGCAGCCCCCATTCCTCCGCCAGGGCCACCACCACATCCAGATAGAGGGGCTCCCCTGCAGCACCCGGCTCCTTGCACCGATCCAGCACCGCCAGGGCGCGGGTGGAAGCGGGAAGGGCCTCCACAAGCCAGGACGCCACCAGGGGACGGAAGAGGCGCACCTTCAGCACCCCCACCGGCTCCCCTGCAGCCGCCAACACCTGCGCTGTGGCCACGGCGGTCTCGCAGGCGGAGCCCATCAGCACCATCACCCGCTGGGCATCGGGTGGGCCCACATACTCGTAGGGCTGGTAAGCACGGCCGGTCAACGTCGCAAATCGCGCCATCGCCGCGCGCACATGCCCGCCCAGGGCCTCGATGAAGGGATTCACCGCTTCCCGGCCCTGAAAGTAGACGTCCGGATTCTGGGCCGTGCCGCGCAACACGGGCCGCTCCGGCGTCAGGGCCCGCTGCCTGTGGGCGCGGATGGCGTCCTGGGGAATGAGGGCCTCCAGAACGCCATCGGGGATGGACGCCACCTTCTGGATTTCATGGGAGGTGCGAAACCCATCGAAGAGATGGAGAAAGGGCACGCGACCGCTCAAGGTGGCGCAGGTGGCGATGGCGGCAAAGTCGCCTGCCTCCTGAACCGAGGCGGAGGTGAGGATGGCGCACCCCGTGGCACGGCACGCCATCCCATCGGAGTGGTCGCCGAAGATCGAGAGCCCCTGGGCCGCCAGGGCTCTGGTCGCCACATGCACCACCACCGGCGTCAACTCCCCCGCCCAGCGGTAGAGATTGGGAATCATCAACAGCAACCCCTGGGATGCCGTGAAGGTGGTGGCGAGGGCTCCCGCCTGAAGAGCTCCATGAACCGCTCCCGCCGCACCCCCCTCGCTCTGCAGTTCCACCACCGTGGGCACCTCACCCCAGAGGTTGGGCCGCCCTTCCGAACACCAGTGATCGGCCCATTCCCCCATGGGAGTGGCCGGAGTGATGGGGTAGAGGGCGATCACCTCGTTGAGGCGATAGGCCACCCGAGCTACCGCCTCGTTGCCATCCATGCAGCGCATGTCGGTCATGACGATGGCTCCAGCTCCTCAACCAGACTCAGGGCAAAGCCCACATGCACCAACACTCGGTCCCCCACCCGGGCCTCGGGCAGGCAGGCCAGGCTCACCTGCTGACGCACCCCGCCGAAATCCACCTCGGCCATGCGCCAGAGATCCTCCTCCCCCCCCCCATCAGGCACATGGGAGGTGATCGAGAGAATCCGCCCGGGCACAGCGAGGCACATGGGGGGATCGGCAGGCTCTGCTTCCGGTTATAGGCCCGATCCAGAAGCCTGTACGGCCCAGGCCTGCCCCAGGGCCAGGCCCCCATCGCTGCAGGGCACCCGTTCATTCCACTGGGGGGTCAGACCCCTCTGGCGAAGGGCCTGCAGACAGCCCTCCAGGAGCGATCGGTTCTGAAAACAGCCCCCAGCGAGAGCCACCCGGCGGCACCCCGTCCAGGCCGCAGCGGTACAGGTGCCCTCCACGAGCCCGGCCACGATCGCCCGCTGCAGCTTCCAGGCCGCCGGGGCGGCATCCCCGCCGGAGGCCCGATCCGCCAGAAGGGCCGCCACCAGGGGCTCCCAATCCCAACGGCCCAGGGGAAGGGGGCACGGATCCCCGGGCGGAGAAGGCTCCAGGGGAAAGGGCCAGGGTGTCGGAAGCACGCCCAGGGCCTCCATCCGGGCCTGCCCGCGGGCCGCAGCCCCCTGCCAGCGCAGGCCCCCTTCCCCCTCGTAGCTCAGGATCTGGGCCAACCCGAGGAGAGACACCAGCCCATCCAGCAAACGCCCCAGGGAACTGGTGGGAGGGGCCTGGCTCCCCTGGGCCAGGGTCTGGAGGAGCAGCCGGCGCTCCTGCGGGGAGAAGGCCTCCAGCACAGGAGCGGCCGCGGGATGGTTCAGAGCCCAGGGTCCAGCGGCCGCCAGCAGGCCGAGGGCACAGCGGCGCGGCTCCCGGCTGGCCCGCTCCCCCCCGGGGAGGGGAAACGACCGCAGGGCCCCCAGTCGCTCCCAGCACACCTCCCCCTTTGTGACTCCCTTCACCCAGAGCAGCTCCCCTCCCCAGAGCCGCTCCTGGCCCTCCAGGGGCTCCGGGTCGGCCAGGCCCAGGCCGTCACAGGCCACCACAAGGAAGGGAGGCTGGAGGCCATGCTCCGCCCCCACGGCCAGTCCATGGGCCAGATGGTGGGGCACGGTGGAGACCGCCAGGCCATGCCGCAGGGCCAGGGGGCGCAGGAGCTGGTGGCTCACATAGCCCGGATGGGCATCACAGGCCAGGCGGGTGATCGGTGCCCACCCACCCGGAAGCTGATCCTCCAGGGCCCCCTGCCAGCGCTGCTGCACCGCGGCATCCGCCAGATCCCCCAGGTGGGGTGCCAACCAGATTCGATCCCCCAGCACCAGGGCCGGGGCGGCCTTCAGGTCGCCTCCCATGGCCAGAAGGCCACCCGCGGTGGACGCCGGAGAGGGAACCTCTGATCCAAGGGGTCCCTGCCATGGGAGAGGTTCGGGCACAAACCCCCGCGCCCGCCGCAACAGGGCGAGGCGGCCATCAATCACCTGGAGGAGCGAATCATCGAGGGGACGGGCGATGGGCAAATCGTGCACCAGGAAGGCATCGGCAATACCAGCCAGCCGCTCCACGGCCTCCGCGGGTGCGATGCAGAGGGGTTCTCCACCGCGGTTGCCGCTGGTGGCCACCAGGGGGCGGCCCACAAGCTCCACCAGCAGATGGTGGAGCCCGGAAGCGGGCAGCATCACCCCCAGGGCCGGGCTGCCAGGGGCCACGGCGGCCCAGGGATCCTGATCCGGAGCCAACCGGGAGGCATCCCACCGTGGCAGCAACACGATCGGCGCGGCAGGGTGGCGCAGGGCCTCCTCCTCTTCCGGGGAACAGCGCACCCAGGCCTCCAGATCGCAGGGGTGGGCGACGAGCAGGGCGAAGGGCTTGGACGGCCGCCGCTTGCGCTCCCGCAGGCGTTCCACGGCGGATCGGGAGGTGGCATCCACCAGCAACTGGAAACCCCCGACACCCTGGAGGGCCACGATCTGCCCCGCCAGCAGGAGCTTTGCCGCCTCCGCCAGCGCAGACTCCGACCCGGCCCGCTCCTGGCCCCCTCCATCCAGCAGGCCCAGGCGCGGCCCGCAGGAGGGGCAGCTGATGGTTTCGGCATGGAAACGGCGATCGCCTGGGGTACGGAACTCCCTGGCACAGGCGGAGCAGGTGGGGAAGGACGCCAGGGTGGTGTGGGCCCGGCAGAAGGGCAAGGCGGTGGCCAGGCTGAAGCGCGGGCCACAGTCGCAGCAGCTGATGAAGGGGTAGCGATATCGGCGGGAGGTGCGCTCGGCCAGCTCGGCCAGACAGCGGGCACAAGGCGCCCGATCCGCTGAGAGGCCTGGAGCGAAGAGGGTCCGGCCCAGGGGCACGACCCCGGCGCTCGCCAGCTCCACCCCATCCGGCCAGGGTGGCCCGGGAGCCTCCATCCAGCGGAGCCCCACCAGCTCCCAGGGGCGCCCGGCGGGCAGGGCAGCGGGCAGGGCTCGCAACCAGGCCTCCAGGGCCTCCCGGCTCCCCGCCAGATCGATCTGCACCGCGCCGAACGTGTTGCTGAGGTGGCCACGCAACCCCAGCTGGGTGGCCAGGCGCTGCAGGCTCGGCCGTACCCCCAGACCCTGCACCACTCCCCGGCAGGTCACCTGCAGGCGAGCCTCCTGGCCGTCCGCTCCCCTCACCCCAGCAGGGCCTCGAGGAAGGCATCGATCCCCTCGCCCGTGCGGGCGGAGGTGTTCAGCACCCGGGCAGCGGGGGCCACCTGCCGCAATGCGTGATCCGCGAGGGCGCGGTCGAACCCCACGGCCTCGGCAAGATCCACCTTGGTGATCACCACCAGATCGGCGCTGTGAAAGGTGGCGGGGTACTTGAGGGGTTTGTCCTCCCCCTCCGTCACCGAGAGGAGCACCACACGCCGATCCTCGCCGAGGGCAAAGGAGGCCGGACAGACCAGATTTCCCACATTCTCAATCAGCAGCAGATCCAGCGCAGCGAGGGGATGGCCAGCCTCCTCGAGCCTGGCAAGGGCCTGATGCACCATGGCTGCATCGAGATGGCACACCTGGCCGGTGGTGATCTGCACCGCGGGCAGACCGGCCTGCTGGAGTCGGGTGGCATCCCGGTCGGTGGCCAGATCCCCCACCAGCGCAGCCAGCCTCAAGGTGGAGGGAGCTCGGGCCGCCAGGGCTTCCAGCAGGGCGGTCTTGCCCGTGCCAGGGGAGGAGAGCACATTCACCACCTGAACCCCGGCCTCGCGGAAGTGCTCCTGGTTGTGGGCCGCCTGGTGGTTGTTACGGGCCAGGAGGGATTCCCCCAGCAGCACCTTGCGAGCCACCGGGGGTGCTGGCAGGCCGCAGTCACAGTGGCTGCACATGGAGCAACGGCAAGGCCTGCCTGCAGGCTAGGCACGCCAAGGGCTCCCGGTCAGGGATCCAGCTCAAGGGCATGGAGGAGCAGCTCTTGCCCGCGCAGCACCTGGCGGCTCGCCAGGCCGCAGGCCGGGCAACGGCCCAGAACGTCAGAGGCGAGGAACTCCATGCCGCAGGGTCCACACCACCAGGCTGGAGGCACCTCTTCGATTGCCAGCCGGGCCCCCTGAGCCACGGTTCCCGCAAGCACGATCTCCGCGGCCGTGCGCAGGGCCAGGGGATCCACCCCGGCCAGATGGCCCACCCGCAGATGGATCGCCAGCACCCGCTCGGACTGCTCACGGGCGGCCACCTCCAGCACCCGCTCCGCGAGGGCCACCATCAGGCTCAGTTCGTGAATGGCGTCGAACGGCAACCCCCACCAGTCTGTTCCCCCAGGCTGGTCAGCCCGGGGGATTCGGGAGCCACCTGCCAAATGGGCGCAGAGACGCCATCCTTGGACTTGCGGCCCAGCTCCTGCTTTGGACACCAAGGATTGGTTGTGGATTCTCCACCCCGCTCTCGCGGTGGCGGTGATTTACCCCCTGGTGGGGATCGTGGCGCGACTGGGCGTGCAGACGCGGGAACGCCGGGTGGGCGGCGCCAAGCTTCCCCCCAGCACCGGGAGGGAGCACAGCGACCTGGGCCGCTGGCTTGCCCTGGCCGTGGTGGCCATCGTGCTGGTGGCCCTGACGGTGGTGATCGCCACCGCAACGCCATGGGACCAATTTCGCGGGGGGAGTGGACGGGCGATCCAGCTGTTGCTCGTGCTGGCGGGCAGCGCGGCCTCCCTCGCCGCCCTCTGGTGGGCCCATGCCAAGGGATTTCGTCTGGCTTTTGCCCTGATCACCTGGCTCGGGGTGCTCACCCTCGGAGCCCAACCGGAAGTGTTTCGACGCAGCGACAACCCCCTCCAGGCTGACTTCTGGAGCTCCCACTACTGGAGCGGGGTAGCCGTGGTGGGGCTCATGCTGTTCTCTCTGGGCGCCAGGCCGGAAATTCTGCGGGAACTGCGCTGGCGGCGGCTCCATCTGATCGCCAGTGGGCTCGCCGGACTGCTGTTTGTCATTCAGGCCATCAGCGGCACCCGTGATCTGCTGGAGATCCCCCTTCATTGGCAGAAACCCGCCTTGGCGGGGTGCAACTGGGCCGCCAAGGTGTGCCAGACGCCGTCCTTGCCCCCTGCGGCCCCCTGAACGCAGCCCCGGACAACAAAGCCCGAGCCTGGGGCCCGGGCTTTGCCAGCTCAGTCAGGGTGCCCTTTGGTTCGGGGCCTGGCTGTGCGGTCCTTGGATCGTTTGTGGATACGGATCGCTGAAGCGATCAAAGATCTTGAGTTGTGGGGCGGAGCTGCTGGCGCAGGCCACCTGGGGCCATGGTTCTAGCAGGGTTCTCCTTCCTTCCGGGGCACCTCGAGCCGTTTGAGGGCAGGGCTCTTGAACGGTGCATGGAATGGGCGCTCTGGCGCTAGACGAGGGCTAGGCCGAGGGCAGACCAGGAAAACCAGACTTCGCTTGAGAGTGTTGGAGCAGGGTCCAAACGTCAGCTGGCTCCTGGAATCTGATTGGGTGGCGTGTCGTCCATGGGCGCCTCCGATCTGTTGACACCATCGTGATCCGGCCAGCCTGGAGGCACAAGCGGAGACACTCGATCTGTCATGGCTCGTGATCTGTAGACATCACTCTTGATGAAGAAAGCTCTCAGTGGTGGAAGAGGCCCAGCGACTCCGGGCCATCAGGCATCGGACCCCTCAGGCGCGTCAACCATTCCACGGCCCGTCGCACATCCTCCAGCAGCTCCTCCGCCAGGTGTCGACTGAAGCCGGCACGCACCACAAAGCGCAGCACGGCCCGCTCGCTCTGGCCCTCGGGCAGGGTGTAGGCCGGCACCAACCATCCCCGCTCCTGCAACTTGTCGGAGAGGTGAAACACCGTCCATCCCGTGAGCGCAGGATCCAGCTCCACGCAGAACACCGGCAGCTGACCCCGGGGATGGCTCACCAGTCTCAGAGCCGGCAGGGCCGCCAGTCCGTCGGCGAGATGGCAGGCGATCGCCTCCAGAGCCGCCATTCGGTTCTCGAATCCCCTGCGGCCGAGATGGAGGAAGTTGTAGTACTGGGCCACCACCTGGGCACCGGGCCGGGAGAAATTGATCCCGATCGTGGGGGTGAGACCGCCCAGATAATTCACATCAAAGCGCAGCTCCCTCGGGAGGCAGGCCTCATTCCGCCATAGCACCCACCCCACCCCGGGCAGCACCCCCCCGTACTTGTGGCCACTGGCGTTGATGGACTGCACCCTGGGCAACCGGAAATCCCAGAGGAGCCCGGGGCTGTTGAAGGGAGCCACAAAGCCGCCGGATGCGGCATCCACGTGCATCGGAATCGACAACCCGGTCCGCCCCTCCAGGGCATCCAGCGCGGCGGCGATCTCGGCCACGGGCTCGTAGCTGCCATCCACCACGCTGCCCAGCACGCTCACCACGCCGATGGTGTGCTCATCGCAGAGGCCTGGGGTCTCCTCCGCGCTCAGGTGCAGGCGCCCTGGGGCGAGGGGCATGAAGCGCGGCTCCACATCGAAATAGGCACAGAACTTGTCCCAGCACACCTGCCGGTTGGCTCCCATCACCACATTGGGCCGACCCCACTCCAGGCCGGCCCGCTGCCGCTTCCTTCGCCAGTGCCATCGCATCACCAGCCCCGCCAGCATGCAGCCCTCACTGGAGCCCGTGGTGGAGGCGCCCACGGTGGCCGCTGGATCGGGCGCCTGCCAGAGATGGGCCAGCATCCGCAGGCAGCGCTGCTCCAGATCGGCGGTCTGGGGATACTCATCCTTGTCGATGAGATTCCTGTCAGCGCATTCCTCCATCAGACGGCGCGCCTCGGGCTCCATCCAGGTGCCCACGAAGGTGGCCAGGTTGAGCCTGGCGCTGCCATCCAGGAGCAGGTGGCTGTGGATGAGCTCATAGGCTCCATCTCCCCGCATTCCGTTCTCTGGCAGTGCGTCCCGGGGGAGATCGGGGGGAAGGTGGTTGGAGCCGGGAGGTTGTCTGCTGGTCATCGTCGCGCGCTCGCACCCTGCGGCCATTGTCCATAGGGTGGCGCCAACGATGCGCCTGCAGGCGATGAGCACCTCACCCCTCCCCAGTTCAAGGGATCTGGCGACCTACCTCCAGGCCCGGGGGGAACTGGGAAAACCCTGGCTGTGGCACCTGTTGCGCATCAGCAAGTTGCAGGAAGAGAAGGACAGCTACACCCCTGAGGAGTATCTGCAGAAGGTGCAGGAAGCCCATGCCGATCTCATGCGGCTGGGGGAGTTCTGGAGAGGCCGGGAGGGCGAGGTCTTCGGCGGAACCTATCAACCCCCCTCCCTCATCGAACCTCTCCCCGGTTCCGCCGAAGACCGATGAGCCACCCTCCTCAGGAGACGCACACCTACGGCATGGCGCCCCTGATCCGCTTCACCCTTCTGGGTCTCTACATCGCCCTGGTGCTGCCCCTGCCGCTGCTGGCCCCAGAGGGATGGCAAGTCCCGCTGTGGGCCGCCCTGGCCCTGGGATTCGCCTTCGTGCTGGCCATCACCAGTGAGCAGGTCATCCTCGATGCCAAAGGGCTTCGCCTTACCCACCCGGCCTGGTGCCGCTGGTTGCTGCGTCGCGGATGGGAGCTCCAGTGGGGGCAGGTGGAGGGACTCACCCCCGTGGCCACCAGCCAGGGGGGGCG
>JAYKIG010000003.1:0-28081 GCA_035286045.1 Cyanobacteriota bacterium | reverse complement strand
GGGAGCTGAATTCCATCAGCAGCGGGGGGATAGGAAGCATGGGGGGCCTGGAGAAGTGGGATGTTATAGGGATGCGCCACACCGATCTGGGGCGATGGCCGCACGCTCTCGCTGGCCTCCATCGATTACTTGCCACAACGGGGCTGTCCAGCGAGGCCATCTCAACCCTGGATGCGGTACCCGGCTTTCTGCTGCTCAGCGCGATCAACCCAGGTTCTTGGCGCACGGCCTAAGGTTCCACGCCAACCCTCACCTGTAGCGATGACAACCACATCGGCGCCGCCCCGGCGCCCGGGTCAGAGGGTGCTGAACCACATCAGCACCACAAACATCAAGGGGGATCTGTTCGGCGGCGTTACCGCCGCCATCGTGGCCCTGCCCCTGGGGCTGGCCTTCGGCGTGGCCTCCGGGGCAGGAGCCTCCGCCGGCCTCTGGGGGGCGGTGCTGGTCGGCCTCTTCGCCGCACTGTTTGGCGGCACGCCATCGCTGATCTCCGAACCCACCGGTCCGATGACGGTGGTGTTCACAGCGGTGATCGCCAGCCTGACCGCGCGCAATCCCGAGAACGGACTGGCGATGGCCTTCACGGTGGTGATGTTGGCCGGATTGCTCCAGATCGTTTTTGGTTTCCTGAAGCTGGGCCGCTACATCACCCAGATGCCCTACACGGTGATCTCAGGGTTCATGAGCGGCATCGGCATCATTCTGGTGGTCCTCCAGATCGGCCCGTTCCTGGGCCAGGCCATCCCCAAAGGGGGCGTGATGGGCACACTGAATGCCCTCCCCCAGCTGATTGCCAGCGCCCGCCCCAGTGAGGTGATCCTGGCGGTGATCACCCTGGCCATCCTCTGGCTCACACCTGGAGCGGTGAAGAAAATCGCTCCCCCCCAGTTGATCGCTCTGGTGGTGGGCACCCTGCTATCGCTCACCCTGCTCACTGGAGGCGGTGAGGGACTTCGTCGCATCGGCGAACTCGCCTCAGGTTTCCCCCAGCTGCGGGTCCCCTATTTCGAACTGGATGATCTGCGGATCATGCTGGTGGATGCCGCGGTGCTGGGCATGCTGGGTTGCATCGATGCGCTGCTCACGGCCGTGATCGCCGACAGCATCACCCGCACCGAGCATGATTCCAATAAAGAGCTGATCGGCCAGGGTCTCGGGAACCTGGTCTCGGGCCTGTTCGGGGGGCTCCCTGGTGCTGGCGCCACGATGGGAACGGTGGTAAATATCCAGGCGGGCGGCCGCAGCGCTCTTTCCGGGATCAGCCGTGCCGTGATCCTGATGCTGGTGATTCTCGCCTTCAAGGATCTCGCCTCCCAGATTCCACAGGCTGTGCTGGCAGGGATCGCCCTGAAAGTGGGTGTCGACATCGTCGACTGGGGTTTCCTCAAGAGGGCTCACCTGATCTCTATCAAGGGCGCCCTG
This sequence comes from Cyanobacteriota bacterium, assembly GCA_035286045.1. Classification (GTDB taxonomy): domain Bacteria; phylum Cyanobacteriota; class Cyanobacteriia; order PCC-6307; family Cyanobiaceae; genus Cyanobium. Next base: position 26,656 of record JAYKIG010000003.1, on the reverse strand, counting down.
ATCATGTATCTGGTGATCGCACTCACCGTGCTGGTGGATCTGATTGCAGCGGTGGGAATCGGCGTGTTCATCGCCAACATCCTGACGATCGACAAGATGAGCTCGCTGCAGGCAAAGTCGGTGAAGTCGATCAGCACCGGCGATGGCGATCTGATGCTTCCTGAGAACGAGCGGGCTCTGCTGGATGAGGGGAAAGGCAAGGTGCTGCTCTTCCAGCTCAATGGCGCCATGATTTTCGGGGTGGCCAAGGCGATTGGCCGTGAGCACAACGCAATTAGCGACTGCCAGGCCGTGATCTTTGATCTATCCGAAGTGTCCCACCTGGGAGTCACCGCAGCTCTGGCTGTGGAGAACGCTGTGGAGGAGGCGATCGAGCAAGGTCGGCAAGTGTTTGTGGTGGGCGCCGCTGGCACCACCCAGAGAAGGCTTGAAAAACTTGGTCTGTACAAGAAACTGCCACCCGAGCGCACCAACCTCAGCCGCCTTGACGCTCTGCAGCATGCCGTATCAGGCCTGACCGGATAGCTGTCAAGGGTTGCGCCTATGACACCCCCTCTTTTGACAGCCGCCCACGAGCAACAATAAAGAATCTGCGGCCTCCCGAGGCCGCTTTTTATGTTCTACGGCTAAATGTAGCGAAAGAACATAATCATGTATCCAAAGAACATCAATCGCCCTGTGCATCCCCTTGTTCATCGGGCTGGCCGAAGTGCTCCTGGGCATGAAGCCCTGATCGAACCCCAATCCCAAACCATCTGAAATCAAAATCATGAGTCAATAGGTCTGGAAGCTGGTGATCGTTGCAGAGGAGATTCTCTCCAAGAAACTCACCAAGCTCATCATGGAAACAGGGGCAACCGTTTACACCGTGAGTGCAGCGGGCGGGGTGGGCATATTCCATCATCACTTATATCTACCCTGTAGAGGCCCTTCGGGATCACAAGTTCTGCAGCCACCAGCCGCACCTTGCCGCAGAAACCCGTTGTCACCATCTTCGTCAAATGGCCTGAATAAGGAATCATCCACACCCAAAGCAGGGAAATCTCCCTTAGGATCCACTGATTCCCATGGAGTGGATGCATTGCCACTTATTGGGTTGTTACAACGCGTCGATCTTGATGGATCAGCGACCTGACTTCCATGATCAACATCAACAAAGCAATGGACCTGTTCAGCGACAAGCGCTTCCTGAATGCCATCCACAGCTACGAACGCACGCTGGCCAAGACACTCGCCTTGCTATTGGCCGTTGTTATCGGGTTCGCCACGATTGAATTGTTGCTTCAATCAGGCTTCAAGCTCAGCCAATGGCAGACAGATTGGTTTAACGGCGATCTGATCAAGCTGCTGGATCGGCTGCTGCTGATTTTCATTGCTCTGGAGGTTCTGCAGAATGTGATGGCCTATCTTCGCGATCAGGTTGTGCAGATTGAGCTGGTGCTGCTCACAGCCCTCACCGCCGTGGCACGAAAGGTGATTGTGCTTCCCCCTGGTACGGAGAGCAAAGCGCCACTGATGGCGGGATTCGGCCTGATCGTGGTGGGCCTGGCCTTGGCTTATTGGCTGATCCGCAAAGCGGGGCAAGGGGCCAATCGATCCGCTGACAAAGAGGTCGATCCATCGGGCTGAGGATCAACAAGGAAGGTTGAATTCCAGGACTGATTAGCTGCACTGATCATGATAATTTCATTTTCTTCAGTCCAATAAAGCCAGCAAACACCCAAGGCCTGCATCAAGGAATTAACGTCTTCCGATCCAATTTGCCGAACCGACGATGCCTGCGCCACAGAAGCGCCCTCAGGGCCGCTGCGACGCACTCAGCCTCACCATGCGGGCCATTGCAAGAACCCCTTTGCTATCTGCTTCTGAGGAGATTTCCCTGGCTCGTCAGGTGCAGAAAGGACGGCAATTACAGGAGGTGAAAGAAGAACTCACCATCCGCTCTGGCGGCGCTGCTCTGTGCAAAGAGGTCTGGGCGCTCGAGGCCGGCATGACTCAAGGGCAGCTGCAGCGCTGCCTGCATCAGGCCGAACGGGCCCGCAGCCGCATGGTGCTTGCCAACCTGCGGCTGGTGATCAGCCTGGCCAGGCGCTATCCGCACCGGCCTGGCGAGCTGGAGGATCTCATCCAGGAAGGCACGATCGGGCTGATCAAGGCTGTGGAGCGTTTTGACCCCAGCCGCGGTTATCGCTTCTCCACCTATGCCACCTGGTGGATCCGGGAGGGCATCGGCAGCGCCCTGGTCAACAGGGGGCGCCCCATCCGCCTACCCTCCTCGATGGTGGATCAACTGAACCGGCTGCGGCAATGCCAACAGCGCCTGTGTCAGCAGCTGGGCCGTGATCCCAATCTGGGGGAACTGGCTGAAGCCACGGGCCTCGATCCGCTCGACATTCGTGAAGTGCTGTTCCGGGCGCAGGATCCTCTCAGCCTGGATGCCCAGAGCGGATCCGGCAGCGATCAGAAATTGATGGACAGCCTGGCCTGCCGCAGCAGCAACCCCCAGGACCAACTCGCCATGACCTTCCTGCAGCAGGACATCGCAGGCCTGCTCAAGGATTTGGCTGCTCCGGAAGCCACTCTGCTGCGCTTCCGCTACGGGCTCAATGAAGAGAAGCCTCTCAGCCTGAGCGCCACAGCACGGCGCATGGGCATCAGCCGGGACAGAGCCCGGGGCCTGGAACGCCGCGCCAAGGAAGCCGTCCGAAAGTTCTCGCGCGACCACCTCGCCTACCTGGAGGCCTGAGCAGTGGCGGAAGAGAGCGGTCCATTCGCCTGATCTCCAGGATTTCCAATCCTGCGGTTCATTTTTTCCCAACCATCCTGCTCGTGGGACCGTCGGGTGTCAGGGCAGGTAGGGGGAGGGATCTGGAGCGGTGGGATGCACCTTGTGGGGATCCATCTGCTGGGGCAGAGGCTTGGGCCGTTCCGTGGAGGGAGGTGCCAAGCGGGGCCGGGAGGTTGCTGGCTCCAGCAGCCCCAGCCCGGCGAGAAAGCGCACCAGGCGAGCCGCCGCGCCGGTGACCTCCTGGGCGTTCTGGAGAGTGGGAATCAGCACGGGTCGGGCCTGCTGCAGGAGCAGCTGGGCCTCGCGGGAGGCCTGGGCCGCCGTATCGGCTGTCTGATCCGCACGGGTGAGGGTGCGATCCGCCTTCGCGAGAGTGCGCCGCACAGCCGGGGCAATCTGCACGCTCTCCCTCTGGAGTGTGCCGGTGAGGGCCCGTACCGAGGGCACCGTGCGCTGGGTTTCCGTGGACAGGGTTTTCGACATGGCGGAGAGATCCCCCATCGAACGGGAAAGCTTGCCCGTGGATTGCTGCAGGCTGGCCAGCGAGAGCGGCACCTGATGCTTGAGGAGCCGGCTGGTGAGCGCGAGGGTGCCATCCAGCTGTCTGCGGGATTCCGCCAGATCCGCCACCAGCTGGTTGAGATTGGGTGGCGGCTCATAGGCCAGAGCTGGCAAGGGCCTGGAGGCCTGATCCTTCGGGCGGGGATCGGGGCTGAGGCTGACGAAGGGCAGGCCCACAACCCCCACCTGGCTGCTCTGGGCCCGGCTGCGGGGCCCCACCAGATGGCGATACCGCCCATTGATCTGGAGGGTCGCCATCACCCGGGCATCGTCTCGGAGCTGGAGCGAGGCCACCCGGCCGATGGGGATCCCGGAAAGACGCACCTCCATCCCTTCCCTCAGCCCATCCGCCGAGGGGGCAACCAGCTCGACCGGAACCTGGGCTTCCCCCCAATGGCGTTCCCGCCCGATGGCCACCAGCAGCGCCAGAAGCAACAGCCCCCCGGAGATCAGAAAAAGCCAGCGCTCCCGTGGATCGGGACCATCGGCCTCAGCAGCGGCATCGGGGAGAGGAGGGGTGGAGGTCAAGGCAGGGTCGGGAGTGTCATGGGATGAACGGCCAGGGTCCAGATGAGCTTGAGCCCCACCATCAGGGCGATCTCCCTGGCGATGAGGCTGGCGATCAGGTCCTCGGCTCCTGCCTGGCGGGGGAGGCGCCTCTGGCCTTCCCAGAAGCAGAGCAGGGCAGCGGCGGCCAGATAGAGGGCCGTTCGAAGCAGGGCCGAGAGGAGATCCATTGGCACAATCGCCCCCACGCCATGGAGCAGCCCAAGCTCCAGCCCCCCCTGGGCACTGGCCAGGACTCCTCCTACCAACGCCCCCATCAGGGCATGGATCAAGAGCAGGGGGCCCACCAGAAAGGCGGGTCCCAGGGTGAGCCATCCCCCATGGGTCCCGCCCTGCCGGCCCCGCCGCAGCCACAGGGGGGTGAGGCGGGTGAAGGCGATGAGGGCCACCACCAGGGGACCCACCAGGTGCAACATGGCCAGCACGAGCACCCGCAGGGATTGCTGTGGGGAGAGTTGCAACCCCTCCTGGAGCAGCCGCACCAGGCCAACACCAAACACAGCACCAATCAGGAGCACCAGGCCCGCACAACGGCCTCCATCGCGCTCCGCCATCCGCAGCAGGCGCATGAGCATGGGGCAGCACGGCAGGCATCCAAGAGTGCCGCGGAACCGAGCCCTGGCAAGGGCAGGGGGCTACCTAGGCTCATGCCATGCCCAACCCCGGCCTGGCCCTGCTGGAGCCCACCAATCTCCTGCTCCTGGCCTGCGCCCTGATCTATGGCCTGATCGGCGAGAGCACCGAAGCCTGGATCCTCCTGGTGTTCGTGGGAGGAATCAGCCTGTTGGATGGGGTGCAGCAGCGCCGCAGCCAAAAGGCCCTGGCGGAGCTGGCCCGCCTCTCGGCTCCCAGGGCCCGTGTGCTACGCGGAGGTCAGGAGCTGAACCTCCCCCCGGAGGCCATCGAGACTGGAGATGGGCTGCGGCTGGAGGAGGGCGATCGGGTGGCCGCCGATGGGGTGCTGGAGGAGGCCATCGGGCTCTGGGCCGACACCGCCCTGCTCACCGGCGAAGCCCTGCCCGTGCCCCTGGCGGCGGGGGATCGGATCCTGGCGGGCAGCCTGGTGGCCCAGGGCCGGGGCCGCTCCCGGGTGACAGCCAAAGCTGGAGCAAGCGAGCTGGGTCAGCTGGCCGCAAGCCTTCAGCAGGTGGAGCCCCCCCTCACCCGTCTGCAGCGCCGCACCCGCCGGCTCACGGGCCGCCTCACCATCGGTGCTCTGGGGCTCTGCACGGCCCTGGCCCTGATCCAGGGGGCCCGCACGGGCGATTGGCCCGGAGCCCTGCTGCGGGCCCTGGCCTTTGCCCTGGCGGTGTTGCCCAACGAGATGCCGGTGGTGCTGGCCCTGTTCCTGGCCCTGGGGGCCCTGCGGCTCGCGAAGATCGGCGTACTGGCGCGCTGGCCGGCTGCGGTGGAGAGCCTGGGGGGGGCCACGGTGCTGGCGGTGGATAAAACGGGCACCCTCACGGAAAACCGCATGGCGGTGGCCGCCCTGCAGCTATGGCCGGAGGGCAATCTGTGGCGGGCCGGCAGCCCGCTGGAGGAGCCCTGGCACGACCTTCTGGAGAAGGCCCTCCTGGCCAGCCGAGGCGATCCGGTGGATGCGATGGAGCTGGCGCTGAAGCGGCTGGCGGATGAGGCCCTCGCACCCGAGGAGCATCGCCATCCTGATTGGCCCCTGGAGCGCGACTATCCCCTGCAGCCCGATCTGCTGGTGATGTCGCGCCTCTGGCGGGATCCGGAAGGGCATTGGCAACTGGCGGCCAAAGGGGCCCCTGAGGCGGTGGCGGAGGTGTGCCATCTGGATGCCGATGGCACCGTGGCGCTCCTGGCCAGCGCCGATGGGCTGGCGAAGGAGGGGATGCGGGTGCTGGCGGTGGCCTGCGGCTTGGAAGGCGCCCCCCTGCACGGCCGGGAAGAGCTCGGGCCGGGGCCGCCCCCCGAACAGCTGCATGCGTTTCTGTTCCGCCCCATGGGGCTGATCGGCCTGGCGGATCCCATCCGGCCGGAGGTGCCTGCGGCGATTGCCACTGCCCAGGCCGCCGGCGTGCGGGTGCTGATGATCACCGGCGATGGCCCCACCACAGCCAGGGCGGTGGCAGATCAAGCGGGGCTCCCCCCCGGGCCCGTGCTCACCGGGCCGGAGCTGGAGGCGCTGGGGCACGGGGAGCTCATGGGGAAGCTGCGGGAGGTGCCCGTGTTTGCCCGGGTGATGCCCCAGCAGAAACTGCGGCTGGTGCAGGCTCTGCAGTCCGCGGGCGAAGTGGTGGCGATGACCGGGGACGGGGTGAACGATGCCGCGGCCCTGAAGGCCGCCGACATCGGGGTGGCCATGGGCCACCGAGGATCGGCGGTGGCCCGGGAATCCGCCGATCTGGTGCTGGTGGCTGACAGCTTCGCCCCCCTGGTGGGCGCCCTGGGGCTGGCCCGGAGAGTGGAGGCCAACCTGCGCCGGGCCCTGACCTACACCCTGGCGATCCATCTGCCGATCGTCGGGCTGAGCCTGATCCCCCTGCTGGTGAGCCGCCAGCCCCTGCTCCTGCTGCCGGTACACATCGCCCTGCTCCATCTGGTGATCGATCCGGCCTGCACGGTGGTGTTCGAGGCGATGCCCGTTAGTCCGGAGCTGCTGCACCAGCCGCCCCGGCCTCCGGAGTCGCCCCTGCTCCCCCCCGGGGACGGCTGGCGGGCTCTGGGGCAAGGCAGCGCCTTGCTGGGGGCGGTGCTGCTCATGGCCCTCTGGCCGGGGCTGCCCCTGGAAACACGCCGCAGCCTGGTGTTCGGCCTACTGCTGCTGGCCGGTGGGGGGCTGGTGTGGCTCAACGGGCAGCGGGGCAGCCCCCTGGGCGCGGCGGGGCTTGCCCTGGCCCTGGGGCTCTGGGGGCTGATCCAGGGCTTCGAACCCATTCGCCGGCTGCTGGAGCTGGGGCCCCTGGCCCCTTCCCAACTTGCGCTCCAAGCCCTGGGCCTGGGTGTCGCCCTGGTGGGGGCCCTGGCCCTGGAATGCTTGGGGTCCAGGTCACGGCATGCTAGCCAGTCCGTTCCCAACCCCTGAGCCCGTTCCTGGAGCGATGCCCACCCTGCTCCTGCCACCGGCCTTTGCGGCAACGCTTCTGGCCTTCCTGATCCCCCTGCCCTTCCCTCAGGCAGGGCAGCGAGTGAAGACCAGGGCCTGGCAGGAGCTGATCGTGGCCTTCCAGGCCAGGGGGATCAGCGTGCGCACCACCCATCCCCGCTGCCGCGAACCCGACCTGCTGGGGTTCTATGTGCAGGGTCGCAGGGAGGTGGTGGTATGCCCCAGGGGCGAGCCCAGCACCACCCTGCGCCATGAGGGCTGGCACCTGGTGCAGAGCCTTTGCCTCTCGGGCGGCACCTGGCTGGTGGCGGAAACGGTGGAACCCCAGCTGAGCAGGGAGGATCGGCGCGAGCTGGGCCTACTCGTGAGACCCCAGCGGCGGCCCGGGGAAGCGGAAGCCCGGCTGATGGCGCGTCTGCCTCCGGCCGCCTACCTGCAGGCGATGGATCGGGCCTGCGCGAAAAAGGAGAAGTGAATCGATCAGGCGGCCAGAACAGCCAATCCACCTGCCATAAGCATCGCCAGCGCCATGGCCCGAACCCACTCCCGAGGCAGGGAACGCAGCAGCAAGGCTGTTCCCCCGCAGACCACCGCGGAGCTCAACAGGGCCCCGGCCCACCACAGTGGACTTGCGGACCCAGCAGGAGCCTCCAGGCCATGAAGCAGGCCGTGGATCGCCATTCCACCTCCCACCACCGCGGCAGACAGCGCCTGAAGGAGCCGATCGCCCCTCCCACTGGTGCCACCTTGAAGGGTGAGCGCAGCCACACCCATGATCGCCAGGGCTGCAAGAGTTTCGAGCAGCGGCATCGTCCAGCCGCTGCTCCCCAGGAGAGCCCCAGACGCTCCTCCACCCAGGGCCCAGGGTAGGAGCGCAAAGGAGATCTGGGACGCGGCTGTGCCCACAGCCAGGAGCATCAGCAGGTGATCCACCCCCATCAGGGGGTGGGCCAGACCGTCGAGGGCGCCGCCGGTGGCCGTGCCGTGGGCCTCGGAGGGCAGGGCTCCCAGAGCCAGGGCAGCGAGAGCGGCCAGCAGGGTGAGCGGGAGGAAGAGGCGTTTCATGGGAGGTTTCGGTCCGCGCCGAGGGGAGAGGAGGGAACAACGGAAGAGTGTTCTGACTGAGGGCACAGCCCATCACAGTTGCGGGACAGCGGCGGACTTGGGGCGACCCTGGGGAGAACCCGCACCGCACTTTCCTCTTGGCCTCCCGCGAGCAGGAAGCTCCGTTCTTCCACTATGGAGCTTCGGAGACCCCCTGCCCACCTGACGGAGCCATGGGATGGGCCTCGCAGGGCATCCAGAGTTTGCCCATGGCATGGGCACCGGTGCAACCCAACTCACTGGCCTTGTCCAGGGCCTCAGCCTTGCTGGGATAGGCATAGAAATTGTCACTGGCCGCTGGGGTGGACAGGCCGTGGGAATGGGGATGGGTTCTGGAGTGGTGACCCTGCGCTGGCCCCCCGGCCAGCCGTTTCACCCCCATTCCTTCCACCCCGGCCCACCAGACCCCCATCACATTCACTCCGGCCACCAGCACCCCCATCCCCACCACGCAGAGGTTCACCAGGCCCATTCCAACAGCACCGATGCTCAACACACCCATCGGCACCACGCCGATGCTCACCACCCCCATCGGCACGATGCCGATGCTCACCACCCCCAGGGGGGCGATCCCGATGGCAAATCGCCTGGGTTTGCCCCCACAGCCCCTGTCGTCGGGTCCAGGGGGCTCGGGAACCTGGGAAGACTCGTGGGGAGGCATGGGGAGTCAGTGGGAATGGGCATCCCCATGGCGATCGCAGGGCATCCAGCGATCACCCATCTGGTGGGCCCCAGTGCAGTGGAACAGCTTGGCCGCCTTCTCCGCCTCAGCCCTGGTGGCATAGGTGGCGGGCACGGCACTGTCAGTGGGAGTTTTCTGGGCCAACGCCTCGATGGGAATCAAAAAACCAAGCAAAAACAGGCTCGCCAGCGGAAGGGAGGGCCTCATCAGACAAACGCAGCCGTGCAACCCTAGGGGCCATAACCGCCAAATGCCTGTGAAACACCCCTACGTCGTGTAATCGGCATTGATGCGCACATATTGATCCGATAGATCACAGCCCCAGGCCCTTCCTTCCCCAGGATCGGAGCCCACCACCAGGCGGATGACGACCGTGTCGTCCATCAGGTAGGTGCCAGCAGCACGCTCCCGCAGGTAGGCCGAAGCGGCTGCGCGATCAAAAGCCAGGGGTTGGCCCGCGGCCATCAGCTGGTGTTCTCCCAGCCAGAGGGCCACCGCCTGGGGATGAAAGGCCACCCCAGCCCGACCCGCCGCCGCCACGATGCGGCCCCAGTTGGGATCCCGGCCATGGATCGCACACTTCACCAGCGACGAGCCGCACACGGTGCGCGCAATGCGGCGGGCAGCCTCCCCATCGGAAGCTCCCTCCACCCGCACTTCAATCAGGCAGGTGGCCCCTTCCCCATCCCGGGCGATCGCCTTGGCCAGGTGCTGCGACACCGCCGTCAGGCCGGCCTCTAATGCCCCAAAGGAGGCGGGGCTCAGGGGCTCTCCGGCTGCAAAGGCCAGGACCGTGTCGTTGGTGCTGGTGTCGCCGTCCACCGTAATGGCATTGAACGAACGATCCACCGCCCGCCTCACCATGCCCTGCCACACGTCGGAGGGAACTCCCCCATCGCAGGTCAGATACCCCAGCATGGTGGCCATATCGGGGTGGATCATCCCCGACCCCTTGGCCATTCCACCGATCCGCACTGAGCGGCCATCCAGAACGGCTTCAAAGGCAACCTGCTTTTCCACCAGATCCGTGGTGAGGATGGCCCGGGCCGCCGCCGTCCCCCCATCGCTGCTGAGGGCTGCCACCAGCGGATCCAAACCAGCCAGCAGGCGATCCATGGGGATGGGCGTGCCGATCACACCGGTGGAGCAGATCAAGATCTCCTCCGGCGCCACACCCAGCCGCTCCGCGAGGGCAGCCGTCGCCGCCAGGCTGTCCACCAGCCCCCGCTCTCCGGTGCAGGCATTGGCCTGACCTGAATTGATGAGCACGGCCCGGGCCCTGCCGCCACCGGCCTGCAGCCTCTCCGCACAAAGATCCACGCAAGCGGCCCGCACCACCGTGGTGGTAAACGCGCCGGCGCACACGGCCCCCTGGGGCGCCACCAGCAAAGCGAGATCGGGACGGCCGGATGCTTTCAGGCCAGCGGTGCTGCCAGCCGCCTGAAAACCCCGGGGCGCCGTCACGCCACCAGGAAGGGGAGACCAAAGCTGCACCAACAGGCCCCAAAAAACTGCACCCATCTTGTCTCGCCAGGGCAAGATGGGCCCACCCACCTCAGGGTTCGCCGCATGGCCACGGCCCCACCTCCCACCCCTCGACCACGGCAGGCCCGCCGTGATCCCACCCCCCCCTCGCCACGCTGGCGCCGTTGGCTGCTGCTTGGACTGATCTGCGGACTTGGGTATGGCATCACCCAGCGGCTCCTCGAGGTGCGTTGGGGGGAGGGGTCGCCGAAGGCGCCGGCGTTCAAGGAGAAGTCACCCCCCAGCGGCACCACGCTCGAGGAGATGAGGCAACAACAGGGAGAGAAACCCAAGCCCCTGCCGGCAGACCTGGAGGAGCTTGGCCGCCAGCAACGGGAGGAGAAGGAGAAAGGAGAAACCACCGAAATGAATGAGGGGAGGAAGCGGGACAGGGAAAAGCCACGCCAGCAAGCACCAAGGGAGGCGGAGGCCCCCCGGATTGAGCGAAACCCAGCCCCCAGCAGCCCAGCTCCTCCCCCCATCCTTGTTCCTCCTCCACAGGTGCCTCCGCCCCTGCTCCCCCCTCCTCCCCTGCCATCGCAACAGGGGACACCACCGGCATCAACGGGCCCCCTCGAACCTCCCCCACCCTTGCCCTGATCTGCCACAGTGCGGCAACGGCGCCGGATTCGTGATGAGCACTCCACAATCTCTCCTTCAGGCCACGATCAACCGGCTGAGTGCCCGTCTGGGGAGCCAGCTGGCGGATCGGGTCGCTGAGCTCGCCGTGCTTGCGCAGGATGCCCCCCAGCGGCTTCAGCAGGAATTCACCCTTTTCTGGGAAGAGGTGGAGCAGGAGGCCCGACGGCTAGACCATGGCGACTCCGCCCCTGCGGCGACGGAGAGTTCCGCCCCATCCCGCGATCCCCAGGATCAGATCGATGCACTCAGGGCCCAGGTGGCCAGCCTGTCGCGCAAGCTGGAGGTGCCCCTCGGCGGGGGCGGGCAGACGGGGTCTGTTTAATGGAAGGAACCGGGCTGGGGGAAAGGGCCCAACGGCGCTGGAGCACCACCACCCGCCCCCTGCGGATCTGGTGGTTGGCACTCAGGCTGTTGACGACCCTCTGGTGGAATGGGCGCTCCTGGAGCTATCCCGGCGGGAAGACGCCGGAGCGCCAGGCCCTGAGGCAACGCCGTCTGGCCCGCTGGCTCACGGGCCAGTTCCTGGATCTCGGGTCGGCCTTCATCAAGGTGGGGCAGCTGCTGTCGGCCCGACCGGACGTGCTGCCCGCCGAAGTGGTGGAGGAACTAGCCAGCCTGCAGGACCGGGTTCCAGCCTTCCCGTTCCCGGTGGTGGAGTCCATCCTCGAACAGGAGCTGGGGCAACGGCGGCTCGAGATCATCGATCTCGAGGTGGATCCCCTGGGCTCGGCCAGCCTGGCCCAGGTGCACCGCGCCAGCCTGCGCAGCGGCCGCCAGGTGGTGTTCAAGGTGCAGCGCCCAGGCCTGGAGCGCCTGTTTCGCCTCGACCTGGAGGTGCTGCAGCAGGTGGCCTCAGCCGTGCAGCGCCATCCCCGATGGGGCCAGGGGCGCGACTGGATCGCCATCGCCAAGGAATGCCGACGGGTGCTCCTGCGGGAGCTGGATTTTCGCCTGGAGGCCCAGCATGCGGCCCGCTTCCGCCAGCAGTTTCTGGATGATCCCGGCATCCGGATCCCTGCGGTGGTTTGGGAACTCAGTTCCCGGCGGGTGCTCTGCCTTGATTACGTGCCAGGCATCAAGATCACCGATCGCCAGGCCCTGATCCAGGCCGGTGTGGAGCCCGCCACCGTGGCCGAAAAGGGTGCGGCCAGCTACCTCCAGCAGCTGGTGCGCTTTGGTTTTTTCCATGCCGACCCCCATCCTGGCAACCTGGCCGTTGCCGCCGATGGAGCTCTGATCTACTACGACTTTGGGATGATGGGGCAGCTCTCCGAGCGCCTGCGCAGCCGGCTGGGACGGATGGTCCGGGCCGCTGCCACCCGAGACGCAGCAGGTCTGGTGGAGGAACTGCAGCAGGCTGGCGTCATCGCCACCGGGATCGATCCGGGCCCGGTCCGTCGTCTGGTGCGCCTCATGCTCAACGAGGCCCTCACCCCTCCCTTCAGCGGCAACATCATCGAGAAGCTTTCTGGCGATCTCTACGACCTGGTTTATGGCCAACCCTTTCGTCTGCCGGCGGAGCTCATCTTCGTCATGCGCGCCCTCTCCACCTTTGAAGGGGTGGGCCGAAGCCTTGATCCCGGCTTTAGCCTGATGGCGATTGCGCGTCCCTACCTTCTCCCCCTGATGACATCCAGCGGCCCTGGTCCCAATGCCCTCCTCGGCGAAATCACGCGTCAGGCCGCAGATGTGGGGAGCCGTGCCCTGGGGATACCCCGCCGGCTGGATGAAAGCCTGTCCCGCATCGAGCAGGGCGACCTGCAGGTTCAGATCCGTGCCGGGGAAACGGATCGTCTGCTGCGGAGGCTGGCCCTGGCCCAGCAGAGCGCAGGCCAGTCCTTTCTGCTGGGAGGGTTGGCGGTTGCGGCGTCCCTCCTGGCGGCCAGCAGCCGGCCCGCCCTCACGGTCGTTCCCATGGTTCTGGGATTGCCTGTGGGGCTTGGGTGGCTCAAGCTGCAGGCCAAACTGAAACGAGACGGCCGTATCGACCAGCTGCCTGGCCAGATGCCGGGTGCCTAGCACCCCGCATCTGCCGGGAGGCGGACTCAGGCAACCGGAGGCTGAGCCTGAGGGTTGGGCTCCACCGTGGCATCAGGGGTGAGCTTGTCGATCACCTGGGGCAGAAGATTGGCAATGAGATCAGAGGCCTGGTTGGGATCCACGCCAAGCTTCTGGGCGAGCTGCTGCACCTGGCTGGAGCCCAGAATCGCGCTGATCTTTTCCGCCGCAATGGCCTTGTTGTCACCCGTGCCGACCCAGCTGGCAAAAATCTCCCCAGCGCCGCCGCTCTGAAACTTTTCAGCCAGTCCGCTGACGCCCCCGTTGTCCTTGAGAAAGTTGGAGATCAGGCTCGACTGATCACCCGCGACCTTGGTCAGAACGGTGTCGATCAGATTGTCCAGCAGGGCCATGAAAAGGTCAGCAAATGATCATTTTCATCCTAGTTTGCAGCACCCGATACCAGTACCTGCCGGAGCCAGAGGGCAGCCAGACGATCACTCCAACAGCCCATCTCGGAATCGCCCGGTGCATGGAATCCGTTGTGCCCACCCCGATCGGTCACCATCACCTCCGGCCAGGACCCTGTATTGCCACTCCACTGGCGTGCAGCGTGCTCCGCTGCAAAAGCCGACAGGGCCTCCACGGACACCCATGGATCATCTTTGGCGTGCACCAACAGCAGCGGGGGCAATCGATCCATCGCCTGCCGCAGCCTGGGCAAGGGGCTACAGGCTTTGTAGTACGCCCCCACGTCGGCAAAACCCCAGCGCGGGGCTGTGATTGCATCATCAAAGGCTCGGATGGTTCGGGGTCGCCCATGGCCTTGCAAGGCACGGCGTTCCTCCGCAGTGAGTCCTGAGGGATCGGCAAGGGTCTGCTGGATCAGCCTTCGCACCAACCACTTCCTGTAGAGCGTGTTGCGGGGGCGTTCCATCTGATCCGCACAGCGATGAAGATCAAGGGGACTGCTGATGCAGACCAACCCATCCAGGAGGGGAGGATCCTGGCCCTCCCCATCGAGCAGGGCATTGAGCAACACGGTGCCTCCCAGGGAGAGACCCACCGCCGCAAGAGGGATCCGTCCTCCGGGGGGAGCCAGGTCAAGGGCCAGCCGGCGGCAGTCTCCCAGCACGGGAAGGAGATCGCTGGAGCAGTTGGCCGCATAGGTGCCACTAGCGAAGGACCTACCTGGCCCCGCGCCGCGCAGGTTCAGCCTTAGCACCGCAAAGCCCATCCGGCGCAAAGCTTTCCCTAGCCTGCGCTGGCCCCCATCATCACTGCTTCCCCCCAGCCCATGGACCACCACCACAAGGCCATGGGAGGGGCGGTCAGGCCCTGGAAGATCCAGGCGGGCCAGAAGCCGATCTCCCTCTGGCAAAACAAACGAAATACTCTCGCCCGTTTCCGGTTCCGGCCTGGCTGGCCGAAGGGTGTTCCGAAGGGTCTGAGGGTCGGGGCCGATCCAGGGAAACCGCTGTGAAAAGGGAGCCAACCCCAGACGCTGCAGGAGCTGGCTCACACTCTCAGGCAGCCACTTTCTCCTTCACCTTGCCCACGCCAATGGAGCGCAACTCGGAGAGAAGGTTGTTCAGAACGGCCTTGGCATCGCCGAACACCATGGCGGTCTGGGGTAACTCGAACAGGGCATTGGCAATGCCCGCATAGCCCGCCCCAAGGGAGCGTTTCACCACAAAGATCTGGCGCGCCTGATCCACTTCCAGCACGGGCATGCCGTAAAGCGGACTGGTGGGATCATTCTTGGCCTGGGGATTCACCACATCGTTGGCCCCGAGCACGATCACCACGTCGGTGCGGGGAAACTCCGGGTTGATGGTGTCCATCTCCACCAGCTGCTCGTAGGGAACATCAGCCTCAGCCAGCAGCACGTTCATGTGGCCCGGCATGCGACCCGCCACAGGATGGATGGCATAGCTGACCTCCACCCCATGGGTTTCGAGAAGTTTGGCGAGTTCTCGCAGGGAGTGCTGAGCCTGGGCCACCGCCAGGCCATACCCAGGAACGAACACCACCCGCTCCGCCTGCTCCAGGGCCATGGCGCATTCCTCGGCGCTGCAACTGGTGATGCGGGTGTAACCGGCTTCGCTGCCCCCCCCGCCCACGGTGGTGGTGGCGCCCCCGAGGGCGCCACCAAAGAGCAAGGACACCAGGGAACGCTTCATGGCCGTGCCCATCACCTGGGTGAGGATCAGTCCGGCGGCGCCCACCATGGCTCCCGCCACGATCAGCAACTCACTTCCCACAACGAATCCAGCCGCCGCAGCCGCCACTCCTGAGTAGGAATTGAGCAGGGAGATCACAACTGGCATGTCGGCCCCGCCAATGGGGAGAGTGACGCCAATGCCCAGCAGGGTGGCAGCCACAACTTCCACCCAGAGCGCCAGGCCATCCGGATGGCGGAACAACACAACGGCAGCCCCAAGACAGATCGCTGCCAGAACAAGATTCACTCCATGCCGCAGGGAGCTCTGGGTCCAGGCGGGAGTTTCCAGCCAACCCTGCAGCTTCGCCATCGCCACGATGGAGCCGCTGAAGGTGATGGCACCCACAAACAGCGACACCGCAATGGAAATCCGCTCCACCGGCCCGGCTCCCGCCCCCTGAAACAGGGCCACACCGAGAGCCACAAGAAGGGATGCCAATCCACCGCATCCATTGAACAGAGCCACCGTTTCCGGCATAGCCGTCATGGGAACCTTCATGGCCGTCAGCACACCGGCCAGGCCGCCCAGGGCCAACCCCAGGGCAATCCAGAGCCAGGCCTCGAGTGAGGGTTGGGCCTGCACCAAAAGGCCCAGAACCGCCAGGCCCATGGCCAGGGCGGCCAGTCCATTGGCGGCTCTGGCGGAGCGAACCTTCGAGAGTCCCTTGATGCCGAGGGAAAGAAGGAGCACGGCCACCAGGTCCATGACCTGGGGGACGTGGGAAAGGGAGAGCGTCATCAGGAGTTTCCTTTGCGACGGAACATGGCGAGCATGCGATCGGTCACGAGGAAACCCCCGATCACATTGAAGAGAGCGAATCCGAGGGAGATGGCACCGATCACCTGCAGCGGGATATTGCCCCCCGCCTGCTGAATCAGCGTGAGGGAGGCCAGCATGGTGATGCCACTGATGGCATTGGCGCCCGACATCAGCGGCGTGTGAAGAGTTGGGGGCACTTTGCCGATCAGTTCAAACCCCAGGAGGCTGCCCAGCAGGAGCACCCAGAGGGATTGGGTCAGAGAGGTCATGAGGCGGTTCCTGCGGGGATGAGGGGGGCACCGGTCTGCACCACGTCATCGCGGCGACAGGCTCCGGCGTGGGTGAAAAGGCAGGCCTCCACGATGGGATCGTCCAGATCCAGGCGGAGTCCCTCCTCCTCGTGCACAAGGTGTTCGATCAGGGCAGCCACGTTGCGGGCATAGAGAGCACTGGCGTGGTTGGGCACGGAGCTGGGGAGGGCCTCCGCTCCGATGAGACGCACCCCTGATCGGATCACCGTTTCCCCAGGGACCGTTCCGGCACAGTTGCCCCCCTGGGCCACCGCCAGATCCACCACCACCGAACCAGGTCGCAATCGGTCGAGCATGTCCTCGGTGATGAGCCTTGGGGCAGGACGACCAGGCACCTGGGCTGTGCAGATCACCATGTCGGCAAGGGCCAGCTGTTCAGAGAGCTGCTGCCTCTGGGCCGCCAGAAAAGCCTCCGAAGCCTGGGTGGCGTAGCCCCCTTTCTCCGAGGGAAGGTCCTGTTCGGAAGGGGGGTCCAGAAAGCGGCCGCCCAGAGATTCCACCTGCTCCTTGGCGGCGGCCCGCACGTCTGAGACGTACACCACACCCCCAAGACGCCGGGCCGTCGCCAGGGCCTGAAGTCCTGCCACGCCGGCGCCAAGGATCAACACCCTGGCGGGCTGGATGGTTCCAGCGGCCGTCATGAGCATGGGGACGTAACGATCCAACTCGGCCGCCGCCAGGAGCACAGCCTTGTAGCCGGCGATGTTGGCTTGGGAGGACAGCACATCCATCGACTGGGCCCGGCTGATGCGTGGCAGCAGTTCCAGGGCGATGGCGGAGATGGAGCGCTGATTGAGAACGCGGGTCAGTTCCTGGGCGCCATGGGGTGCCAGAAGGCCCACAAGGAGAGCTCCTTCCCGCATCTGCTCCAGGGCGGAGGGGGAAGGAGGCTGAACGCACAGCACACCAGCGGCACCCGCCCAATCGAGATCATCACTGTTCACCACGGTGGCGCCAATGGCGTTGTAGAGGTCGTCAGGAAAGCCTGCGGCTTCTCCGGCCCCACGCTCCACTTCGATAGTGATGTTGCGGCCCTGGAGTCGACGAACGGTTTCAGGAGTCACGGCGACGCGCTTCTCGCCCGCCGCCCACTCCCGAGGTATGAGCAATTTCATCCCGTCAGAGAAAGGGCCTAACCCCACCTCAATAGACCTGACTGGCCATGGGAGGCAACTCATCCAGACCATTTGTGCGGAGTCCCCCACCTCGTCTGGCGAAAGATGGAGACTTTCCAAGGAATCAGCCGTTGCCCCCCGCCCATGGTTAGCCCTTAGGAGCTGATCGAAATTGCTGCTCAAATGGCCCTATCCGCCCTGGATTGCCCCAATGGCTATTGCCACAGTCACCATGGGGGACACAACGTTAATCGCGAAGAGGTGGAACAGCAGCTCTCCAGCCATGGCCAGTCTTGGTGTGAGCGGGTGGCCGAGAGAACCTATGAAATCGCGGTGGACAGCTTTTCGCAGATGGTGATGCCCAGCCTCAATCAGCAAGGCTGGCAAAGGCGTCATCTGGATTGGGAATTCAAACTCTCCAACGAGCCTGCCGAGGTGGAGCGCACGGTAGTCGATGGCACAATCAATGCTCTTGAAAGTTTTTTCCGCAGTCGGGAAGTTCAACGCCTCTTTGTTGAAGAAGTTGTACAGGGAACCTTGGCCGAGGCGAGCAAAAACAATCTGCGCAGCGTAGCAATACGCTATCTGATTGAAAAGGAAATCCTTGTTCTTTTGAGTGAACAAAGAGAGGCCCTTCTCGATCGCATTGGCGAGGCATTGCGGGATGAGGCTGACGGGGATTTCGGCCGAGCCCGCCAGCAGGCGAGTGCAGGCATGAGGGATGTGGAAGAATTGTTGCTGAACCACGCCGAAGCCAATGCCTGAGCTATTGACACCTCCCTGGCAAGAGACAGCATTCAGGGCCCTCCCCAAGCTGAGCGAGAGCTGATAAGAGATTGTGTACTAAAAAGCACCGTAGAAGATCACCTGATCAGGCATAATCCATCGGAGCCGATCGCTTAATATGAACGCCTTCGTGCATCGCCGGGTCACAGTTGCAGTATGTTGGGCCTTGGCACGTCGTGCAACACTTGACGGTTTTCAACGTTTCGAAGATAGTTTCGCATTGACGGAGGAATTCCGGGAATGGCTGGTATCTCTGGAAAGCCACCCTGAATTGATGAAGAGCTCCGTACTGATGGTGCCCTCAAACCTTCTCACGAAGCGGCCCGAAACAGACGGCCTCCTTGAAATCTGAAGAGTTTCTTAAGTTTCCACATCTCCGAGCTCCTTGGCGGTCCTCTCGTCCACGGAATACCGGGTTGCCCCTAGGCTTAACTCGAATCGACTCCGTGTTAGCCCATGAGCAGCCAGGGGATCACCTCTCTTCAGGAACCACAACACGACCTCTCACCCCACCCGCTTCAGAACCTGGTGATCGTCGGGTCCGGTCCCGCCGGGTACACAGCAGCCATCTACGCGGCCCGCGCCAACCTCTCGCCCATGTTGATTACGGGCTTTGAAAGAGGGGGTATTCCAGGCGGCCAGTTGATGACCACCACCCACGTGGAGAATTATCCAGGGTTTCCCGACGGCATTTTGGGTCCGGAACTCATGGATCGCTGCCGCGCTCAGGCACTTCGTTGGGGCACCCAACTGGTGGAAGCGGATGCGGTGCGCATCGATCTGACAACTCAGCCCTTCTCCATCGAGACATCGGATGGGGAAACCATTCGCACCCAGGCCCTCATCCTGGCCACAGGTGCCAGCGCCAACCGCTTGCACCTGCCCCAGGAAGATAAATTCTGGAGCCGAGGAATCAGCGCCTGTGCCATCTGTGATGGAGCAACCCCACAGTTCCGACAGGAGCAGCTTGCCGTGGTGGGAGGTGGAGATTCAGCCTGTGAGGAGGCTGTTTACCTCACAAAATATGGCAGCCATGTTCACCTGATTGTTCGCAGCCATCAGTTGCGGGCAAGTGCGGCGATGGCGGATCGTGTGTTGGCCAATTCCGCCATCACTGTTCACTGGAATTCGGAGGTCACTGATGTTAATGGCCAAGACTGGCTGGAACAATTAACACTTCGGAATCGAACAACAGATGCCCTGAGTAACTTAGAAGTTCGCGGCCTTTTTTACGCCATAGGACATACACCAAATACGGATCTCTTCAGAGATCAACTGGAATTGGATCAAAAGGGCTACCTCATCACGCGTCCTGGCCGACCAGAGACCTCCAGAGATGGCGTCTTTGCCGCCGGTGATGTGGCAGATGCAGAATGGAGGCAGGGAATTACGGCTGCCGGAAGCGGCTGCCAGGCAGCTCTGGCTGCCGAACGCTGGCTCAGCCATCACCAGCTTGCGGTGACCGTTGCCCGACAGAGCGTCGACCCTGACCTCTCTGGCACTCCCGTGCGGACGGCCACAAGCGATGCCGACAATTATTCCCCAGACGTTCTCTGGCAAAAGGGAGCCTACGCATTGCGCAGGCTTTACCACGAAAGTTCAAAACCCCTGCTGGTGGTTTACACCTCCCCGACGTGCGGGCCATGCCACGTGCTCAAGCCCCAGCTCAAAAGGGTTCTATCCGAACTGGAAGGGAAAGCTCAGGGTGTGGAGATTGACATCGAAACCGATCAGGAGATTGCTGCTCAGGCGGGCATAACCGGCACACCAACTGTGCAATTATTTATGAACAAAGAACTCAAGAACCAATGGAGAGGCGTCAAGCAGAGAAGTGAGTTTCGCCAGGCCATCGAGAAGCTTCTGGATTAGCGACTAGCGCCTTCTCGGCCCACCCGGACGGTTTCCTGCAGGGCGAGGATTGGCCGCTCCGGCATTCCGCTCCCTGTAGGTGATGCGGCCCCGGGTGAGGTCGTAGGGACTGATTTCCACGAGCACCTTGTCGCCCGCAAGCAGCTTGATTCGAAACTTGGTGAGTTTGCCAGCAGCCCTGCACAGACACTGGTGGCCCGCCGGTTGCTCAAGAGTTACCAGGTAAAACCCATTCCCTTGCTCTTTTTCAATCACACCAGACGTTTCGATCATGCGGGGAAGTCAGTCAAACAAATATCACTCAGTACTCTAAGGTCCAGCACCACCCTTGAAGCGAGCCCTGACAACCCTCCTGTTCCACAAACCCTATGGGGTGCTCAGCCAGTTCACCATTGAGCAGGGAAGTCGATGGAGCAGCCTTGCGGAGTTCATCCCCATCCCAGAGGTTTACGCAGCAGGGCGGCTGGATGCCGATAGCGAGGGACTGCTGGTGCTCACCTCCAACGGTCGTCTGCAGGCTCGCCTCAGTCACCCCCGTTGGCGTCACTGGCGCACATACCACGTTCAAGTGGAAGGGCTGGCTACCGAGGTCCAGCTTGAGAAGCTGAGGCAGGGGGTGTGGATCCAAGGCCGCTTGACGTTGAAAGCCAGGGTCGAGCCTCTGACCGACCCATGCTGGGCGCCAAGGGATCCCCCCATCAGGACCCGTCTGGCCATTCCCACAAGTTGGCTGCAACTATCTCTGCAGGAGGGTCGCAACAGGCAGGTGCGGCGGATGACAGCGGCGGTGGGACTGCCCACGTTGCGGCTTATTCGGGTGTCGATCGACCTCAACGATGGAAATCCTCCCCTCAACCTGTCCGGTCTGAGAGAGGGTCAATGGCGAGCCATCCATCCGGCCGAAAATGAGAGGCTCACCAGGTTGCTGCATCAACCCAGCACCTCCATCAATTGACGTGCCGTCTGCAACTGGCCGAAGTAGTAGTTAGCGCGTGCCCGGCGCTCAGGATCCTCAAGCGCATCGAGGGCGTCAAAGCCCACACTTTGCCAAAGTTCATGTCCGCAGGCCCGATTTACCTCCAGGAGCGCTTCCTGCTCAAGGAGGCTCAGGCGCCGCTGGAGGTTTTTGATCTGGGAGATGGACACGAGGGCAGGCAAGCGCTCTTCAATAGTACAGAGGCACCACTGGTCTGTGGATCAGAAGGGCAGTTTTTTCTTGGCGTCCTTATCGAGATCGGCTTCCATGTCCTTGAGCCTCTTTAGGATGGTGTCGTAGTACTCCTTGAGATACTGCTCGAGCGAGGTGGTTTCAGCCGGATTCAGTCCAAAGGCCGCATAGCTCTCTTCCATGGGAGCATCGAGGGCCTCGCCTCCTCCCGTGACCCGATCAAAGGCCAATCGTTCGGCCACGTTCACACTGGCATCGAAGAAATTGGCCACGGCTCGCATCATTCCGATCAACACAGGGGGGACCCGCACAATCCGCGCCTCTTTTCCAGAGTATTTCTCACAGAGCTGGGTGATCTCACCCGTGGTCCACGCTCGGGATCCCAGCACAGGAAAGGCCTGTCTCGATGTTTCCGGCCTGGCAAGAGCGGCCACAGCAAACCGTGCCATGTCCTGGGTGTTCATGTAGGCAATTGGTGTGGGAACACCACTGACCCAGACTGTCTGCCCCTCTAGAACAGGGATGGCGAATTGGCTGATCAATCCCTGCATGAAGGCTGCGCAGCGAAGAATCGTGTAGTCCAGGTCTGAAGCCATCAACCATTTCTCCGAACAAGCCTTGATTTCCATCAAGGGGACGTCCGGATGTTGATCAGCCTTCAGCAGGGAGAAAAAAACCAGACGCTTGACGCCCGCGCTCTGCATGGCATGGAAGAGGTTCAGCTGCCCTGTCCAATCGACGGCATAACAAGATCCGGCATCCGTAGCCCTGGCTGTCGCCGCATCAATGACGGCTTCCTGCCCTTCAAGGGCGTAGGCAAGACTTTCTGGATCCAGAAGATCCCCCCGGGTCAATTCGCATCCCCATTCCTGGAGAAAGGCCGCCTTCCTTGGAGAGCGCACCATGCAACGCACGGAATGCCCCTCCTCCAAAGCCCTCTTCGCGATCTGCCTCCCCAGGGTGCCTGTGCCACCGACCACCAGAACCTGCATGACCCATGCACCGAAGCCGGCTGAGCCTAGGGGTGCATCGGCCTGAGACGTGCCCCTTGAGGGCAGGATCTCAATCCTTCAGCACCTTCAGCAACAAGCTGCCCCCCAGCAAGCCCACTGGAATCAACACCCAGAACAGGGCAGCGGTCCCAAAAATCTCCGAGGCCATGGTCGACGAGGAAGGGTGCTACCTATTTAGCAGCTCCCCTTGCCAATTCCTCGGCTATGGCAAGAATCACCGTCCAGGGTGCATCACTGCGAAATTGCCCCGCCATCACGCCACTGGCTGAGGCCTGGTATCCCCCATCCATCAGGCGAGCCACCAGATCCTTCAAGGGAACCTGGGACGACTTGAGCTGGCGGGCGATCCATGCATTGGGCCAACACCGGGCTGGTGCCCCCCGGTCTCTCTGCAGTCGGCTGAGCAACAGAGAACCCTCTTTGGAGAGACTGGTGGGAATAATGTGAGCCTCCTCCGCCATCTTTTCCAGCGTTGGGAGGTGCTGGAGGGGTCCAACCCAGAGCGGTCCGCTCACGGACCAGCCTGGCGAGGGACAAAGGCAGCTCTCCCAAGGCCTGAGGGATCCCATGGACTGAACCTGCTGATCACCGCAGCGATGGCAGACCGCCGACAGGCCTAACTGCAGCTCCTCGCCGTGGACCAGACGTCGACGCAGACGGACAGCTGTTCGAAAGGTCCGCCCATCGCTGAAGGAAAAGAGGGGTTGGACCCCGCGCCCCTGACACCAGGCCGTGCGGGCGATCACGCCCAACTGTAGCCGTAAAGCAAGTTCCCAACTGGCAGGATGGCAACGCACGGAAGCACCAAACTGTCGCAGGCCCGAGATCCTGTCGTGGCCCGTCGGCCCACGTCCATCGGTGCTCGCCACGTAGATCACCCCCTCGAGGGTTACGGCCTCCAGCGCCAAGGGCAGGAGGGCGTTGGGGGAACCAAAGGCGTCCAGATCCACCAGATCAAACCGCTCCCCTTGCGTCAGACAGGACGCCAGGAGGCGCTGGGCCGTCTGGGCAGAGATGCGAAGCAAGCCTCTCCCCTCCAGCGGGATGAGATTGGTCTTCAGCCAAGGGAGACGATCGGGGTCAGCGTCATTCACCAGAAGGGAGCAAGCGTTCGCCTCCTGCCCGTAGCGGAGCGAGCGGAGACCACACCCGGCCATCAGATCCAGAACCCGAAGGGGTCTCCGGCGGGCCAGGATGCGGGCGAGAAGCACCCCGAGATCCCTGGACGGTCGGGAAGCTGGGTTGAAAAATCCACCCCCGGTCAAAAACGAGACGGATCCCTCCGTCAACCACGGACCGGCATCTCCCGTTGAGTCACTCCCCCTTCGTTTCATCAACCCCCAACCGCCCGTGTTCCCTGCAGCAAGGCCCTTCTTCCGATTCCATCGGACCAAGGGGAGCCCAAACCACCCTGAGGATGTGGACTGGGGATCCCATCATGAATGGCAGTGGAGGGGACAACAGTGCCACTGGCGCCACCTCGGAGATCCCAACCATCCTCCCCTCGTGCTGATCCATGGATTCGCCACCGGCTGTGGACATTGGCGGCGCAATGCAGCTGCTCTGGCAGCCGCTGGTTGGGGTGTCTACGGGCTTGATCTGATTGGGTTCGGAGCGTCGAGCCAGCCAGGGAACCTTCGGCTGGACAACCGTCTCTGGGCCCGGCAGGTGCATGAGTTCATTCAGGAGGTGGTTCAGAAGCCTGCCGTCCTGGTGGGCCACTCCCTCGGTGGGTTAGTGGCCCTGACCTGCAGCGTCTTCTTTCCCCGGTCGGTGCGGGCAGTGATTGCCTCACCGCTGCCCGATCCCACCCTTTTGATGGTGTCTCCCCGCCAGGCGTCCGAGCCAGCGAGGCGACCCCCGTGGAAACGGACAAGCAAGCGAACTCTCATTGAGCTGTTATGCAGACTCTTGCCCTTGGAGCTCATGGTGCCCCTTTTGGCCCGCTCGCCGCTGTTGGAGTGGGCGATCCAGACGGCCTACCTGGAACCTGTGCTCCAGGATGCCCCATTGCACAGGGTGATCAGACATCCAGCCAAACGGACCGGTGCCGTCCAGTCCCTACGAGCCATGAGCATGGCCATGGCCTTGCGGCCGATGAAGGCCACAGCTCCGAATCTCCTCGGGCGCCTGGAACACCCCATGCTGCTGATCTGGGGGGAGCAGGATATCCTCGTTCCTCTTCAGGTGGGATGGCAGTGCCAAAGATTTCGCAAAGATCTGGCTCTCACGGTGATCACGGATTCTGGGCACTGCCCGCATGACGAGAGACCAGACGTATTCAATGAGGTTGTGATCGCCTGGTTGGAGCGCATGGGCACGTACCGTGAAGGTGTGCTCGGCTCTCTCACAAATCCATGAAGCACACCCTATCGGTGCTGGTCGAAGACGAATCAGGGGCGCTGAGCCGGATCTCAGGGTTGTTTGCCCGGCGGGGCTTCAACATTGAGAGCCTGGCGGTGGGGCCGGCGGAGGAACGGGGAATTTCCAGGCTCACGATGGTCGTCGAAGGAGACGACAGGACACTGGCGCAAATGAGCAAGCAACTCAACAAGCTGGTCAACGTTCTTGGAGTGATTGATCTCAGCCGGATCCCCGCAGTTGAAAGGGAACTGATGCTGCTGAAAGTTGCAGCAACAAAGGAGAACCGAGCAGCAATTTTTGACCTGGTACAGGTGTTTCGAGCCAAAGTCGTCGATGTGGCAGACGACGCAATGACCCTGGAGGTGGTGGGGGACCCAGGGAAACTCGTAGCACTGGAGCGACTCCTTGCCCACTACGGGATTCTGGAGATTGCACGCACTGGCAGGGTAGCTCTCGAGAGAGCATCGGGCGTCAACACAGAATGGTTGAAGGCGAATCGATCAGAAAACAGGGTTCCCGCTTAGTTCTTCTGGAGAGTGGCACGGAGTAATTTATCTCCCTGTTCCAGCTGATCAACAACGTCCATACCACGAACCACTCTCCCAAAAACCGCGTACCGCCCATCGAGTTCAGGCAAAGGCTCGAGTGCAATATAGAATTGAGCACTTGCGGAATTCGGATCGGCCGAGCGGGCCATTGCAACAGCACCGCGCTCATGGGTCAGAATTGGTTGGAGAGAGGGGTTCGAAGAAGCGATTTCCTTACCATAGGAAAAATCCTTCGTTGATTTCGCCCTAAACTCCAATGGAATGTAACGAGCAGCACCGGTCGCCGCATCGATATATTGGCCAGTACCGTAGGCATTCACTGGAGTTTTTGGATTCGAGCTTTGTGGATCCCCTCCCTGGACAACAAAGGGAAGGGGCGATTTGACGACACGATGAAAAACTGTCTGATTATAAATACCTCTTTTAACGAGATCTGCGAAATTACCAGATGTCAGGGGAGCATTTTCACCATCAATTTTAACGACAACAAGACCTTTTGTCGTCTCTAAAGATACAGTTGCCACCCCTTCTAGACAGGGTACTCGCGCGGTTTGACATCCCACCTCAGCACCATAGGGATCTCTCACGCATCCAGAGAGAGTCAGTAAGATTCCAACAAAAAGAATTGCAGTCAGAGGTTTGAAAAATCTGTGGGTGAAGGAAAGCATCAGAGGCCCTCAAGAGGAACGCCAAGAAAACGGGCCAGACTTGCACCCGAGAACTCAAGTTCAGCAAGGGGAATCGGCTCTCCAATTCTGCTGAGTGGAAGGTCACGACGGCCCTGGATCCGCAGCGCCAGACGCCTGAGGGGGCTCAGACCTTCTCGCACTTCAACCTTGACGGCCTGAATCTCCCTCAGAGGCACTTCAACCAAGATGAGCTGACGAAAACCTCTACGCGAGATCAGGGCCACACCCGTCTGTTTATCAAAGCGGTTCCTTCCCCCTCCTAGGTCAAGGGTGATCACAACCCAGAGATAGGTCGCCAACATAACTGCTGCTATCCCGTAGAGACCCATGACGAGACCCTGAGGTAACCAGGGGAGATCACTAGCGGTGAAGAGGGGCACGAGATTCCTGCCAAGACGGCTGGAAAGGCTCGCAAGGAGGAAGCCAAGACCTCCCAGGGTCACAGCAAGAGCGACCAGGATGTTGGAGAGGCGTCTGGAGCCAAGCACTTGCTGCTCAAGGACGTCTTGCTCCTCCATGCCCGGAGGAGAAGTCTTGGCAGGGCTGGTCGCCATGGGGACTGACGTTACAAATGCCACCATCCTGACGTGAAAGCGGGGACTTCGGGGAGAGATTGCGAACATCAAAGCCCACCAAGAGATGTCAGGGCATGTAGACCTTCTCAGGAGCCACGGGAACGTTGTTACCATCGCCCGGTAACACTCACGCCAGCAGGTATCCGGCCTGCTGCATCCACGGCTTCTTCCCATGACGATCGCTGTAGGACGCGCGCCAGCAGCTCGGGGATGGTTCGACATCCTCGACGACTGGCTCAAGCGCGACCGATTCGTTTTCGTGGGGTGGTCTGGTCTGTTGCTCTTCCCCTGTGCC
>JAYKIG010000002.1:0-25401 GCA_035286045.1 Cyanobacteriota bacterium | reverse complement strand
CCGGTACAAAACCGGAGGGAATGGCGTTGAAGGCCACGGCGGTGAGCACGATGCCGCCCACCAGGGTCATCATCACGGGCGTGCGATGCCGCAGCACCCCGCCCAGGGCCTTGGCGTAGGCCTGCTCGGCGCGGCCGTAGAAGCCGTTGAAGCGCTCGAAGATCCAGGGGGTGAACCAACCGACGCTGACGCCGATGCCGCTGAACAGCAACACCACAGGCGGGCTGCTCAGCCCGGCGAACAGCAGGCCCAGCCCAGCACCGACAGCGCACAGCGGCAACAGCAACGGCAGGCCCGTGAGGCGCTGGAGGCCATAGCCGAGCAGCGCCGCTGCGATCAGCATCCCCAGAGCGGGCAGCACCCCACCACCGCTGACCAGCAATCCATAGAGGAAACCCAGCAGAGTTCCGGCGATGGCGTACACGCGACGGGTCGGTTGGCCCCCCTGCTGAGACAGCAGCAGGGCCGAGAGCATCGGTGAGAAGGTGAGGGCGTTGAAGGTGGAGATGGCGATCGAAAAGAGGATCGTGGCCGCGAACTGCTTGTAGATCGTGCCGGGAGCTCCGGGAAAGAACAGCACCGGCAGGAACACCGCGAACAGCACCAGGGAGGTGGCCAGCACTGCACCGAACAGTTCATCCATCGTGGCCTTGGCCGCCTGGACCGCCGTGAGGCCTTCGGCGCGGCGGGTGGCGGTGCCCTCGATCACCGTGATCGCGTCATCCACCACCAGGCCGGTGGCCAGCACCAGGCCGAACAGGGTGAGCTGGTTGAGGCTGAAGCCGAACGCCTTCACAAAGGCGAAGGTGCCCACCAGCGCCACCGGGATCGCGATCGCCGGCACCAGCGTCGCCTTCCAGTCCTGCAGGAACAGAAACAGGATCAGCACCACCAGCACCACCGCATCGCGGAGCGAATCGGTGACCCCCTCGATCGAGGCGCTGATGAAGTCGGTGACGTCGTAGATCTTCTGCAACTGCATGCCTGGAGGCAGGTTGGCCTCGAACTCCTCGAGCACTTCCTTCACCCCCTGCGACACCTCCAGGGCATTGCTGCCGCTGAGCTGGTAGACGGCCAGGCCCACGGCGGGAACACCCCGCAGATCGGTGGCGCTGATGTCATAGAACTCCCCCCCCAGTTCGACGCGGCCCACATCGCGCAGGCGCACCAGGGCACCATCGCCGGTGTTGCGCAGGATCAGGTTCTCGAAGTCGGAGTCCTGCAGCAGACGGCCCTGCAACTGCACCGTGAAGGTGTAGGGCTGGCCCGCCGGCGCCGGCGCGCCTCCCACCCGGCCGGCGGGCACGAGGCGGTTCTGGCTCTGCAGCGCCGCCACCACGTCGGCGGCGGTGAGGTTCTGCTTGGTGAGGCGATCCGGATCGAGCCAGAGGCGGATGGCCAGACGGCGACTGCCGAAGTAGGTGACCTCGCCGACACCGGGCACCCGCTTGATCTGATCGGTGAGACCCTGATCGAGCTCGCCGCTGAGCGTTTCGACGCTGTAGGGCCTGGCGGGATCGGAACCCACCAGATTGTAGACGAGCAGGATGGAATTGGAGGCCTTGCTGACAGTGACTCCCGCCTGACGCACCTCCGCCGGCAGTTGCGGTTCGGCCAGAGCCACGCGGTTCTGGACATTCACCTGGTTGATGGCACCGTCGGTGCCGCTGTCGAAGGCGATGCTGATCGAACTGCTGCCGTCGGCGGCACTGGTGGAGGTGATGAACTCCATGTTCTCCACCCCGTTGATCTGCTGCTCCAGCACCGTGGTCACCCCCTCCTCGACGCTGAGGGCATCGGCGCCGGTGTAGCGGGCGCTCACCTTGACGGTGGGCGGGGCGATGTCGGGCAGGTTCTCGATCGGCAGGATCGGCAGGGCGATCAACCCGGCGATCACGATCAGCAGGCTGCACACCGTGGTGAGCACGGGGCGGGTGATGAAGGTGTTAGAGAGCGACATGACCCCGCCGGCCTATTTCACCCGCACCGGCAGGCCATGCCGGAGGTTGATCAGGTTGGTGGTAATCACCCGCTGGCCCGGCTCCAGTCCGCGCAGCACGGGATAGCGGTTGTTCTGCAGGGGTCCAAGCTCCACCGGCGTCTGCAGGGCAAACAGGGTGGTGGGCGGCAGCTTGCGCAGCCGCTCTAGCTTGGCCTGCCCGGGCCGCCTCTCCAGCTCCCCCAGGCTGCCGGCCGCAAACACAAAGCGTTGCCCTGAAATCTGGGTGACGGCCGCGAAGGGCACGGACAACTGGGCCCGCTCATCCAGGATCAGGCGGGTGCGGGTGCGCAGACCATTGCGGAGCACGCCGGTGGGATTGGGGAATTCCGCCTTCGCCAGCAGCGACTGGGTGCCTGCAACCACCCCGGGATCCAGTGACCTCACTGAGCTCCGGGCCATGGGCCGGTTGGTGGCCGGATCCATCAGGATCACCGGCAGCCCCACCCGCAGGCGGTTGGAATAAACGGCCGGTACATCCACCCGGGCGCTGAGGGGGTCGTTGCGGATGATTTTTGTGAAGGGCGCCCCCGCTGCGATCACATCCCCCACCTTCACCTGCACGTCGCCCACGGTGCCACTGATGGGTGCCTTCAGGTCGCGGAAGCCCAGATCGGCCATGCGGGCCACCAGTTGCATGCG
This sequence comes from Cyanobacteriota bacterium, assembly GCA_035286045.1. Classification (GTDB taxonomy): domain Bacteria; phylum Cyanobacteriota; class Cyanobacteriia; order PCC-6307; family Cyanobiaceae; genus Cyanobium. The sequence continues at coordinate 22,760 of JAYKIG010000002.1, read as the reverse complement.
GGAGGAGATGTAGTCCTGCCGGAACTGATCGCGTTGGATCGCGCTGGCCGCACCCTGCTTCACCAGATAGTCGTAGCGCTGGAAATTCAGGCGCTTGGTTTCCGTTTCCGCCCGCAGCCGGGCCACATCCGCCTGGGCCTGGGTCTGATCGAGCACCATCAGCAGCTGCCCTTGCTGCACCTGATCCCCCTGGCGCACCAGCAGGGTCTGGATGCGGCCACCCGCCTGGGCGGCCAGATTCACCTCTTCCAGGGCTTCCAGGGTGCTTACGGTATCTACCGCCTCGATGAAGGGAGCGATGCGAGCCTCCTCGGCCTGCACGGAGAGGGGCGGCCTGGACGACGCCTCAGGGGTGCCCTGGCAGCCCGTGAGCAAAGCAGCCAACCCGAAGGTGGCGACGAGCAAACGCGGCAGTCTGGGCACCAGGTTCCCCGGTTCTGAGGGAGTCTTGCAAGGGGAAATCAACCCGAGGCATGTCTGGATCTGGCCATGGTACGAGACATGCCAAGCCCTGTAAGCCCGGAGATCTCCCAGCTGCTGATCTTCGGCGACAGCCTCAGCGATACGGGCAACGCCCGTGCCCTGCTGGGGGATCGGGCCTTTCCCTGCCCGCCCCACTGGGCCAACCGCCGCTGCGATGGCCCGCTCTGGGTGGAGGCGTTGGCGGTGGGGCTGGGCCTGCCGACGCCGTTGCCCTCCCTGGCCGGGGGAACCAACCACGCCTTCGGGGGCGCCCGCTCCGGCCGGGGCGTCTCGCCGAAAGGCGTGCCCAACCTGCTCACCCAGGTGGAGGGTTTGCAGCGGCAGGCCACCGGAGCTCTGGATGGGGCGCTCGTGGTGCTGCGCGCCGGCGCCAACGACTATCTCGATGCCCCGCCGAGCCCTGCGGTGGGGGATGGGGTGAACGCCCATCTGCTGAAGGCCGTGGGTGCTCTGGCCGATGGGGGCCTACGCCGGTTTCTGGTGCCCGATGAGCTGCCCTGGGGCGTCAGCCCCATCGATCTGCCGGGGTTCGGGGAGCCCGAGCGCCATGCTCTCAACGCCCTGATCGCCCGCCAGAATCGCACCCTGCGGGAGGCCCTGAATCACCTGGCGACCCAACGGGAGCTCCTGGTGGTGCAGCCCGATGCCCATCAGCTGCTGCGGGAGGTGTGCGCCAGGCCAGCCTCCTGGGGCTTCACCGAGGTGCGGCGCCCGGTGCTGGAGGCCGGGGTGGAGGGTGTTCCTGATGCCCGGGGTGTGCTCTGGTGGGACAGCTGGGGGCATCTCACCAGCGCGTTTCACGAGCTGCTGGCCGAGCGGGCGCTGGCGGCGCTCAGGTGTTCGAATGGATCCTGCGATTAGGGTCCATGGGAGATGGTGTCCATGCGAGACAAATGCGGGGTCCTGCTCAGTGTTTCTGGCTCACCCTGGCCCTGCTTGGGTGGCCCGGTGTGGGCACGGTTGCCCTGGCCCAGTATTCGCCACGTTGTTTATTGAATGGCGTGCAGGTTTTTTGCGCCATCACAAGCTATGGGCGGCCCGGGGGGCCATGGCAAAAAACCACCATCGTGCTGGATGATGAGCGGCGAATCGATCTGCATGTCGATCGGCGCACGTGTCAACAGGAGAAGGGCGACACCTCCTGCTCGGCGAGGATCACCATGCGGGATTCCATGGGCTCTGGTAGCTCCATGGGGCGTTATCTGATCCACCGTTCCGAGGGGGGAGTGAGTCATCGCGCTTGGGCAGGCGGAATCGATCTCACTTACTTCTTCATGGATTGACCTGGATCCATTGCAGCTCAGGCCTTCAAGGCTTCTGCATAGGCCGTTGCGATGTTGGCGATCTGCTGGGCCCGATCCAGCCCATTGATGATCTTGCGGGCAGAGACGAAATCGTTGCCCACGAAGTCGGCGAGTTTCAACCCGGTGAAGGAGCCATCCCGCATGCCTTGCACAAGGATCTGGGCTGCGATGTCCGGTCGGGAAGCCAGTTCAGGTTTGCCGATGAGATCGATCCCAAGCCGCTTGCTCCAGTGGCTGTAGTTGATGCGCCCGGTGATCTGCACGAAACCACGCCCCTTGAAGCGTTGTCCATCCCCAGGCTGGTTGTTGCCGAGATCCGAGCGGTGTTCATAGTCATCGCCGCTGGCCAGTTCAATCATGAACCGGCCGAAGTGAGATTCGTGCTCTGCGGTGGCAAACACATAGGCGATCTGGTTGCGGTTGTGCACACCATCCCGCAGGCACTGGGTCAGAATCAACGGCAGGTTCTGTTCGGCGAACGGACGGATCGCTGCGGGGATGCGAGCCTTGTCGAGAAGGGTGGCGACATCGGGAAAGCCGTTGGGCATCTCCAGCGCAGCCTCGGGTGTTCGGCTCTCCATCCCGATCGCCGCCGGATGGACCTTGAGGAGCTCGGCCCAGGTGTTGCGGTCGACAACTCCTGTGATGGCAAGCCCGGTTGGCACAAACCGACTCCGGCTGGGATCGGCAGGGCGCAGACGCTGGAAGGATTGAACGGCCGCTTCCGTGGCGGATCCGAACTGCCCATCCACGGGAGCATCGTCTGGCAGCACCCCCCAGTTCTGAAGAGTGGTCTGGAGCACTTCCACATCATCCCTGAGATGTTGCCAGGCACCCATCCCATCCCCTTTCTGCAATTCCACTCTCCTGATGGAGCCCTCCGGCACGGAGGGCTGAACCGGGGGTGGCTGGGGCGCGGGCGTGGGCAGGGCTTTCTCCTTCAGGGCTTTCAGCGTGTTCGGACCCACCTGACCATCGACGGAGAGCCCCTCGTGCAACTGAAAGGTCCTCACGGCCTGGGCAGTGGCATTCCCATACACACCATCGATGCCTTGGGCGTCGGGAGCCTGGCTCAGCAGACCCTCGCCAGCCAGGAGTTGCTGAACGGCCTTCACGTCATCGCCTCGCATCGGCGGAGACACCAACTTGAGAATTCGGGAGGGTGCTGTCGCCGTGGGGTCGACAATGGGGGCTGGTTCAGTTGGGGCTGGGCTTGGCGTTGGGCTTCCGTCCGTCACCGGGAAACCGTCAGCGGGTGAGCGATCCAGGCGTGACGCCGTCTCCTCTCCGTAACGGCCATCCACATCGATCAGATCTGTGGGGTTGTGGCGGTTCCAGAGGGTCTGAAAAGCCTTCAGGCCGATCCCGCCGATGTCGTCACGAACCCCGCCGCCGATGTAGGTGAAATGAACGTCGTCACCCGGGCCGAACCAGTCCCATCCTTCGGCCTCCAGGGCCTGGCGCCAGGCCGCGAAATCGGGCGTGTCGATGGCATAGCCATCTTCATGGTTGCTGCGCCCTGGAGTTGCTGCGATCGTGACACAACTGGATCCCTGCCAGCTGAAGAGAACGTGCTGTTGGACAACCGTACGAAAACATGAATTGATCGCGAGTGTGCCCCCGTGACGTTGAATGCTCCTGGTCAGAGCTGCCTTCGCCTGCGGTTGCAGGAAGAAGTTCACTGAGGCACTGTCGCCTGTGATGTTGAGATCATCGATTCCGACCAGAACTCCGCCAGGGATGAGGCGGTTCATCTCCTGGATGATCTGCAGGCTCAGCCCTCGAACTCCTGCTGTGCTGCAGGTTGCACGATCATGGCGGATCACATCTTTGACGGTGCGCATCCCCAACGCAGGTGTTGTTCCTCGTCTTCAAGTTAGGGCGTGTGCCTAGAGCAGGCAGGGATGGTCACCGAAGTTCATGGTCGCCCCCAGGAATGGCGGCTAGTAGGAGCAATAGCCGACAGTGCCTTTCAGGGGTGGTCGGCATGTCAGGCGGAGGGGAATCATGATCCGGTTGCCATTGCCGAGGTTGGTGAGGGTGACGTTGCCTTGAATCATCACTTCCCTCCGCCAGAAGCCCCCCAGGCGATCCTTGAGGATGTCGTCGGCACCTTCCTGCTTTTTCTGTGTCGTTTGGTAGTCCATTCTCAGCCCATCCTTCCAGAGAATGCGTAGTCCGTCTGACTCATGCGTATCGATGCAACCGATCACCTGGAGATTGAATTCGCAATCTTTCCATTCATCACGGGCAATCTGCGGTGCCTGCCTGCTGGGTGGGGCCGCTGGTTCTGCTGCTGCTATCCCTTGGAGAGTTGTCCAGGCCAGGGCCAGGGCGTGAAGCCAGGGCCTTTGCTTCCGCCTCCAGCGCATGGATGTAGCAGCGAAAGGTTGCAATGTAGCAGCGTTTCTTGTCAGGAAGAAAAGGCGCCAGGCCTCATGGCCTGCTCGCCAGCACCGCCCGCAATTTCCTTTCCAGGATCAGCCCCGCGCTCACCAGGGTGATGGCGTTGGCCACGATCAGGGGGCCATCGCCCAGTAGCAGTCCATAGAGGCCCCAGAGGGCCACGCCGCTGGTGAAGAGCAGATACATGCGCAGAGAAATGGCGCTGGTGTCGCCGGTGCGCAGGGTTTTGGCCGCCTGGGGAAGGAAGCTCACCGTGGTGAGGGTGGCGGCCGCATAGCCGAGGGCATCGATCGAGGCCGTCATGGCGAGGGGCAGAGCAAGACGCAGGATTTGCATCCTGGCAGGGTCTGCCAGGCCATGATGAAAAGGATCACCCGCCGGACGACCATTCCTCCGCTGATTCTGGTGCACGGAATGCTCGACACCTCGGCGGTGTTCGACAGCCTTCAGCGGGAGCTCAATGGTCGCCGTGACCCCCTGTTGATCCCCGACCTGCCGATGCGACTGGGCCGCACGTCGGTGGAGGAGGGGGCCGAGCGCCTGGGGCGTGCCATTGACGCGACCTTCGGGCGTGAGCAATCGCTGGACCTCCTGGGCTTTTCCATGGGTGGCGTGCTGGTTCGTTACTGGATCCAGCTGCTGGGGGGGGGGCGGCGTACGCGGCGTTTTCTCAGCGTGGGCAGCCCCCAGCAGGGCACCCTCACCGCCCAGCCCTGGCCTGGCTGGCTCTTTGGCGGCATTGCCGATGTGAAGCGCGGCAGCGCCCTCCTCGAGAGGCTCAATGCCGATCTGGATCCGCTGAGACGGATCGAATGCCATAGCTACTATTCGCCGCTCGATCTCGTGGTGCTGCCGGGTTGGCGCGCCGTGCTGCCGGTGGGGGCCGTCACCATGCTGCCTGTGCTCACCCACCCCCAGCTGATGCGGGATCCGGAGGCGATCAAACCGCTGGCGAAAGAGCTGCTGCGGCCTTGATGTCCGCTGCCCTCTCCTAGCGTGGGGTTGTCCCGTTGAGGGCGGGGTGGCGATGGGTTGGTTGGAGATCTCCATCCTGGTGCGCTGGTTGCTCGGCTGGGCCCTGGCCCTGCGCTTTCCTCTGCTCCCCCCAGGGATCCCCCGCCAATCCCGCCGGCTTTCGGTGCTGATCCCCGCCCGCAATGAGGCGGCCACCCTGCCCCATCTGCTGGCCGCCCTGGCCGCCCAGAGGCTCCAGCCCGATGAGGTGATCGTGATCGACGACCACTCGGAAGACACCACTGCCGCCATTGCCCGTAACGCCGCCACCACGTTGCCGATCCAGGTGATCCAGCCCCCGCCCCTGCCTCCCGGTTGGTGCGGCAAGCCCTGGGCCCTCCACCATGGGGTGCAGGCGAGCCGGGGGGAGCTGTTGTTGTTCCTCGATGCCGACACCGAACCGGGCCCGGAGTTCGCCGAGAGGGTGGTGGCTCGGCATGAAGCTCTGGGGGGGCTGGTGTCGGTGCAGCCGTATCACCGCACGGAGAAGCCCTATGAGCAGCTGTCGGTGCTGTTCAACCTGGTGGGGCTGATGGCTGTGCCGTTGGGGCCCCGTTGCGGCGTGGCGTTCGGGCCGGCCCTGCTCTCCAGCAGGGTGGATTATGCGCGCAGTGGGGGTCATGCGGCTGTGGCGGGCAAGGTGGTGGAGGACTGGTTTCTCGGCCACTGCTACGAGCAGGCCGGCTTGCCGGTGAGCGCCTATCTCGGCTACGGCCAGCTTGCCTATCGCATGTATCCCGGTGGGCTGGGCGACATGGTGATCGGCTTCGACAAGAACTTCGCCACCGCCGCCGGGGAGGTGCGCTGGCCCTGGATGGTGGCCGTGCTGCTCTGGCTTTCCGGCCTCTTCTGGGCGGCCTGGTGCCTGCCCGCTGCCCTGCTCGGTTGGCCCCTTGTGGGGAATCCAGTGGTCAGCTGGAACGCGCTGATCTACGGCGCTTATGCCGTGCAATTGCTGCTGCTCACCCGTCGGGTGGGGCGGTTCCGTTGGATCAACCTGGTGTTTCCCGTGCCCGTGCTCTTTTTCCTTGGGGTGTTCCTGCTGGCGATCGTCAACCTGGAGCGGGGGCAGGTGCGCTGGAAAGGTCGCACCTGTCGCACTCGCTGATGAACATGCAGGCGCTGGAACCGGTGCTCAGCTCCGCCGCCTTCTGGCTGGTGGCGGCCCTGCTGGTGGGGCAGCTGGCCAATCTGGTGCCACCGCGTTGGTTGGCAACGGGGCAGTGGCGCCCACCTCCCCCGGTGCACCCCCGGACGGGGCCGCCGGGGATCCGCCTCTGGAAGCGGTGGATCCCCGATGCCGGTGGGGCTCTGCCCGGGGGCGTGCCCAAGGCCACTCTGGTGCGGCGCGATCCCGAGGCCTTGCGGCGACTGGTGGTGGAAACCCGCCGGGCTGAACTGGTGCACTGGCTGCTGTGGCCCGCAGGGCTGCTCAGCGCCCTCTGGCTGCCCCCCGAGGGCGTGGCCGTGAATCTCGTGTTTGGCACGCTGTTCAATGTGCCCTGCGTTCTTGTGCAGCGCTTCAACCGGTGGCGCCTGCGGCGCTGCCTGGGTCGCATGGGCGTCTAGGGGGCGAGCACACAGGCGTTCAGCTGGAGCGTCACCACCAGGCCCCGGTGTTCAGCGTGGGACGCCACCACCAGCCGATGGAGCCCCCCTTCCAGCACGAAACTGTCGCGCGTTTCATCAAACCAGGCCAGGCGTAGGAGCGGGATTGGAAGGCAGAGGCGCCGCACTTCCCCCGGCGCAAGGCTCACCCGCTGGAAGGCCACCAGGCTGCGCCGGGGCCGCTCCACCTCCAGCCCCGGCGGCTCCAGATACACCTGCACCACCTCCGCGGCGGCGATGCCGCCGCTGTTGCGCACGCTCACCGTCAGCTCCACGCGCCCGCTTTCGCCGGCGCCGCTGTGCAGCACCCCCCCCGCATCGCTGTGGGTGAACCTGCTGTAGGAGAGGCCGAAGCCGAAGGGATAGGCCGCTTTCCGGCCATCGCGCATCAGGCGTCGGTAGCCGTGCCAGAGGTCGTAGACCACCCGGGGTGCACGGGGCTCAAACGGCGGCAGCTGATCCTCGTGGACAGGAATGGCAAAGGGCAGCCGGCCCGATGGCGACACCGCTCCGAAGAGCACATCGGCCAGGGCATGGCCCCCCTGCTCCCCTGGATACCAGAGCAGCAGCAACGCGGGCACCTGCTGGTCCCACTCGCTGCAGAGGATCGCCCCACCGCCCATCAACACCACCACGGTGCGGGGATTGGCAGCGGCCACGGCGCGGATCAGGGTCACCTGTTCGGCAGGCAGACGGAGGTGGGTGCGATCGCCTGCGGCGAAGTCGCCTCCCTGGCGGGCGGAGGCATGGCTGGTGAGCCAGGCGATCAACCGGGTGAATCGCCGCCACTGGCGCCGCCAGCGGGGCCCTGTGCTGCCCTGCAGCAGCCAGTCTGGGGGAGGGATCTGCTCGAGGATCGGGGCGATATCGCCGGGGTGGATGTGCTCCCCCTCCAGCTGCCAGTCGAGCCCGGCCACCACCACCGCCGCATCGCAGCGGGTCGCCAGGGCCGCCGCCCTTTCTGGCTTTCGGCCGTCGTCGTGGTGGATCGGCAGCTCGGGCCGGGCCGCCCGCAGGCCCTCCAGGTGTGTCACCACGGCACCGGTGGGCGGGCGGGTGTCGGAGGAGCCCCGATCCCCCAGGTTGGGCGTGGCTGCGTGGGGACCGATCACCGCCAGAGATCCCAGCTCCCCCAGGGGCAAAACGGCTCCCTCATTGCGCAACAGCACGATGGCTTGTCGTGCCGATTCCCGGGCCAGGGCCAGGTGCTCCTGGCTGCGGCGCAGGGCGGCGGGGTAGGTGCCGGCGGGCACCCGCAGCTGCACCCGCAGCTGGCGCAGCACGGCGTCGTCGATCCGCCCCTGTGGCAGCTCGCCTCGGGTGAGAGCCTCGGCGAGGCTGCCTTGAAAGATCATGCGGAAGGGCATCTCCAGGTCCTGGCCCGCCAGCAGACCGGCGACCCCATCCCGCAGCCCGAAGATGAAGTCGGTCACCACAACCCCCTGGAAGCCCCAACGCCGCTTGAGGATCGCCTCGAGCAACTCGGGGTGCTCACCGCACCAGCGGCCATTCACCCGGTTGTAGGCGCTCATCACCGAGCCGGCACCAGCCTCCACGCACGCACGGAAGTGGGGCAGGTAGAGCTCATGGAGCACCCGGGGGCTGGCTTGCACATCCACCAGGAAGCGGGAGCTGTCGATGGAGTTGAGGGCCAGGTGCTTGACGCAGGCGATGGCGTGGCGTTCGATGCCGCGGGTGCAGGCGGCCCCGAGGGCACCCACATGCACCGGATCTTCGCCGTAGGTCTCCTGGGCCCGGCCCCAGCCGGGATGGCGCAGCAGATTGATGCACACCGCTGCGACCCAGTTCGCTCCGAAGGAGCGTGCCTCCAGAGCGATCGCCTCCCCGATGCGCTCCTCCAGCTCGGGGTTCCAGCTCGCTCCGCGGGCCATGGGCACGGGGAAGGTGGTGGCGCCCCCCTCCAGCACCACCCCCCGGGGTCCATCAACGAAGTGCAGCCCCGTCAGCCCCAGCCGGGGAAGCTGGCCGGCCGGCCAGGGATGGCGATGGGAGGCGTTGTGCAGCGCAATGTCGGCCATCCCGGCCCAGAAGGGGGTATCGCCATCCAGCAGGCCCAGCTTCTCCGCCGTGGTGAGCTGGGCGAGCAGGGCCCGGGCCCTCTCCTCCAGATCAGGGCCAGCCGGAGGGGGGTGCATGGCAGCTGTATTGCCTGGAGTTGGGAGAGGACGCTGGCTGCCAGCCTATGGCGCTGCGCCTGGGGCGTATTTGTCGGCAAAACGCAAGTTGGCTGGAGATGCTGACATGAATATTCGGCGACTGATCACAGAGCTTCTGCGGCGTGCAGAAGCTCTTTTTCTTCGGCAGCCAGGGACAACGTCGGACCTACCTCCTCCTGTTCAGCAGATCCCCGGATAACAGGCGCATCAGCACCTCGCAGAGCACTCCCCTTGGCAACAGGGCCAGGGGAAGGAACCAGGCCACGTTGAAGAAAAACAAAGGCACATAGGCGGTGAAGGCCTGGAGCACCAGCCGGCCACCACCAACATCCGAAATACCTGCGGTCCCGTGGCGCCAGGCCCAGCCCCAGGTGCAGCCCTATCCACAGGCTTCGGCGTCCCATCAGTCCATCGTATCGGGAGGAAGGGGGTGCACCGGCCGCCGCCGGCGGGTCTGCTTCGGATGCTCCCCGCACCAGGTTCTGTAGTCGCCCGAGGTCACCCCGGAGGCAATCAGGCCTGATGCCGCCATCAGCTCCGCCACACGGCGCTGATCCTGGGCGGGATCGAGCAGGAGCGTGCGCAGCCGCCTCAGGCGAAGCCGTTTGGCCTCCGCCATCGGCGAGTGGCCCAGCTCCAGCAGGAAGTCGTATTGAAGCTGGCGGGGGGAGACCCCCACGGCCTGGCTCAACTCCACCACGCTGAAGCGCTCCTTCAGCCGTGCCTCCATCCACTGCTGCGCCCGATCCACCGTGCTGCGCCGTCGTCGTTCGTTGAGATGTTCGCGGCTTTGGGGCTGGCTCAGCCTCTCCGTCCAGGCCCACAGCGCATCGGTGAGCTCTTCCGACGCATGATCCGCTCCAGGCTGTTGGCTGGCCACCGCTGAGGCCAGAGCCCTGGCGCAGCTCAGGATCCGCTGCTGCAGCCGGCCCTTCCCCAGAACGGGGGGAGCGGCCCTGGCGGTGGCACGATCGATCCCCCCTGGAATGAGGATGGAGATTCCCTCGATCTCCTCACTGGTTTCCCCCTCCATTGCATCACCGGGATGAAACCAAAGGCCCGTTCCCGGCTCCGCCAGCCAGGTCTGGCCGTTGATGTGTTCCTGGCTTATGCCCCGTAGGGGCAGCCAGAGCACGCTGTTGTCGCACTGCTCCCGGACCAGCCGAAGGCGGCCGCGACCCTGAATGTGCACCACCCCGTAGTCTCCGATCTGACCGGTTCTGAGGCGGGCCTCAAAGGGTTGGTGTGGAGCGAGTAGGTCGCTGCGGTGATGGCCGAGGGTGGAGGCCACGGCAGCGTCCCAGCAGTCGAAATCGTTGGTGTTCAGAACAGTGGCCAGCCCATGGCGCTGCAGAGCCGGGGAGAGGGCTCGGGAAGAGGAACGCTCCAATTCTGTCGGGCATCAACTGCGTTCCTTTCAATATTGTAAGGCTTTTGTCCAAACCACCAGCTGGTCTCGACGGACGGGCTGGCACTGTCGCACAGACGGTCATGGATCCCTAGGCCAACCAGTTTTTGTCATCCAGGCGCAAGTGGGACCTCCGGCATTGCGGTAAAATCGAGCTATTCTCCTTTTGACGATGTTCATCAAGCGCAAGTTCGGTCTCTGTTGCGCAGGCCTGTTGGTCAGTGGTTTGTTTCTCCCCCCCTCCCTGGCCGATACGGTGGCGCGCGCCAATGGACGCTGCGTCCTCAAGGACGACAGTTACCCGGTCTTCAATGGCTACTGCACCGTGAAGCAGAAGCAGAACGGGCCCACAACGGTTTTTGTGGTGGATCTGGACAATGGCACGCGGTTCCGTTTCTCAGGGCCCAGCCGGCAGCAGTTGCATGTTGAAACTCCCGAGGGCCTGCAACAGAACGTGCTGTTTCAGGACGAGGGGAGCAAAGGAGTGTTCACCTGGAATGACGGCGACAGCACCCATCGCCTGGCGGTGAAGACCGATACGGTCACCAATCCCGATGCCCAGTTCGACGATCACCCCAGCACGGCCACCGGAGCATCCGTAACGGGAGCCGCTGTGGGAGCCCTGATTGGTGCTCTGCTCACCGGCGGGAAGCCTGCCGGTCGCCCAACGGGGTCGGAAGGGCAGCCGGTGGCTGAATTGCAAAGTCTGATTGGAGGGGATCCGGGTTATGTGGAAAGCCGCCTGACGGCCTCAGGCTTTACCTACATCCGCACCAGCTCAAGGGAGAACGGGACGGATTCGTTCTGGAAGCGCGGCGGCAGTTGCGTGGACGTGCGCAGCGTCTTCAATCGCTACAAGTCCTTCACCTACGCCAATCCCTCCAACTGCAACTGACGGCGTTTGACCTGGATACGGGGCTGGCCACACGGATGGTGTAGCGGTCTGGCCCCTGCTCATCGCGCATGGGCCGCCGGTCGGTGGTGGCAGGGCTGGCGGGGGTAAAGCGGAAGATGGCGCTGCCCCTGAAGGTGATCTCCAAGCCCCCCTTCCCTCAGGGTTTCACCGTGCAGGTCTGTTGCGACGTGTTCATCAAGCAGGTGAGCTGTTCGGCGGTGCGGCCATGCAGGGCAGACAAGCTGGTCAGGGTTGCCGCAGCGGTACACAGGAGGAGACGTGCTCGGATAGACATCCGAACAAGGGGTGATGTTGCTTGCACCTTCGCAATCTACGGTCTTCCCCTTTCCAGATGGTGGATCAGCAGGTTGCCATGGCGCTGCACAACGGTCACCGTCACGGCCTCCGCAAAGCCCATACCCGTCATCGCCACATAGACGCTCGCGACATCGCCAGGTTGCTTGGCCGGCCAGTCCTCCACAATCCCTTCCTCCATCACTTGCACCTCTTGAATCCCCCTTGCACTTCGGGCGTCAGCAGCGTGAAGGCGGCTGGGTAGCTGCCTCCGGCGATGTTTTCACCGAACTGTTGAGCCACGTCTCTGAAGGTCGCCATGAAGGTGAGTTGTGGCTTCATCGTCCTTCATCATGGTTGTGTTGCCCCTCGACTTTCCATGCGCTCCCCCCTTCCCATCCTGTTGGCGCTGGGTGCCTTGGTTCCCCTGCTGCCCTTGCGGGCGCACGCCGCCGAGCTCTGTTCTGAGACGTTGAGCACCGCAGCGCAAACCTAATGCCGGTTGGCTGCCCTGAAGGACCGCGATCGGGAGTTGGACCCGGCCCTGGCCAGGGTGGTGCAGGAGGCCCAACAGGTACCCGGGCCCACCTTCCAAACCCTTTGGCGCGAGAACATGACGGGCTTCTATCGCACCACTGTTGATCCGCGCCAACAGGCGGAGGCGTTCCGGGCCAAGCGACGAGCGGTGTGCGCCTATGCCAAATCGGTGGGCCTCCAGGGCACTGGTTATGGCATTAGCACCACGCGCTGCGAACTGGCCCTTACCCAAGCTCTGCTGCAGGAGCTGCGTCCGTGATTCGCTCCCTGGGCCTCCTTTCGCTGCTGTCGCAGGCTTCGATCCCGACTCCTGTCGGCTCGGAGCTAGGGCCTCTGCGGTGCAGACCTGAGGGCCACTGTGGCAGCCTTTTCCTCTCTGATGATTCTTCGCAATGCCGCAAAGCCTCATGACGTTTCGATCCGGACAGTCTCCCCTTGCGCTGATTCTGACGACCTGTGCTGTTCTGTCCTCCCCGGCGGGCGGTGCCTGGGCTGGTTCCGCTGCTTTTCACCAGACCGAGACGCTTCAGGGCATCACCTTCCATGTGCAAAGCAGCGGAAAGGGATCCCAGCAGCAGCTCTCCATCACCGCCTCCGGGGGCAAGGGGCCCTTCACGCCGGTCCGCCAGATCGTCAATGGCCGCGTCGTGGGCGCCCGAGTGGCCGACCTCAACGGCAATGGCCAGCCCGAGGTCTATGTGTTTGTTCAGGGGGCCGGCAGCGGCAGCTATGGCGAGCTGGTGGCCTACGCGGTGAGCAACAGCCCTGCGCTGTTGCCGATCAGCCTGCAGGAGCTCAGTGGCCCCATGGCCCAGGGCTACCAGGGCCACGATCAGTTCGAGGTGGTGGAGAGCTGTCTGGCGCGGCGGTTCCCGATCTACAAGGCGGGCGACACGAATGCCAAGGCCACCGGTGGTGTGCGGCAGATCTGCTACAAGCTCAGACAAGGCGAGGCAGGCTGGATTCTGCGCCCCACCAGCGTGCTCAACTTCTGAGGCGGCACCGCCTCCCATGCCTCCGAAGGGCTCCAAGCAGACCCTGGCCCTGACCCACCTCGCGGTGGCGGGCTACCGCTCCCTCCAGCAGCTCACCCTGCCGCTGGGGGGGCTCACCCTGGTGTGCGGCGCCAACGGCTGCGGCAAGAGCAACCTCTACCGGTCCCTGGGCCTGATCACCGCCGCCGCCCGCGGGGATCTGGTGGCGGCCCTGGCGGCCGAAGGGGGCCTGCCGGCGGTGTTCTGGGCGGGGCCGGAGCGCACTACAGCATCCATGGGGCGTGGAGCCCGGGTGCGCCTGGGCTTCGCCGGGGAGAGCTTGTCGTATGCCATCGAGCTGGGCTACCGGGCCGATGACAGCACCAGCGCCTTTGTGCTGGATCCGGAGATCAAGCGGGAGTGGATCTGGGCCGGGGGGCCCTTCCATCCCCGCAGCCTGCTGGTGCAACGCACGGGCCCGGTGGTGGAGCGCGCCGGGGATGGGCGAGGCCGCAGCCAACCCCTGGCCTTGGAGGTGTCGCCCCACGAGAGCCTGTTCACCGCCGTGTCTGATCCGCTGGAGGCGCCGGAGGTGTTTCAGCTGCGGCGCATGATCGAAAGCTGGCGCTTTTACGACAGCTTCCGCACCGACCGGCTGGCCCCGGCGCGCACGGGTCGGCTGGCCACCCGCACCCCTTCGCTGGCCGCCGATGGGGTCGATCTGGCGGCGGCTGTGCAGACGATCTGCGAGATCGGCGACCAAGAGGGCCTGCAAGCCGCCATCGCCGACGCCTTCCCGGGCTGTCGACTGGGGGTGGACATTCAACAGCCGATCTTTCGGCTCCAGCTCCATCAACCGGGTCTGCTGCGCCCCCTGGAGGCGGCGGAGCTTTCCGATGGCACCCTGCGCTACGTGTTGCTGGCGGCGGCCCTGTTTAGCCCCCGGCTGCCCCCCCTGCTGGTGCTCAACGAACCGGAAAACAGCCTCCACCCCGATCTGTTGAAACCCCTGGCCCGACTGATCACCGCAGCGGCCGAACGCACCCAGGTGTGGGTGGTGGCCCACGCCGAAGCCCTGATCCACGCCCTGGAGAAGAGCCCCGGCTGCCAGGTGCTGCGGCTGGAGCGGCAGCAGGGGGCCACGATCCTGCCGGGGCAGACGGTGCTGGAGCGGGCGGCATGGCGCTGGCCGGAGTGAGGGAGTGGGTTCAGAACTCCAATCTTGCCGCTAAGATATTCCAATCCTGCCGCACCTGAATCCCGATGGCTGTGGGCCTGATCGAGCGGCGTCTGGCGCCCAGGATCCAGGAGGCTCTGGCCGATACCCCCGTAGTGCTGCTCAACGGGCCCCGCCAGGCTGGCAAGACCACCCTGGCCAGCAGCTTTGTCGGCCAGGGTTTCCAGATGCTGAGCCTGGATGATGCCGCCACCCTCGCCTCGGCTCGGCTCGATCCCACAGGCCTGGTGCGGAGCCTGGATCGCGCCGTGATTGATGAGGTGCAGCGGGCCCCTGAGCTGCTGCTGGCTATCAAGCAGTCTGTTGACAACGACCGCCGTCCTGGCCGGTTTCTGCTGACCGGCTCAGCTGATTTGCGCACGCTTCCTGCTGTGGCCGATTCCCTCGCTGGCCGCATGGAGGTGCTCACCCTGTTGCCATTGGCGGGTTGTGAGCTGGAGAACAGCTCGGGCCTCTGGTTGGAGCGCCTGTTTGCCGGAGAGGTGCCGCGCCTGGCCGCAGCGGATCCTTATGCGTTTTGTGGTGACGCCCTGATCGAGCGTGTATTGCGTGGTGGCTATCCCGAGGTTGTGTCGCGCTCCACGGTGCGTCGCAGGGAGGCTTGGTTGCGGCAGTACACCCAGGCTCTGCTCAGCCGCGATGTGCGCGACATTGCTACCATCGAGAAGCTGGAGCACCTGCCGCGCCTCTTGCGCGCTCTTGCTCAGATGGCGGGGCAACTCACCAACCTCAACCAACTCGCCGGCCAGCTTGGGTTCGACCACAAGACCGCTGCGAAATACGTGGGTGTGATGGAGCAGCTGTTCCTGATCCGGCGCCTCCAACCCTGGCTGCCTAACCGCCTGTCGCGGATCGTCAAAACGCCCAAGCTGCACTTTCTGGATTCAGGCCTGCTGGCCCAGCTGCGCGGTGCCTCAGCAGATGCATTGCGGTTCGACCGGTCGGCATTCGGACCATTGCTGGAAAGTTTTGTGGTGAGTGAATTGCTGAAGCTGGCCAGCTGGAGTGGGGGAGATCTGCAGCTGCTCACCTATCGAGACAGAGACCAACAGGAAGTCGATGTGGTGATCGAGAACGGCTCGGCTCAGGTGGTGGGACTTGAGGTGAAGGCGAAAGCCTCGCTCCAGGCCCGTGATCTCTCTGGTCTGCGCCGGCTGGCTGCCTTAGCCGAGGATCGTTTTTTCGCTGGCCTGGTGCTCTACGACGGCACCGAAACCTTGCCCCTGGGGCCTTCCCTCTGGGCTGTTCCGATTGCCACTCTCTGGCGCGATGGAGCAGCTGCGGCCTGATCATGGTGGCGGGACCGCTGCCAAGATCTCCCCAGCAACCCTCGGCTCCCCCTCAATCCCGCGCATCCCGCAGCAGGCAGCCATAGGCCTGAAATGCCTCATCGCTGCTGAGCAGGGTGAGCTCTTCGCGCACGGCCTGGGCCACCAGCAGCCGATCGAAGACGGAGTCTTCCGCGCAGCGGTAGGGATCCCGGTGGTGGAGGGGCAGCTGCTCCAGCGTGAGCAGGTGCGGCACGGCGATCGGCAGCAGCGCGAAGCCCGCCTCTTCCGCCCACTGGGTGGCCTGGGCAGCCGAAAGGGGCATGTCGGCACGGGCCAGGGTGTGCTTGAGGGTGATTTCCCACAGGGAGACGTGGCTGAGCCACACGCCGGTGGCTTCCTGGAGGATCCGTTGCCGGTTCTGCTTGCCCAGGCGGGGATCGTCACTGATGGCCCAGAGGAAGGCGTGGGTGTCGAGCAGCAGCTGCATCAACTCTGCTCAAACAGCGCCGCAATCTCGGCGTTGGCGCCATCGATCGACTCGGGCGCCGTGAACTGCCCCCGCGCTACGCCCAGGCGTCGTGGCGGCTGGGCGGCCTGCAGGCCGGTGAGCCTTGCCACCGGGCGGCCATTGCGGGCGATCACCACCTCCCGGGCGGCGCCGGTTTCGATGGCCTCCACCAGCCGGGAGAGGTGGGTTTTGGCCTCCAGCATGTTCACGGTGCGGACGCTCGGATCAGGAGCCGGGGTTGATGGGGCTGCAGTTCTCTGCCGCCCCACCATGGCCCCATCGCTCGCAACCCGGCTGGCGTGGCCCCACGGGTGTTTCTTTGCTATTCCCACGACTCCGAGATGCCAGGCGAACCTGGCTGAAGCCGAAGCCCAGGCGGAGCTGGCGCGCAGGCGGTTGGCGGAGCTGCGGTGAGGAGAAAACCGCTCGGCGCCTAGGATGTACATGTACATTTTACAGTCGGCACGATGGCCACCACCCGTCTGTTCCGCAACGGCCACTCCCAGGCGGTTCGCATCCCCGCCGAGCTCGCCTATGAGCGCAGCGATCTGGAGCTGGAGATCGAGCGGGTGGGGGATGAATTGCGCATCCGCCCTGCCAGCCGGTCGATCAGCGGGGCCCTCGCCGCCCTGGCCCGTTTTTCACCCGATTTCATGGCGGCCGGTCGCGGCGATCAGCTGCAGCAGGAGCGCGAGAGCTTGTGAGTGTGCGTCCGCGCTACCTGCTCGACACCAACATCTGCATCTACCTGATGAAACAGCAGCCGCCCGAGGTGGCTGAACGTTTCAGTCGCTGCCGTGTGGGGGAGGTGCTGATCTCGGCGATCACGGCGGCGGAATTGGAGTATGGGGGTGTGGCCTCCGGCCCAGCCGCGGCTCGCAACCGTGAGGCCTTGCAGGAGTTTCTGGCGGAGGTGCCAGTCGCCCCGTTTGATGGGCCTGCCGCCGCCGCCTATGGCCTTGTGCGCTGGGCCAACCGGGAGCGGCAACGCGATGCGCTCGACAAGCTGATCGCCGCCCATGCCCTGGCGCTGGACGTGGTTCTAGTGACCAATAATCCCTCCGATTTCCAGGCCTATCCCGACCTGACGATCGAAAACTGGGTCGATCCGGGGCGTTGCGGTTGATGGCGTCACACCGCCCACAGATCCGGCCACTCGGGTGTGGCAACGGCAACGGAGCGTGAGCCACACGCCGATGGCTTCCTGGAGGATCCGTTGCCGGCTCTGCTTGCCCAGGCGGGGATCTTTACTGATGGCCCAGAGGAAGGCGTGGGTGTCGAGCAGCAGCCGCAGTGCCCGCCAGTTCCCGGTTGGTCTGCTCCAGAAGATCGGCGATCGATGGGCTCGTGCTCATGGGCGCCCTCCCAGTTGGCCCGAAGAGCCAGCTTCCTGCGCTGCTTCTGCCGCAAGGGTGGCAGCTCTGGCTTTCACCATGCGCCAGCGTTTTGCCTGTTGAACCAGGCGGCGGAACATCTCCACCAGCCAGTAGCCACTCTGCCGTTCGCTTTCATCGATCAGCCCCACCATCGCATCGCCTGTTTCTTCCAGTTCCCGGATCAAACCGCCGAGCTTGGCGTTGAGGGCATGGAGGCGTGCCTTGGCCCGGGCCTCATCCACCAGATCCGATTCCAGCTCCACCAACTCCCGCTGAAGCTCGGCGATCACCACCCCCCGCCGCTCACTCTGGGCCTTCAGGGCACCACGGGAGCGGTTGGCGGACACCAGAGCAGCGCGACACTCCTGGTAGGTGCCCTCCAAAGCCTCGGGCTCCGGGGATGGCGGGAAGTCGGAGGCGGAGCGGAGTGGCATGAGGTATACAACCTGCTGACAACAAGATTATGGGTTTGCGTTGATTCTGCAGCAGCTTTCATCGTAGCGAGTGAGCTACCTGGGTTACCCGCAGGATTGATGTAGAGCTCCTAAACAACCTGCGAAACGAATCGCCGTCACGACGAACAGCTGTAATGCGACACACCACCGGCGTTGAAGAACTCCCGAGGCCTGAGGCGGTCGTACGTCGCCGCCAGCTCCGCGGACGGCGCGTCGTAGGGATGGCTGAACACGGCCTGCAACTGCTGGATCAGGCTCATATCCCCTTGCGCGGCCCGTTCATAAGCGGGTGCGACCAGCCATTCGCGCCAGGTGATGGCCGGGTTCACCCGCTCCATCGCTGCGGCTGTCGAACTGGGGTCGCCGTTGGCCGTGATCTCACAGCGCCAATGCTCCAGCCAGCGGCTCCATCGCGCATCAAGCTCTTCCGAACTCGGTTGATAAAAGCTCTCCTGCAGGGCTGAAAGAGGCCTAGAGAGCTCAGCGGCCGGGTCAGCTGGAATGGCCGACAGCCTGCGGAACAGGATCGTGTAATCCGCCCTGGAGGTGGCCATCAGCTGCAGCAGCTCACTCACCAGTTCGGCGTCGGTGGCGATCAGGCCGAGCTTGCGGGCCCACATCGCCTCGAGCTCCTCCTGCATCGCGTCAGCGAAGCCCTCGCGGATCTGATCCAGCCGTGCGAGATGGTCCGGGCTGCCCTCCAGCAGCGGCCGCAGGGCCGTCCAAAACATGTGGTAGTTGGCTTCCGCCGCCTGCGGTTGGTTGAAGAAGGAGAAATGCTCGCCGCCACCGGTCCAGGGCTGAAACCGCGGATCGAACAGTTCGCAGAAGCCGAAGGGGCCGTAGTCGAGGGTGTACCCACCTGCCGCGCAGTTGTCGCTGTTGAAATTGCCCTGGCAGTAGCCCACCCGCATCCAGTTCGCCACCAGGGCAGTGAGCCGGGTGCGGAACAACCGGGCCAGCTCCACCACCTGATCATGGAACGGCAGGCTCGGCTCGATCTCCGGTCGATAGTTCCGCTGAATCAGGTGCACCACGATCATCTGCAACTCATCCAGCGCGCCCGGATGGGCCTGGCGGCGAACGCGCCGGGCAAAGAGCTCCAGCTGGCCCACCCGCAGAAACGAAGGCGCCACCCGGGTGGTGATGGCCACCGGGTTGGGCACCAGGACGTCTGGATCGAACGAGCTGGAATTCGGGGCGTACCAGGGCCTGCGGACGGTTTCGGATCGGGACACATAGAGCGTGAGAGAGCGGGAGGTGGGAACCCCCAGGGCGTGCATGAACTCCTGCGCCAGAAACTCCCGCACGCTCGAACGCAGCACGGCGCGCCCATCGGCTCCCCGGCAGTAGGGCGTCGGGCCACCGCCTTTCAGTTGCATCTCCCAGCGTTGGCCATGGAAAACGCCTTCGAACACGGAAATGGCCCGGCCATCGCCGTAGCCGTTGCCGGTGCCGAACGGGCACTGCTGGATGTATTCGCTGCCGTAGATCGAGAGGGCATAGCCGGTGGCCCACCCAAATGGCCGCATCGACTCCTGCGCCACAGTGATGTCGCCGGAGAACAGCCTGAGGAACGCATCGTCGTGGGCCAGCTCTTCGCTCAGACCCAGCTCCTGGAAGACGGTCGCGCTGTGCGCCACGTAGTCCGGCTCAGGCAGGGGCGTGGGCGTCACCGGCACGTAATGACCGGAGAACACCTGGCGGGGCTTGTGATCCTGGCCATCGG
The DNA here is from genome assembly GCA_035286045.1 of Cyanobacteriota bacterium. Classification (GTDB taxonomy): domain Bacteria; phylum Cyanobacteriota; class Cyanobacteriia; order PCC-6307; family Cyanobiaceae; genus Cyanobium. The sequence goes on along the minus strand of JAYKIG010000002.1, from coordinate 3,084 downwards.
CGGTGGCCTGGGGGTCGGCCTGCAGGGAATCCATCAAGGAGTAGCTGGCCCGTTGGGCAAACTCCCCGAACGTGGTGATCAGGCCTGTTGTCTGCGTCACGGGTCTTGGCGGGGGTGGAGCGGCCTGGTCAGGGCCCTGAGGCTGAAGACATCATCCTGGCGCGCCTGGCCTGCTCCAGGATGATTAAGGTGAAGCCCCCTCGCCAAGCAGGCCGGATGGGCACCTTTCTCGTCACCGGCGCCAACCGTGGCATCGGCCTGGAGTTCTGCCGCCAGCTCCAGGAGCGGGGAGATCGGGTGATCGGCGTCTGCCGAAGGGCCTCCCCCGAGCTCAAAGCCCTGGGCGTGCGGATTGAGCCGGGGATCGACCTCACCAGCGAAGCCGCCATCGGCGCACTGGTGGAGCGGCTCGAGGGGCTGCCCCTCGATGGGCTGATCCTCAATGCGGGCCTCCTGGAGGGCATGGGCCTCGACACCCTCGATGCCGCCAGCATCCGCCGCCAGTTCGAAGTGAATGCCCTCGCCCCCTTGCTCCTGGCCCGGGCCCTGCTGCCCCAGCTGGGCCCTGGTGCCAAGCTGGCCCTGATCACCAGCCGGATGGGCTCCATCGACGACAACAGCTCCGGGGGCTCCTACGGCTACCGGATGTCGAAGGTGGCGCTGAACATGGCGGGGCGATCCCTCGCCGTGGATCTGCGGCCCCGGGGCATCGCCGTGGCCATCCTTCACCCTGGCCTGGTGCGTACCCGCATGGTGGCCTTCAACCCCCAGGGCATCGATCCCGCGGTTGCGGTGCAGGGCCTGCTGGCCCGTTTCGACGCCCTCACGCTGGACACCTCCGGCACCTTCTGGCATGCCAATGGGGAGGTGCTGCCGTGGTGAGGATCCAGCGCACCACCATGAGGATCCTCGCCAGTTCGCTCCTCGTGGGAGCTTTGCTGGGGGCCGGTGCGCCGGCGCCAAGCCAGCAGCAGCCCCCCGTGGTGCCGGTCCATGAACACCTGCCCTCGAGCCAGGGGCCCAAGGCAACCCAGGGGGTGATGGCGATGAAGCGCCTCGGCGGCCAGCCCCTCGGAGCCGACTTCCCCGCCCTGCAGGGGCGGGAGCTGCGGGTGCGGGAACTCACGATCGCGCCGGGCGGCGCGATCGTGATCCACCAGCACGAGCAGCGCCCCGGTGCGGCCTACATCCTCGAAGGCCAGATGACCGAGCGGCGCGGCCCCGACTTCACCCCCCGGGTGATCGGCCCCGGGGAAACCGTCTTTGAAGGCAGCGGCATCACCCACTGGTGGCGGAACGAAGGCACCACGCCCGCCCGGGCCCTGGTGGTAGACATCGTGCCCGAGGGAATGTGAGGAAGGGTTGCGTCCGCGGCCAACACCGGCCGGGGAGGTCAGGGTGGGCACGTCTCTGACGAGCCCGGTCCATGGCCACCCCCCCCTCCCCCACGGCAGCCGCCGAAGCCTGGTTGGCCTCCTTCGCCGCGGCCATGGATTCTGGCGATGCCAAGGCCGCGGTGGCCCTGTTTGGCCCAGAGTGCTTCTGGCGCGATCTGGTGGCCTTCACCTGGAACCTTCGCACCGAAGAAGGACCGGACGCCATCGCCGCCATGCTGGCGGCCCGTCTAGCCGATGTGGCGCCCGAGGGATTCCGGTTGCGGGGGGAGGCCACGGAGAGCCATGGGCGAGTGGAAGCCTCGTTCGGCTTTGAAACCCGGGTAGGTCGCTGCACGGGCCAGGTGCGGCTGAAGGAGGGCCGTGCCTGGACCCTCTTCACCGCCCTCGATGAACTGAAGGGCCACGAGGAACGGGTGCGCCAGCGGCGGCCTGCGGGCGCAGAACATGGAGTGCATCCCGGGCGCCACTCCTGGGCGGAGCACCGCGAGGCCGAGCGGCAGGCCCTGGGCTTCAGCAAGCAACCGGAGGTGCTGATCGTGGGGGGGGGACAGGCGGGCCTGACCCTCGCCGCTCGGCTGAAGCATCTGGAGGTGCCCACCCTGATCGTGGAGAAACTCCCCCGCCCCGGCGACCACTGGCGCCGCCGGTACAAGAGCCTCTGCCTCCACGATCCCGTTCACTACTGCCATTTCCCCTATCTGCCCTTCCCCGAAGGCTGGCCCCTCTACACGCCCAAGGATCAACTGGCCGACTGGATGGAGGCCTACGTGAGCGTCATGGGCCTGGCCTTCTGGGGCTCCTCTCCGGTGCGCAAGGCCCACTTCGATGCCGGGGCCGGCCGCTGGGAGGTGACGGTGGTGCGGGACGGCCAGAACCATCTGCTGCGGCCCCGCCAGCTTGTGTTCGCCATGGGGGTATCGGGCTACCCCCTCATGCCCACCCCGCCAGGGGCGGAGACGTTTGCCGGGGACCAGCACCATTCCAGCGCCCATCCCGGCCCCGATGCCTATCGGGGCAAGCGCTGCGTGGTGGTGGGGTCCAACAATTCCGCCCACGACATCGCCGCTGGGTTGTGGGAGGCAGGAGCCGCCGAGGTGACCCTGCTCCAACGCAGCTCCACCCTGATTGCGCCGGTGCCCGCCCTGGAGAAGCTGGCCTTCGCCGGCTCCTATTCCGAACAGGCCCTGGCGCGGGGCATCACCCCCGAGCAGTCGGATCTGATGATGGCCTCCATCCCCTACAAGCTGCTGCCCCAGTGGCAGAAGCCGGTGTACGACGCCATGCGGGTGGAGTATGCCGATCTCTATGCCCGCCTGGAGAAAGCCGGCTTCCTGCTGGATTTCGGCGCTGATGACTCCGGGGTGTTCATGAAGTTTCTGCGGCGAGGCTCGGGCTACTACCTGGATGTGGGGGCCTCGGAACTGGTGGCCGATGGCCGGATCAAGTTGCGCAGCGGCCTCACCATCGACCGGCTCACGCCCCGCACAGTGGTGCTCAGCGATGGCAGCGAGCTGGAGGCCGAGCTGGTGGTGTATGCCACGGGCTATGGCTCCATGAACCGCTACCTGGCGGAGCTGATCTCTCCAGAAGTGGCCAACCAGGTGGGCAAGGTGTGGGGGCTGGGCTCCGACACCCCGAAGGATCCGGGCCCCTGGGAGGGGGAGCTGCGCAACATGTGGAAGCCCAC
>JAYKIG010000001.1:0-3320 GCA_035286045.1 Cyanobacteriota bacterium | reverse complement strand
CGGTAGGTGAGGCCCAGATCCATGGCCGTGGGTGGTTTGGCAAACCGCAGGCCGTAGCGCCGGGCCAGGCCTGGATAGCCGTCGGGCCGGTTGAGGAATTCATACCCGAAGGCCGCTCGCCAGCGCCGGGCGGGCGCCACCGCCTGGCTGAGGGTGCGGAGCCCCAGCCGCTGGCCGTCGGCCTGTCGGATCAGGATCGCGAAGGTGTTCTCAAAACCCAGGGAGGGGAACAGGCGCAGCCCGAGGCGCTCGGCGTAGAGCTGGCGCGCCCGCTCCTCCACGGCGGCCCGCTGGTCGGGGGGTAGGGGGGGCTGGCCCAGGATGGCCGTCCAGGCCGTGCCGGTGTATTCCACATAGCCATCGATGCGGCCCTGGCGCACGGCTTCATGCACCAGGGCCGTGCTGCCCAGGCTGAACTCCCGCCTCACCTGCAGGGGGGTGTGTGCCTCGATCTCCTGGGCCAGCAGTTCCCCCAGGATCAGCTGCTCGGTGAAGCCCTTGGCGCCGATCACCACGGTCCCTCCTGAGCGGGGGGGCAGGTGGTGCCAGGCCACTGGTAGGGCGAGCAGCAGGGTGCCGATCAGGGCGCCCGCCAGCAGTCGTTGCCCTCGCCGATTGAGCCAGGTTCGGCGGCACCCCTGCCGGGTCTCGTTCCGGCCCTCCGGCTTCCTGCCCGACAGCCGCCGCTCCAGCGCTCCAAGGGCCCCATCGGCCACCAGAGCGATGGCCGCAGCCGGCAGGGCCCCGGCCAGCAACAGGGTGTTGTTCACGGTGGCGATGCCCCGGAAGATGAACACCCCCAGCCCGCCGGCGCCGATGGCCGCAGCGATGGTGGCCACCCCCACAGTGATCACGGTGGCCACCCGCAGGCCCGCCATCAGGCTGGGCAGGGCCAGGGGCAGCTCCACGCGCCGCAACACCTGCTGGGACGTCAGCCCCAGAGCCCGGCCTGCTTCCTTCAAGCCCGTGGGGACTTGATCCAGGCCCGTCAGCAACCCCCGCAGCAGGGGCAGCAGGGCGTAGAGGGTGAGGGCGACCACCGCGGGGGTGGGGCCGATGCCCCCCAGCAGGGGGACGGTGAGCAGCAGGCCAAAGATGGCCAGGCTGGGGATGGTCTGCACCCCATTGGCCAGGCCGAGCACCAGCCGGGCCCAGCTGGGCCGCTCCCGGATGGCCACCCCCAGCGGCAGGGCGATCAGCAGGGCCAGGGCCACCGCCAGCGCCACCAGCAGTGCGTGCTCCCCGCTGCGCTGCAGGATCTCGCGGGTCAGGGCGGGGGTCATGGTTGGGCTGGCTACCGCCCCCTGCAGCGGCGTCGCAGCCGGCGGGCGCTCTGCCAGCCAGCGAGGACGGCGGCCAGGGAGAGGGGGGCCGGGACGTTGGTGGGGGACTCTTCAGGGATCAAGTCGATCAAGCCCTCAGCGATCACGCCGTTGATTGCCACCATCGCATAGGGTCTGACGCGAAAGGACAGCTCTGCTTGAAAGGGTTGGATCGCCTGGACGCAGATGTGTCCTGAGTCGATCGACCAGGCTTCAATGTGCAGCACCCCATCTGCCGAGGCTTCGCTGGGAATCGCCCAACCCAACCCATGGCAGGGGGTGGGAAGAAAGCCGAAAAGGGTCACGCGATGATGGTCTTGATCGGTTGGCAGGGCCATCCCAACCTGTTCGATTGAAAGCCAGCTGCGGCGTTTGCTGGCCTTATCCTGCGACTCGAAAGATGTGGCGATCACGCTGGTGATTTCTCCCAGCTGGCTTTCGATCAGGGATTGGGCTTGGGCTCCTGCCCCGATGGACAAGGTTGTGAAGACAATGGCCACAAAAGAAGCCCGGAGAGGCGGGGGAAACCTCATGGCCATGGCGTTCCGTGTGTGTGATCGATTCGATCCACTCAGATCGAAAGACCTTTCAGGGCAAATTTTAGTCAAAACACCGCAAAAAGCAATTCTCCAGGTAGGAAATGCCTGGTGGGGTTGGCTCTAAGCCTGGCTCTCAGGCCCAGGCGCCGTCGCCGCCCCGCAGGTAGCTGCGGAGGTTGACCCCCGCCTCCATGGCGGCCGCCAGCAACTCGGCTCGCTGCAGCTCATCGAGGGCATCCCAGAAGGCATGGAACAGATCGAGGGAGGCCTTGCCCATCCCCACCAGGCCCAACACGGACAGGGGCAGGCTCAGCCAGGGACAGACCAGCAGCACAACCGCCAGGATCATGCTCACGGCGGCGCCGTGCTTCACCGATTCCCAAACCGTGCTGGCGATCATCTGCACCTGCACGGCCCGGGTGATGTCGCCCTGGCGGCGCAGGGCTTCGGTGCGCAGGGCCGAGAGCAGGGCCTGGTAGCAGGCGTACACCGCCATGCCCCCCAGGGTCGACTCGGCCAGGAATTCGCCGTTGCTGAAGTGGCCCCCGTTGAAGTTCACATCGAGGGCGGCCAGGCCCGCGGCCGGGGCCATCTCGATGCCGGCCCGGGGGATGCGGAAGGGATCACGGGCGCGGCCCATGGCGCGTGCGAACACGAAGGGACTCCATGGTGGCATCGGTGGCGGCCGTGGATCAATCCATCAGCAGGCGGTAGGCCGCATCAATGGCGCGAAAGGCTTCCGCGTCTCCCCCCAGATCGGGGTGGTGGGTTTTGGCCAGGCGCCAGTAGGCCCGTTTGATCGCCTGGGGGCTCGCGCCTCCCTCCAGGCCCAGCAGCCGCAGGGCCTCTCGCCGGGGATCGCCTTCGGATGTCTCCGTCCGGGCCTGGCTGTGGTTTTCCGTGCGGGTGCCCCGCCGTTGGCCCCGTCCCTGGCGCTGTTCAAGCCGCTCCACCCGCTGCCGCAGTTCCTCCACGACCCGCAGGGGGTCTTCGTTGAGCCACTCCATGGCCCGGGGCCCGTAGAGGGCAAAGGCCGCCCGCACGGCCCAGCGCCCCCGGCTGTGGGGCCCCCGCAGGGCGGCCGCCAGCTCGCTGCCCAGGCCGGGGTTGTGGCGATTGAGCTCCTCCTCCAGGCTCAGGGCAGGGTTCCACCACTGGCGCCGCAGCTCCTCGATCAGGCCCCGCAAGCCCCCGGGCGGACCCACCCGCAAGCCCGACCAGCCGGGATGGCGGGCCATCGCCTCACACCAGCGCTCCGCCTGCTGCTGGGTGAGGCCCGGCGCCGCACCGTTGGTGACCCGGGTGGGGCCGTGGTGGCGCTGCAGCTCCAATTGCTGGCGCAGGGCCCACACCTCGCGGCGCAGGGCCTCGTTTTCAGCGAGCAGGGCCTCCACATTGGCGGTGATCGGCCGACTGCGGGGTGGAGACCGCCAACGGCGGGGATCAAAACCCATCCGAG